>CAJTLR010000006.1 GCA_910577185.1 uncultured Acetatifactor sp.
CCGGGAGACCGTCTTGATAAAGTGAGGATCAAGCTTTCCGCCATAGAAGATGCGGTGAGGGGCAAACGCCTGGTGCTGATCGACGACTCCATTGTACGGGGGACAACCAGCGGGCGTATCGTGACATTGCTGCGGGAAGCGGGCGCCAAAGAGATCCATATGAGGGTCTCTTCGCCGCCGTTTCTCCATCCCTGCTACTACGGAACGGATATTGACTCGGAAGAGCATCTGATCGCCTGCCAATATACCACTGACGAAATCGCCCGCAGGATCGGTGCGGATTCCCTGGGCTATCTTCCGGTAGAACAGCTTTCCCTGCTGACCGGCAGCTGCCATTACTGTAATGCCTGCTTCAGCGGAGCGTATCCCACGGAAATACCTGCCCACACCCGAAAGGACCGGTTCGAACGGCGATTATCAGAGAAGGAGAGGGAGACCGGTTCCTTTTCCTGACTGTGTGAATACTTGTACAGAGAGGAAGAATTTCATCGGAGCCTGGCGCTTTCAGGCGTCGCCAAAGTACAGTTTCCGTGCGTTGTCGTAGAAAATCTGTTTTTTTTCTTCTTCCCGGAGTAATGGATTTTCCGATACAAAATCAATGAAATGCCGGTAGGTATCATTTGTCATGGCGGAGGGCATGTCGCTTCCCCACATGAGTTTATGGGCGCCTACAATATCCACACCGTATTTCACATATTTCCGTGCTGCAGGATAGGGGAAGGTTTCCGGCCTGCTGTTCAGGCATAGCGCCGCCAGGTCAAACCAGACATTGGGCAGCGCAAGTTTTTCCAGGGACTGCTGCAGCAGTTCGTCGTCTCCCAGCTGGGGCGCCAGGAGATGGCAGATGACAAAATTCATCTCCGGATAACGCAGGATGGCATTCCGCAGGGCATCCACCTGCCAGCAGACATTCCGGGGCCTGCCGATGTCAATGACAAACGTGAGGCCGTGGTCCGCTGCGTGGCGGTATACCTGATGCATGACTTCCCCGTCCAGGTCAACCGGCGGGTGGTAGCTCATCAGGCCGGAGCCGTTGCTGACTTCAAACTTTATGATTTTGAACTCCAGTTCCTGGAAAAGATGTTTTTTGATCTTATCTGCCTGAAAAGAAAAAGGATCGTAAGTGGCGGCTCCGGTAAATCGGTCAGGGTATTTCCGGATGGCTTCGTGGGTGTAGAGATTCTGGAATCCGAAAAAGTTTCCCTGCAGAAGGACCGCTTTTTCCACCCCATGGGCATCCATGACTTTCAGAAGGGCTTCGGGGGTGGCGTCATATTCCCCGATTTCCGGCGGCAGCATCTGGAAAACCTGGCCGGAGGCGTAGACTGCCCTGCCTCCTCCGCAGGGGCGCAGTTCTCCCTGGGAACCGGTTCCCGCAATACATTGTACTACATGGGCGTGAGCGTCGATGATTTTCATATTCTTCCTTTCTTCCCCCAGTGCGTAATGTCATAAATCCGGCTTCTCTGACCCGCACATGGCCGGGGAATCAATGTGATGTATCCACAAATACAATGCTGGAATCTCCCTTCCGGGCCTGCTCCAGCACTGCCGCCGTCAGTTTCTGGAAAGAGCCGTAAGAGGAAGTGGCTCCGGTCAGGGCATCAATGGAGCCCTGGCCCTGCCCTTCCAGAAACTGGCCTGCGTAATAGCGGGTGTACTGGTTGGGGTAGGTGCCCTGGGCATGAAGCATTGCCTGCATATAAGCATTGTCCCAGCTCTTGATAAAGCCGCTGGCGTTTTCGGCATTATATTCCACAGAGACGATGCTTCCGTCTTTGACCATAATGGTGATGTATTCTTTCCAGCCGTGGCTGTACTCTGCCGCCTGGGCCGTGTAATAGCCATCCTGAAGGGCAGTTCCGTCACTGCCGCAGGCTGTCAGAAACCCTGCCAGCAGAAGTGCCGGCAAAATGCGCAGTATCCGTCTCATTTTCGCGTTTCCTCCTTCACAACAAATTTCTTTACCTGGAAACGGAGCGCTTCCGCTTCCTTTGCCAGCACACTGCTGGACTGTTCTGTGTCGCCGGCATTCTGCAGATTTCTTTCTGCAATGCCGGAGATGGTTTCAATCCGTTCTTCCATGATGACCAAAGCGTTTTTCTGACCCTGAACAGCGGCGGCCAGCCGGTGGGTGATTTCGCCGATCTGGACGGAGACGGAAGAAATATTGCGCAGGGAACCTACGGCCGCAGTAGTCAGTTCCACGCCGTTCTGGATAATGGTCCTGGTATTGCTGACGGTGTCCGCGGCACTCTGTGCGGCTTCGCTGCTCTTGCTGGCCAGCTGCCGGACCTCCTCTGCCACCACGGCAAAACCCTTTCCGGCGCTGCCGGCCCGTGCGGCTTCCACAGAGGCGTTGAGGGCCAGAATATTTGTCTGAAAGGCAATGTCTTCAATGGATTTGGCGATCTGTGTTATTTTCTGTGCGTTGGCGCTGATGTCGTCCATGGCGCCGGAGAGCGATTCCATAAGGGTGCCGGCCTCCCGGATACATCCGGAAATCTCGTTTGTCTTCTCCCTGGTCTGGGTGCTGCTGTCAGTGAGGCTGACAAGCTGCTCTTTCACATGGGAAACCTCGCCCACCAGCTCTGACGTGGACTTTGTCTGCTCCATGGAGGCCTGATAAAGATGGCCCGACTGGCTGCTGAGTGATTCGGACATTTCGGCCAGTCTGTTGGCGGCAGACCGGAACCCGGAAATGGTTTCGTTCATGGACTGGAGAATGGTACACAGGCTTGCGCGTATCAGGGCAAAATCTCCTTTGTAGTCCACCTGGGGCTCCGTCTGCAAATTCCCTTCGGCCACCTGGGTGAGCACCTGCTGGATATCCGATATGTAGTGGTTGACACGCTCCACCGTATCGCCCAGGGTCCGGGTGAGGACTTCCAGTTCATCTCCGGACCGGATCTGACTTACTTCGGTGTGGAGATCACCATCGGATAAGGTAATCATACGCTCCGTGACGTTCTTTACCGGCCGGGAGATGGAACGGGCCAGGCGCAGAACCAGCAGTATGGAGACCACCAGCACCGTGAAGGTGGCCAGCACTGCAACCATCATGGCGCCATTGATGTAGGAACTATAGTCTGCCTTGGGGACCTGAATGACCAAGGACCACTGGGTTCCGCGGATGGGGGAGAATGCCGCCAGCATGATTTTGCTGTCCACGGAAAATTCCGTGGCTCCGGTTTCGTCACTGGTTACTCTTTGGACGGTATCCTGATCCCCTCCGCCAAGCTGGGCCATTGTGGTTCCGGAGAGAATCATGGACTGATCAGGATGACCGATGACGGCGCCATCGTGGTTTACCATGTAGGCCATGCCGTGCCTGCCAAGGTTAATGCTGCTGATAACGTCATGGAGGGCGTCATATTTATACACGCCTACCACGTAAAGAGAGGTTTCCCCATCCTTTTTCACCGGCATACCCATGGTGATGCCCAGCTGGTCCTGAAATCTGGTGGATGCGTCGGTAGTCAGGTTATCCGTCTCCCGCAGAAGGGCAAAAAAGCCGCTCTCCAGCTGTTGGGGTGCGCCGCCGATTCCCTGAACCAGATGGCCTTCCGGGTCATAGAGACCGATGGTATGCAGTTCGTAAATTTCGGCGGCCTGGGTCAGTACCTGACTGCGGTTTTCCTGAAGAACCCCGGCGTCCGCCGCCTCATTCAGGCGGGAATCTTCTGCGATGTTCATCATCCGGTCTGCAAGCATATGGATATTGGCCTCCACTGTTTTGGCAGACTGCCGTGCCATGGGCTGTAAGCTGTCCAGCAAAATGTTGTTGGCCAGAGACTGCATGGCAGCCGCCATAATGGCACAACATACAATTACCAGTACCAGAATGTTGAGAATGGTGTTTTTCAGTATTCTGCCGTTAAGGCTTTTTCTCATCTCCCTGCGGCGGGAGATCTTTTTTTCCCCGGACATGTTTTCATCTCTCCTTTGCTTTTTTATTTAATATGGGGGTACAATAAAAACTCCAGCTGTACCGAAGAAATAATGGAACCGTCCTTCCGGCATCTGGAGGGAAGTTTAGAATTATTATCCATGATTACAAACCAATCATGGTATTTATGGCCATTCAGCCTCTTCATGCCACAAATATGGACTTATTATACCATAATTTTATGCGCCGAGGCGCACATGGAAACAGAAGCCGAGATAATGCCTTTCTATTTCGGCATGAAACCACAACTATATGCGCCGAGGCGCACATGGAATCAACAGCCGAAATAATGCCTTTCTATTTCGGCANNNNCTATGTGCGCCGAGGCGCACATGGAATCAACAGCCGAAATAATGCCTTTCTATTTCGGCATGAAACCACACCTATGTGCGCCGAGGCACACATGGAATCAACAGCCGAAATAATGCCTTTCTATTTCGGCATGAAACCACACCTATGTGCGCCGAGGCGCACATGGAATCAACAGCCGAAATAATGCCTTTCTATTTCGGCATTATACCATATTCAGACCGGGAAAAAAAGTTCTAAAATGCAAACATTGTATTTTTTCGTAACAATTCAGACAGGTAATGAGTGCCATACGGACTGTTTTCACAAGAGGATGACAAAAGATGGGACCGGCCGGAGGAACGGAGCGGCGCATTCCTAAAAATGGAGTGCATTTTCAGCATTCTTGTAGTATACTGATTCTAAGAAACTGTTTGAAGGGCGTAGGCCCTGCATTGTATACCGGGGGAGGGGCTGTCCTCCGGAAGAATACGGGCGCGAGAGGCGCAGAAATGAGGAACATTATGGATATCACGGAAAATCGCAGTAAAATAGCGGCATTCAGGGAGCGTGCCAGGGAGCTGGTGGCACAGATGACGCTGGAGGAGAAGGCGGAGCAGACGGTACATACGGCTCCGGCGGTGGAGCGGCTGGGTCTGAAGGCGTATAACTGGTGGAACGAAGCCCTGCACGGGGTGGCCAGAGCCGGCGTGGCCACGGTGTTTCCGCAGTCCATCGGACTTGCGGCAACTTTTGACGAGGAGCTGATAGAGCAGGTTGCGGATGCCATTTCCACGGAGGGCCGTGCGAAATTTAATATGCAGCAGGCGTCGGATGATACGGGAATTTACAAGGGGCTGACTTTCTGGTCGCCCAATATCAATATATTCAGGGACCCCAGATGGGGCAGGGGACATGAAACTTTTGGGGAAGACCCTTATCTGACTTCCCGGATGGGCATCGGATTTGTAAAAGGACTGCAGGGGCATGATGAAAATTATATGAAAGCGGCTGCCTGCGTCAAGCATATTGCGGTGCACAGCGGCCCCGAAGGTATCCGACACAGCTTTGACGCGGTGGTGGGAAAGCAGGACTTGTATGAGACATATCTTCCCGCCTTCCGGGCATGTGTACAGGAAGGGCATGTGGAGGCCGTGATGGGAGCCTATAACCGCATCAACGGGGTACCCTGCTGCGGAAATAAAGAGCTGCTGCAGGATATTCTGCGCGGGGAGTGGGGATTTGAGGGGCATGTGGTCAGCGACTGCGGTGCCATTGTGGATTTTCATGATGGGCATCATGTGACGGATACGCCCGTGGAGTCTGCCGCCATGGCGATGAACAACGGCTGCGATTTAAACTGCGGGAATATGTTTCTTTTCCTGAAACAGGCAGTGCAGGAGGGAAGGGTGGATGAAAGCCGCCTGGACGAGGCGCTGGTGAATCTGTTTACGGCCCGGATGAAGCTGGGCGTGCTGGACAGGAAAGAGGAAAATCCTTTTGACCAGATTCCGTACAGCGTGGTGGACAGCGAACCCATGAGACGGCTGAACCGGGACGTGGCCGCAAAGAGTGTTGTGCTACTGAAGAATGAGGGCGGTATGCTGCCGCTGGACAAGACTGTCATCAGGACCATCGGTGTCATCGGCCCCAATGCCAACAACAGAAAGGCCCTGGTGGGAAATTACGAAGGGACGGCTTCCAGATACTGGACCATATCAGAAGGCATTCAGGAGTATGTGGGCGAGGACGTGCGGGTCATGTTTTCCGAGGGATGCCATCTGTACCATGACCGGGTGGAAGGGCTTGCCGAGAAGCATGACCGCCTGGCAGAGGTCAGGGGAGTCTGTGAGTGCAGCGATGTGGTGGTGGTCTGCCTGGGACTGGATGCAAGTCTGGAAGGGGAGCAGGGGGATGCCAACAATGAGTACGGAAGCGGTGACAAGCCGGATCTGAATCTGCCGGGACTTCAGGAGGAAGTGCTGGAGACGGCATATGCAAGCGGAAAGCCGATTGTTCTGGTACTGCTGTCCGGCAGCGCCCTGGCGGTGAACTGGGCCCAGGACCATGTGCCGGCAATTCTGCAGGGGTGGTATCCCGGTGCGGAGGGAGGACGCGCCATTGCGGAGGTGCTGTTCGGGGAGCGATGCCCGGAGGGAAAGCTTCCGGTAACATTTTATCATTCCTGCGAAGAGCTTCCTGCTTTTGAGGACTATAGTATGAAGGGAAGAACCTACCGCTATATGTCCGGGGAGGCGCTGTATCCCTTCGGGTACGGACTTTCCTACACTGCCTTTGACTATGAGAAAGTGGAGGCAGATACGGACCAGGTGAGGGGAGAAGGTGTTACCGTGCGGGCCAGGGTGAGGAATACCGGCGCCGTGGCAGGAGGCGAGACCGTGCAGGTCTATGTAAAGGTAGACGGGGAAAATACGCCCAATGCCCAGCTGAAAGGAATCTGCAAGCTGCATCTGGCTCCCGGGGAGACAAAGGAGGCCGTGGTTCATCTGCCGGCAGAGGCTTTCGGGCTCTATGACGAAGAAGGGCATCTGCGTATCCGGAAGGGGAAGGTGCAGATCTGTGTAGGCGGCCAGGCGCCGGATGAGAGAAGCAGACAACTGACCGGGCGGGAAGTGACAAGGCTGGAGTGCGTGGTCCCCGAGGATATGTAAGCCGGAACGCGGGATCCGAATTTACTTTTGGGAGAAAGACAGCAGGTAAAAAGAAAATATGCCACCAATTCATATTTTGATGAAACCGGCCTCCGGGCTGTGCAACATGCGCTGTAAGTACTGTTTCTATGCGGATGAAATGCAAAACAGAGAACAGGCTTCTTACGGCGTCATGAGCCCGGAGACCCTGGAAAATGTCATACAGAAAACTCTGGATTTTGCGGAAGGGGCATGCACCATAGCCTTCCAGGGGGGCGAGCCCACTCTGGCAGGCCTTGACTTTTACAGAGAATGCCTCAGGCTGGAAAAGAAATATAATCGGAAAAACATTCCCATTTCCCACGCGCTGCAGACCAACGGATATCTGCTGGATGAGGAGTGGTGTTCTTTTTTCGCACAGAATCACTTCCTCATCGGTCTGTCCGTGGATGGCATCCGGGCCACCCATGATGCATACCGGCGGGACGCAAAGGGGGAGGACACCTATTTTCATACGATGGAGGGGGCAAAGCTGCTGAAAAAGGCAGGCGCCGAATTCAATGTGCTCACGGTGGTGAACGCAAAGACGGCGCCGAAAATCGGCAGAATATATGAAAATTACCGGAAATCCGGTTTTTTCTGGCAGCAGTATATTGCCTGCCTGGATCCGGTGTGGGAAAAGAGAGGGGAGAAGGAATATTCCCTGACCCCGGAAGTCTACGGGAAATTCCTGATTGATTTGTTTGAGCTGTGGTATCTGGATCTGCAGAAGGGCAGACAGCCCTATATCCGGCAGTTTGAAAACTATGTGGGAATCCTGATGGGGCATATGCCGGAATCCTGCGAGCAGCGGGGAACCTGCAGCTTCCAGAATGTGGTTGAGGCAGACGGAAGCGTGTATCCATGCGATTTTTACTGCCTGGACGAATACCGGGCCGGGAACTTAAACCGGGACAGTTTTGAAACCATTATCCGGCAGGTGAAAGAGAGCGGGTTTCTACAGGGGGCTTACGTTCCGGCAAAAGAATGCAGGGAGTGTCCGTATTTTCCCATCTGCAGGGGAGGGTGCCGCAGGCACCGGGAACAGCCGGGGGAGAAGGACGGCGTAAATTATTTCTGCCGGTCTTATAAGATGTTCTTTGACGCCTGTCTGCCGAGGCTGGAGCAGATTGCACGTCTGTGCATGAACCGCTGACGCCGGCGCCCGGCACCGGTCCTAAATTGACAGAAAATTTGAAATATGATATATTGAAAACCAGGAATCATAAAATATTTTCACTTGTTGCGGAAGTTTCATTCAACAGAATCAGGAGGTAGGGATTATGGGTTTCTTGACAGGGAAGACGGCGATTATCACGGGTGCGGGAAGGGCGGTTTTGAGCGATGGACGATGCGGTTCCATAGGTTACGGTATCGCCACCGCTTATGCGAAAGAGGGCGCGAACCTTGTGATTACCGGACGGAATGTAAAAAAGCTGGAGGATGCAAAGGAAGAGCTGGAGCGTCTGTATGGAATTGAAGTGCTGACCGTGGCTGCCGATGTAAATGCCGGGGCGGACAATCAGGCCGTAGTGGGGGAGGTAGTGCGTCAGACAATGGAGAAGTTCGGAAGAATTGACGTGCTGATCAACAATGCACAGGCTTCCGCATCCGGTGTCACACTCTGCGACCACACCACGGAACAGTTTGACCTGGCTGTGTACTCCGGGCTTTATGCAACTTTTTATTATATGAAGGCCTGCCATCCTCATCTGGCCGAGACAAAGGGAACGGTCATCAACTTTGCATCGGGAGCAGGATTGTTCGGTAATTACGGACAGTGCGCTTATGCGGCGGCCAAGGAAGGAATCCGGGGCCTGACCCGTGTGGCAGCCACCGAGTGGGCAAAGGATGGGGTCAATGTGAACATTATCTGCCCTCTGGCATGGACGGCACAGCTTGAGAACTTTGAAAAGGCTTATCCGGATGCCTTCAAGGCAAATGTGAAAATGCCGCCCGCAGGACATTACGGCGACGCGGAACTGGAGATCGGACGTGTCTGTGTGCAGCTTGCCTCTCCGGATTTCAAATACATGACAGGCGAGACTATCACGCTGGAGGGCGGCATGGGCCAGAGACCGTAAAGCTTTGTACGGAAATCAGCGCATGCGGATGCACGGATACAACCGGAAGTGCGAAAGACATCATCAGGATTTCAAAACGCGAAAAGAGACATCATCCATAAGGAGAAGAGACTGGACATGAGCGAGACTATTACAAAAGAAATGCTGGAGCTGCTGCAGGAGAAATGCAGCGGGGACAAGGCCTGCAGAGTGGCAATGAACGCCGTGACGGAAAACGGACTGAAGGCAGCGGCAACAAACGGGGAGGTACGCAGAAACACAAGACACAGCTTTTCGGTAAATTTAAAGCAGGGCGCCATAACGGACCAGAAGCAGAGCGGGCGCTGCTGGATGTTTGCGGCGATGAACACATTCCGCTATGAGGTAATCAAAAAGCTGAATCTGGAAAATTTTGAGCTTTCCCAGAATTATATACTGTTTTATGACAAACTGGAAAAGTGCAATTATTTTCTGGAGAGCATTCTGGAGACCCTGGATGAACCCACGGAGGGCAGACTGATTTCATGGCTTCTGATGGCGCCGGTAAATGACGGGGGACAGTGGGATATGCTCAGCAGCCTGGTGGAAAAATACGGGGTGGTTCCCAAGTATGCCATGCCGGAGACGAAATCCTCCTCTGCCACAGGGGAGATGGATTCCGTGCTGACCCTCAGGCTGCGGGAAGATGCCTGCAGGCTGCGCAAAGCTTACGCCCAGGGCATGTCCAGGGAAGAACTGGCAGAAAAAAAGGTGGCCATGCTGGAGGAAATTTACCGGATTCTCTGCATTTGCCTGGGAGAGCCGCCGAAAGTATTTGATCTGGAAGTGGAAGATAAGGATGGCGGTTTTATCCGGGATATAGGTCTGACTCCATTGGCTTTTTTTGAAAAGTATGTGGGTCTGAACCTGAACGACTACATAAGTCTGATTAATGCGCCTACCGCGGATAAGCCTTATCACAGAAGCTATAGCGTAAAGTACCTGGGCAGTGTAAAAGAGGGCCGCCAGGTGCGCTATCTGAATCTGGAGATTGAAGAGCTGAAGAAGGCTGCCATTGCGCAGCTGAAGGATGGGGCTCCGGTGTGGTTCGGCTGTGATGTGGGAAAATTTTCCGCCAGGGAAGGGGGTGTCATGGACATGAAACTTTTCGGGCTGGATGAACTGCTGGATGTGAAGTTCGGCATGGACAAGGCAGAGCGGCTGGAGTATGGTGAGAGTCTGATGACACATGCCATGGTATTTATGGGAGTCAACCTGGATGAAGAGGGAAAGCCCAACCGCTGGCGCGTGGAGAACAGCTGGGGCGAAAAGTCCGGGGAAAAAGGCTATTACGTCATGAGCGACGAATGGTTTGACGAGTTTATGTATCAGGTGGTAGTGAACAAAAAATATCTGCCGGAATCTTTCCTGAAAGAGTATGAGGCAGAACCCATTATGCTGGAGCCCTGGGATCCCATGGGGTCGCTGGCGCGGTGCAGGTGAATGGGAAATTTCCGATTGTAAACGAAAAGGGCTTCCGACACATCCCTGATGTGCGGAGGCCCTTTTCATGCGCAGGGGCGCATAAGGAAAATAGTTGCTGACGCAAGGTGCGGGTGCCGTGCAGTGGAGAAGGCCTATCCCTGCCGGATGGCAAGCCCCCGGGCAGGCGCCGGGGACGTGAATAATACCGGTTGTGCCATGGTTTCCTGTGGACATTTCCATGTTTTTTCGGTATAATAATCCCATGTTTTGGAAAAAAGAGGCCAAACGGCCATGAGATAGGCGGTAAAGCCAAAGATGCGGGAGGGGCACCATGAAAGTAGTATTGCAGAACCTGACAAAAAAATTTCCGGGCCGGGACAGAAAGAAACGCGGGGATGTGACTGCGGTGAATGATTTTACCTTTGAGATTCCGGACGGAAAGCTGATCGGCCTGCTGGGGCCTTCCGGATGCGGGAAAAGTACGACGCTGAATCTGATCAGCGGTCTGCTGAAACCCACCTCGGGAAGGATTTTTTTCGGGGATGAGGATGTGACGGATCTGCCGCCGGAACACAGGGGAATCGGGCTGGTTTTTCAGAATTACGCGCTGTACCCGCATCTTACGGTGCGCCAGAATATCCTGTTTCCGCTGGAAAATCTGAAAGGAAAGGACAGGCTTTCAAAGGAAGAAATGCGGGCAAAGGCGGATGAGGCGGCAAAACTGGTTCAGATCGGGGAACTGATGGACCGCAGGCCAGGGGAGCTTTCCGGAGGGCAGCAGCAGCGGGTGGCCATTGCACGGGCGCTGGTAAAGAGACCCAGGGTGCTTTTGCTGGATGAACCGCTTTCCAACCTGGATGCCAGGCTGCGGCTCCAGACCAGGGAGGAGATCAGGCGGATTCAGAGAGAGACGAAAATCACCACGATTTTCGTCACACATGACCAGGAAGAGGCCATGAGTATTTCCGATATGATTGTGGTTATGAAAGAGGGGCTTGTCCAGCAGATGGGCAGACCCCAGGAAGTATATGACAATCCGGCCAATCTGTTTGTGGCAAAGTTTCTGGGGACGCCGCCCATTAATGTATTTGAGGGGCGGATGAAAAACGGGAAACTGTATATCGGCGGTGACGCCGTGATGGATATAGGGCATCCGGGGAAGCTTGCAGGCACTGCCATGGCACCGGGTACGGAGCGGGATGTCCATGTGGGCATCCGGCCGGAGGGATTTTTACTGCAGGAAGACGGTCCCTTTGCCTGTGAACTGGCAGGGATTGAGGTGATGGGACGTGACATCAGTGTCATTTCCAGGAACCGGGCGTCCCTAAGCCCGGCCATACGTTCCATTGTGGGCACGGAGCATATGGACCGGCTGATTCCGCTGGAGGAAAAACGGTCCGGCGTTACCGAAACGCAGGAACATGACAGAACTGTCAGATTTTCCCTGGTTCCCGGAAAAGTATTTCTCTTTGACCGGGAGACAGGGGAGCGTATCCTGTGAGGGAACTTTTCGGGAGGAATAAGGAGATGAACCGTGTTGTGCCCTGGCTGTGCGGGAAAACCAGAAGGCAGGGGATGGCAAAGTCCTGCGGCTGTCATGGGGAAGACCGGCGACCGGAACCGGGGACACGGTGTGGAGGTAGGAGTCTGATATGAAGAAAAAGTGGAGTAACAGTGGTTTGAAGGCCTGGCTGTACCTTTTGCCGGCGATCCTTTTTCTGGGGGTGTTCATGGTGTATCCCCTGGCAGACGTTTTTGTCTATTCCGTGGAAGAGGGGTATCATTCGGCATCCCAGACTTATTTCGGTGTGGGCGGCTATAATTATTCCTATGTGCTGCATGATCCTTATTTTCTGCAGGCAGTGAAAAATACATTTCTTCTGGTGATTATTACGGTGCCTTTGTCCACGGCAATCGCCCTGCTGATTTCGGTGGGACTGTATTCTGTCAGGCCGCTGCGCAATCTTCTGCAGACGGTTTACTTTCTGCCGTATGTGACAAATACGCTGGCGGTGGGACTGGTCTTTATGATTTTGTTCCAGAAGACGCCCTACTCCGACGGATTTGCGAATCTTGTGATTTCCTGGTTCGGCGGGGAAAGCGTGGATTTCATCAGCGGTCCTTACTGGGCCAAAATGTTTGTACTGTGCTTTTATACCATCTGGGTGGTCATGCCGTTTAAAATCCTGATTCTGACCAGCGCCCTGGCATCCGTGGACCAGTCCTATTACAATGCGGCAAGGGTGGATGGCACCTCAGGGTTCCGGATATTCCGGCGCATTACGCTGCCCATGATTTCTCCCATGATATTCTACCTGGTTATCACGGGATTTATCGGTGCGTTTAAGGCGTACAGCGACGCGGTGGCCCTGTTCGGCACGGACTTAAACGCGGCGGAAATGAACACCATTGTGGGGTATGTGTATGATATGCTGTATGGTGACAGCGGGGGATATCCTTCTTATGCATCTGCAGCCGCCATTATATTGTTTGCCATAGTGCTGACCATCACCTGCATCAATTTGCTGGTGGGAAAAAGAAATGCCTGGAAGTGAGAAGACTTGGGCAGAGCGAAAGGAATGAATATGAGCATGGAGAAGGACCACAGAAAAATGCCTGATTACAGGAAGCTGGAGAAAGCCTCCGGAAGAAGACGGAAAATAGGAAAGACGGTAACATACATGTTTCTGGTGTTTTGGGGCGTTCTTGTGCTGTTTCCTTTTTACTGGATGATTCTCACTTCCGTCAAAAGCTACAGTGCGTACAACGCCGAGTATATTCCGCGGTTTTTCACATTATCGCCTACCCTGCAGAATTATGCGGATGCCTTTACCGCAGTGCCTCTGGGGAGATATCTTCTCAACACCGTCATTTTCACTTTTGTGACCACGGCGCTGATGCTGGTGGTGATCACCCTTGCGGCATTTGCGTTTGCCAGGCTGGAATTCAGGGGGAAAAATATCCTGTTTGTACTGTTTCTGTCCCTGATGATGATTCCGGGCGAGCTGGTGATTATCACCAATTTTGTGACCATCACCAACTGGGATATGCGGAATTCTTTCCCCGGGCTGATTCTGCCTTCCGTTACGTCTGTCTTCTATATTTATTTGCTGAAGGAGAATTTTGAGCAGATCCCGGACAGCCTATATTATGCGGCAAAGGTGGACGGCACCTCGGATTTAAAATACCTGCTGAAGGTGATGGTGCCAATCTCGAAACCTACGCTGATTACCGTGACCATACTGAAGGTGATCGAGTGCTGGAATTCCTATGTGTGGCCCAGGCTGATTACGGATGACGGGAACTATTTCCTGGTTTCAAACGGGATTCAGGAGATCCGGGAGAACGGTTTCGGACGGGAAAACATTCCGGCCATGATGGCGGCCGTGGTGGTGATCTCTGTTCCGCTGATTATTTTGTTTCTGATATTCCGCAACAAAATTATGGAAGGTGTGTCAAGAGGAGGGACAAAAGGATGAGCCGCAGGAGGTGCATATGGCCGCTGTGGGAGAATCGTGCTCCGGGAGAACAGTGTGCGGGAAACATGGTGGAAAAAGGACAGGGAAATTCCGGAAAGCGGCGGGGCAGAATCCGGAATATTTTATCCGGGGCGATGATTCTGGCAGGCAGTATGTTCTGGCTTGGAGGATGCCATGGCTCCCAGGGGCTTGCGGCTTATGAAATACCCGGGGAATTTGATGATTCCGGACAGTATGAAATCACTTTCTGGGCCAAAAACGATACCAATAAGACCCAGACCAGGATTTATGAACGGGCAATCGATGATTTCCAGGCGCTGTATCCCAATATCAGGGTGAATTTGCGTCTGTATACGGATTATGGGAAAATATACAATGATGTGATCACCAACATTGCCACCAATACCACGCCCAATGTCTGCATCACCTATCCGGATCACATTGCCACCTATCTGACCGGGAAAAACCTTGTGGTTTCCCTGGAGGAACTTTTTGCCCATGAAAAGTACGGACTGGGGGGTAGCGAGATCAGGTTTGACGCGCCGGAGCAGGAGGAAATCATTCCCCAGTTTCTGGAAGAATGCTCTTTCGGCGGGCATTATTATGCCGTTCCGTATATGCGTTCCACCGAGGCCTGCTATGTCAATAAGACTTATGTGGAGGCACTGGGGTATACTTTGCCGGAGACGCTGACCTGGGATTTTGTCTGGGAGGTTTCCGAGGCGGCAATGGAACGGGACGGGGAGGGAAACTTTGCCGTCAACGGCCAGAAGGTGCTGATTCCCTTTATCTATAAATCCACCGACAATATGATGATACAGATGCTGCGGCAGCTGGACGCCGGATATTCCAATGAGGAGGGGGAGATACAGATCTTTCATGACACCACTAAGGAATTGCTGGAGACCATGGCGGAACATGCGGGCACGGGAGCCTTCTCCACTTTTAAAGTATCCGGTTACCCGGCCAATTTCCTGAACGCGGGGCAGTGTATTTTTGCCATAGATTCCACGGCGGGAGCCACCTGGATGGGCACCAACGCTCCGCTGATAGACATCAGCGAGGACAGACTGGTGGATTTCGAGACGGCGGTTATGACAATTCCGCAGTTTGACACGGAAAATCCGCGGATGATATCCCAGGGGCCTTCCGTATGTATTTTTAACAAGGCAGATCCCCAGGAGGTTCTTGCATCCTGGCTGTTTGTCCAGTATCTGCTGACAGATGATGTCCAGATTGCCTATTCGGAGACGGAAGGGTATGTGCCGGTGACTTCAAAGGCGCAGAATTCGGAAGCGTATCAGGAATATCTGTCCCGGAGCGGGGAGGACAACAATCTGTACTATGATGTGAAAATCTCTGCGGCAAAGCTTCTTCTGGACAATGTGGAGAATACTTTTGTGACACCGGTGTTCAACGGTTCCGCCTCCCTCAGGGACGCGGCAGGACAGTTGATTGAAAATACGGTGAAATCCGTGATACGGAAGCAGACTGTGGATGATGCCTATTTCGAGAAGCTGTACGGGGACGTGACATCCCTTTACCGTCTGGACCAGAGCGGAGAGTCCGTGGCCCGCGGGAAGGCAGAGCTGGGGAAGCTTCCCCAAACCGCCGCAGTGCTGCTGTGGGCCCTGGCGGGGACATGGATTTTGATTCTGCTGTATCTGCTGTTGCGGATGGCAAAAAGGAAGAAGAATCAGTAAAAATTTCCCTTGCGGTCCGGAAAATCGGGAAGCAGACAAAGAAATTTTAAGTAAAAAAGACAAAAATCCTCCGGAAATCAGGGTTTCAAATAAGCAATAATGCTATTGCTTTCTTGGTGATATCGTGTATAATTATTTCAAAGTTCCGGGACGGGCCGCAGTGACGGCCCGGTATCCGGACCCTGTCTGACCTATCCGCTGTATGTCCGGTGATTCTATCCGGCCATGGACGGGCAGGAGGGCCGGAAAAGACAAATGGCGGCTGGCGCCATATTGCGGAACTGGAATGGAGGAGGATTATGATGAAAAGAACAAAGAAGTATGCAGCATTGTTTTTGGCAGCAGCATTGGTAGCGGCATGTGTGGGCTGCGGTACCGATGATGGAAGCTCATCCGCGGATGCAGGAAATGTGAGCACCGAAAGCGGAAGCGAAGCAGGGGATGCAGGCTCCGAAAGCGGAAGCGAGGCAGGGGATGCAGGCTCCGAGAGCGGAAGCGAGGCAGGGGATGCAGGTACTGAGAGTGGAAGCGAAGCACAGGATGAGAGCTCTGCAGAAGGCTCAGAGGCCGGTGCGGAAGGAAGCGGCGAGGAAGCTTCCCAGGAAGAGCCGGGAACCGTACTGTCTCATGCGGAATATATGGCCGCAGAGCTGAACACAGAAGTTGTGGTAGAAGCTTATGTACAGGCAAAGCAGTCCTGGTGGGAGGACAAGGCCACCATTTATGCCCAGGATGAGGATGGCGCTTATTTCTTCTATGAGACTGTCTGCTCTGAAGAGGATTATGCCAAGCTCACACCGGGAACCAAGATCAGGGTAACCGGATTCAAGACCGAGTGGGAAGGCGAAGTTGAAATCATAGATGGTACCTTTGAAATTATCGACGGAAATTATGTGGCAGAGGCAGAGGATGTGACAGCACTGCTGGGCACGGAAGAGCTGATCAACCATCAGAATAAGTTTGTGGCCTTCAAAGGTCTGACTGTAGTGTCTGTTGATCCGGAGAATGAAGCCGGTGAAGAGGCTTTCTGGTACAAAGCGGATGGTTCCGGCCAGGATGGTGAAGACTTGTATTTCAGGGCTTCCATCAATGGGGAGACCTATACTTTCACGGTGGAATCCTATCTGTGTGACAACACCACAGATGTATATGCCGCTGTGAAGGAGCTGAAGGTGGGCGACAAGATTGACATGGAAGGCTTCCTGTACTGGTATCAGGGCGTAAATCCCCATATTACTTCTGTAAAGACGGCCGAATAACCGTACGGACAATGAATGATTACACCTTGAACACAGGAAATTTTCCTGAGGTTCAGGGTGTTTTCCTTTTGGCATATCTTGGTGCCGGAATAAACTTGTATCTGCGGGGGAATTATGTTAGAATGACCTTATTCTAAGGCGTGAAGGGGTCGAATGGGCCATAAGAATGACCTTATTCTAAGGTATGAAGAGGCCGAATGCCATAAGAACGACTTTAACCTGAGGCATGAAGGGGCCGGAAGGCCATGGGACATGATTCGAAGCGTATGCGAGGAGGAATGATTATGAATCTGGTGCTTACCATAAGCCGGAGATTTGGTACCGGCGCAGGCGTGATCGCGGAGGAACTTTCCAGGAGACTGGATATTCCCGTCTATGACAAAGCCTATATCGAGCATGAACTGGAAGACGAGAATTATGCGGACGAGGCAGAAGTCATCAGAGAGCTGGCATCTCATCCATGTATCATCCTGGGGCGCTGTGCCTCGGAGATTTTGAAAGGCCAGGGCAATGTATTTAATATTTATGTATGTGCCGACAAGGAAGACCGCATTCAGCGCATCATGAAGAAGAAGGACCTGCCGTATGAGGAGGCCAGGGCCGTGCTGGATGAGAATGACAGGGCGAGAGCGGATTATTATTACCGGCATACGGGCAAGGTATGGGGAGATGTGAACAACTATCATATGATTCTTGACACTTCCCAGCTGGGCATCGGGAACTGTGCCAATATTCTCATCAAGTATTTTGAGAGAGTGGAAATTATTTAAAATAAAATCTTTTGCGAAATAAGATACATACGAAGAAGCAACTGCGTTTCCGGGGGTTGCTTTTTTGTATGCGCCTGTTCCCATTGGAATATTCTGTAAAGCGCAGTATAGGAGGGGGCAGACAGGACACATTTTTATCGGAAGGAGAATGGCCGCATGTATTTGCTTTATTTTTTGTTATGGATTATTTTTAACGGGAATTTTACCCTGGAGATCTGTGTGTTTGGCCTGATCATCGCGGCAGTACTGCTGGCCTTTTCCTGCAAATTTACGGATCACAGCCTGGCCAGGGAGCGGGAGATTTACAAAAAGTTTCCTCTGTTTACCGGATATTGCTGCGTGCTGATCAGGGAGATCGTGAAAGCGAACTTTGGCGCCATACACATGATACTGACGCAGAAAGAGGAGATTGAGCCGGTTTTGGTGAGCTTTCATTCAAACCTGAAGACAAGAATGGGAAAGGCGCTGCTGGCCAATGCCATAACGCTGACACCGGGAACGATTACCGTCACTTTGGAAGATGCGGAATATAAGGTGCATTGTCTGGACGAGTCAATGGCAGAAGGCCTGGACCGGACAGTGTTTGAGACATATATCCGGAAAATGGAGGGAGAATCCTCCCGGCTCAGATAAAGGCAGGGATGATATCGGAATCATCAGGAAAAAATTTGTCTTGTAGAGGGAGGCATATCAGGTGGGAAAAGGAATAGCAGGTTTGGAACAGGGGTATCAGATTTTAATGATGACGGCGCTTATCATACTGGCCATACTGGTGATTCTGTGCCTGATCCGGGCTATCGTAGGGCCCAGGGTTGCGGACAGGATCGTGTCGGTCAATATGATGGGAACCATGGTCATCGTGATCATCGCCATTCTGACGCTGATGCTGGGGGAAGGCTATCTGGCAGATATCTGCCTGATCTATGCCATGATCAGTTTTCTGGCGGTCATTGTGCTGACAAAGGTATATATGGGAGTATATCTGGAAAAGCGGCTGCAGGAGGACGGGAAGGGCAGGGAGACAAAATGTGATGCCGCTGCCGGACCCGGTGACAGGCAGACGGAGAAGCGTTTTCCGGAACAGGAGGGCATGGGATGATTGCGCTGGAGTGGATTCGTTTTCTTCTGGGCGGCGGCCTGCTATTGGCAGGACTTGCCACCTTTGTCATTGAAATGATCGGGGTGTTCCGATTCCGGTACATCCTGAACCGTATGCATGCGGCGGCCATTGGGGACACGCTTGGAATCGGGTTTGCCCTGGCAGGGCTGATCATCCTGAACGGATTTGATTTTACTTCGCTGAAATTGTTCCTGGTGATTGTGTTTCTGTGGTTTTCTTCCCCGGTTTCCTCGCATCTGATCGCCCGGCTGGAAGTGACTACCAACGAGGACGGGGAAAAGTACTACCGGGTAAAGGCGCTGGGGGATTCGGACAGGAACAAGGCCGGGGATGGTGCGGAAGCGGAAAAAAAGACAGAAGACCGGAAAGTCGGGTCGGGAACAGGGGTGTGAGGATGACAGTTTTTAATTGTATTTTGCTGGGATTTCTGGTGGTTTGTGCCATTGCGGCCAGCTTATCGAAAAAATTATTAAATACCATATTGATATTCATGTCCTACAGTCTGATTATGTCCATTATCTGGATTTTGCTGGAATCGCCGGATCTGGCCATCACGGAAGCGGCAGTGGGCGCAGGTGTCACCACGGTACTGTTTCTGGTGACACTGAAAAAAATCAATGCCATACTGAAAAAGGAAGAGGACGGTCAGAAGGATGAGTAGAAAAATTCCGGAAGAAGAATACAGGAAGACTCTTTCAGGGCGGTTCCGGCAGTGGCTTGACGGCACAAAGGACCCCTTTCTGGGAGAAGTGGAGATGAAAAAGCAGGAGCCTTTCCGGGAGCCGGAGCAGGTGGTCCGGCGCAGAAAGCAGGACAGAAAGCTGCTTACGGAGCGGGTCTATGACCTGGAACACAATATGGAAGTGCGGATTTTCCAGAGGTTTTACAAGATATTCAGCGTACTGTTCTGTATTTTTCTGGTGGTCATGCTGCTGACTGCAGTGTCCGACCTGCCCTCTTTCGGCCAGGCGGATAACCCGCCCAACAATGAGGTGGCGGCCAGGTATATTGAAAAGGGGCTCCAGGAAACGGGGGCGGTGAATATTGTCACCGGCATGATTCTGGATTACAGGGCATTCGATACTCTGGGGGAATCCCATGTGCTGTTCATCGCCACATGTACGGTGCTGATTTTACTGCGGGTTGACAAAAAGGGAGACAAAGAAGAGGGAGAGGCCAACGACAGAATTCATGAACCGAAAAACGACGTGATTCTGCAGGCAGTGGCAAAAATTCTGGTTCCTCCGGTCTTTCTTTTCGGCATTTATATCATACTGGCAGGACATCTGGGGCCCGGGGGAGGATTTTCCGGGGGCGCCGTCATCGGGGCAGGGCTGATTTTATATTTAAATGCCTTTGGTTTTGCCAGAACAGAACGGATTTTTACGGCGAAAACCTACCGAAGGATGAGTTTTTGCGCGCTGGCATGTTACAGCGCCGCGAAAAGCTATTCTTTTTATACGGGTGCCAATCACATTGAGAGCGTGATTCCGCTGGGAACCCCCGGGGCGATTCTCAGCAGCGGGCTGATTCTGGTTTTGAATATCTGTGTGGGAGTGGTTGTGGCGGGCACCATGTATACCTTTTATGTCATGTTCCGCAAGGGAGGTTATTAAGTTTAAAAATGGTCTGTTGTGAGGTAAAAATGGAAAAAGTTTTCCGGTATTTGGCAGGGCGCAGGGGGTGCAGGCATGAATTTTGAATATTTGCTGAATAATTATGAGGAAGCAGCCGCCATGATTTTATTTGGGATCGGGTTTTCAAATCTTCTGCTGCAGAAGAACCTGATCAAAAAGATTATCGGACTGAATATTATGGATACCGCCACCTATCTTTTTCTGGCGCTGAAAGGGTATATTGATGGGAGAAAGGCTCCGGTGGTGGTGGATGGCATCCAGAGTGTGGAAGCTTATGTGAATCCCATTCCCAGCGGACTGGTATTGACGGGAATTGTGGTATCCGTTTCGGTGACGGCGCTGATGCTGTCCCTGACCATACGGCTTTACAGGCGGTACCATACGCTTGACCTGGACGAGATCAGTACATTGTTGAAAAAGGAGGGAAAGTGATGGCGCTGGTGCAGAATTTTCCCTTTATGTCCATCATTTTGTCATTGTTTTCGGGGCCGCTGTGTTCCGTTCTGGACGGAAAAAAAGCCAGAAGGGTGAACCTGGCAGTGATTTCCGCTGTGGGTGTTATGTCCGCGGCTGTGCTTTTTTATGTCATTGGGACAGGGGAGCCTTTTATCTATTTGATGGGGCATTTTCCGGCGCCCTGGGGCAATGAGATCAGGGTGGGGATACTGGAAGCTTTTATGGCTCTTTTTTTCTGTGCCATTATGCTGCTGTGCATGGCAGGCGGCGCCAGGGAACGGGAAGAACAGATCGAGGAGAGCAAACAGAATCTGTATTATGTGATGAGCAATCTGCTGCTGTGCTCCCTTCTGGCCCTGGTGTATACAAATGATCTGTTTACCGCATATGTGTTTGTGGAGATCAATACCATTTCAGCCTGCGGCCTGATCATGATCCGGCAGAACGGACGCACCATTGAGGCCGCCATTCGGTATATGATTTCCAGTCTGCTGGGATCGGGCCTGCTATTGCTGGGGATTTGCTATCTGTATGCCATAACCGGACATCTCCTGATGAGCAATATCAGGGAGCAGGTGCAGATACTGGCAGCGGCGGACAGGCATCACATTGCGTTGATGGTGGCCCTGGGACTGATGTCCGTGGGACTTGCCATAAAAAGCGCCCTGTATCCTTTTCACGCCTGGCTTCCGGATGCCTACGGATATTCCACACTGTCCTCTTCGGCGATTCTGTCATCCCTGGTATCCAAGGGATACATTTTTCTGCTGATTAAGATTTTCTACCGTGTGGTGGGATTCGGGGTGGTGACGGAGAGCAAGGTGGTGCATGTGCTATTTGTCTTTGGCATCATAGGCATGATTATGGGGTCTGTGAACGCCATAAGGGTGGACGATATCAAGAGGATGATCGCGTATTCCTCCGTGGCGCAGATCGGATACATTTATATGGGGCTGGGGCTTGCCACGGAGGCCGGCACGGTGGCAAGCATTTACCATGTTCTGTCCCATGCCGCAACCAAGTCCCTGCTTTTTGTGGCGGCGGCAGGGCTTACGGATGTATCCCAAAATAATACCCGTTTTAAGGATATCACCGGGGCGGGATACCGGAATAAGACCGCCGGCGTGGCCTTTACGGTGGGATCGCTGTCCATGGTGGGTATGCCTGTGTTTTCCGGCTTTATCTCCAAACTGTTTTTTGCCCAGGCCGCGGTGGGACATGCGCATAAAATGCTGCCTACCTTTATAGCCCTGGCTATCAGCACAGTGCTGAATGCCCTTTATTTTATGAAGACAGTGATCAGGATTTACACTCCGGTTCCCAGGAGCCAGGGCAAATATATATCTGCGGGGGAGCAGCCGGTGAAGACGGCGGTCCTGATCTGTTTTATTCTCCTGAATCTGGTTCTGGGACTGAATTCGGATCCGGTGATCCGGCTGATTCAGGGAGGACTTGGGATGTTTGAATGAAAGGACAGCGTGGACGGATGCCGGGGAAAGTGCCGCGGCATGGGACGGACATGTCCCCGGGAAGGGAAGTCTTGTCGGGGAAAGTGCCGCGGGAGACTGCCCGGCGCTGGACATAACGGAAAGGATTAAGATGAATGGTTTGTTGTTGGTTCCGGTAGGGGTGCCCATACTGGCGGGTCTGGTACTTTTGATTTCCTCTTTCCGGGAATCCGCGAAAAAGGACAGGGAAGGGAAGTCGGTGCCGGAAGAAGGGAATCTGCCGGATGGCAGGAAGGTGCCGGAAGAAAGAAATCTGCCGGATGACAGGGAAGCGCCGGAAGAAAGAGATCTGTCAGATGGCAGGGAGACGCCGGAAGAAAGAAATCTGCCGGATGGCAGGGAGACACCGGCAGGGGAAGGGCCGCATAAATCCGGGAAAGGGCCGGGAGCCGGGAGATGGCTTACGGTATATGTGTCGGCCGTGCTGGCGGTATCCGCTGCAGCCGTGCTGGGGATCCTGGGCATGGGAGAGATAGGTCTTGTGTTATTTCCCCTGGTGGATGGGATTCCGGTTTTTTTCCGCAGTGATGCACTGGGTGGAGCATTTGCGGCTGTGGTCAGTCTGGTGTGGGCTGCGGCCACGGTTTACGCATTCCCCTACATGGCCCGTGAGGGAAAGCAAAAACGGTATTTCGGATTTTGGTTACTGTTGTACGGTATACTGATAGGACTGGATTTTTCCGGTAATCTTGTGACCATGTATTTTTTCTATGAACTGATGACTTTTGCGTCCATGCCGCTGGTGATGCATAACGGGACAAAAGAAGCGGTTATGGCCGGGCTGAAGTATCTGTTTTACTCTCTGTGCGGTGCCTACGGAGGGCTGTTGGGCCTGTTTTTTCTCTGCCGCTATAGTACTTCCCTCACTTTTACGGCGGGGGGAACGCTGGACAGTGCGGCAGTGCAGGGACATGAGGAAATTCTCCTGGCGGCTGTCTTTGTGATGCTTCTGGGTTTTGGGGCAAAGGCGGGAATGCTTCCGCTGCATGCGTGGCTTCCCACGGCGCATCCGGTGGCGCCTTCGCCCGCCTCGGCCGTTTTGTCCGCCGTGATTGTAAAGTCCGGCGTGCTGGCGGTAATCCGCACGGTGTACTATGTGATTGGGGCGGATTTCCTGAAAGGCACCTGGGTGCAGCAGGGCTGGATCATATTATCCCTTCTGACCGTGTTTATGGGCTCCCTGCTGGCATTCCGGGAGCAGGGCGTCAAAAAAAGACTGGCCTATTCCACGGTGAGCCAGGTATCCTACATTATGTTCGGCCTGGCGCTGCTGAACATAGATGCTTTCACCGGGGCGCTGCTGCATGTGGCGGTGCATGCTTTTGTGAAATGCGGGCTGTTTCTGACTGCCGGAATTTTTCTGCATTGTTTCGGGCAGACAAAGGTGGGGGAACTTGCAGGGGCGGGAAAGCGGATGCCGTGGCTTTTCTGGTGCTACACGATTCTGGCCCTGGCCCTGACCGGTATCCCGCCCACCGGCGGTTTTATCAGCAAATGGTATCTGGCGGAGGGGGCGCTGGCATCCGGAACAGGGATTTTTTCCTGGCTGGGTCCAGTTGTTTTGCTGGTCAGCGCCCTTCTGACGGCAGGGTATCTTCTGCCCATTGCCCTGAGAGGTTTTTTCCCGGGAACCGGGTCCGGGCAGGGTGAGGAGGCAGCAGTGCGGGGGAAATGCCCGTGGAACATGTTTCTGCCTGTGATGGCCCTGGCGGCAGCGGCTCTGGCGGCAGGAATTTTTCCCGGTCCGCTGCTTCGCTGCTTTGGGGATATTGCGGTGTCGGTATTGGAGAAATAATTTTTTCAGAGGAAAGGTCCGGTTCAGGAAATGAAAGAATTGCTGATGTTGCTGGTTGTACTTCTGCCCATTTTTGCGGGGATTCTGACGCCGCTTCTGGACTTTAAGAACAGAAGGCATATGTGGATGTGGCTGGAAACGGCGGTTTGTGCCAACTCTGTGCTGGTGCTGTGGCTGATTTTTTCGGGAAACGAAAATGTTCTGACGGTATTCCGGTTCACCGGAAATCTGAGCATTGCATTCCGGCTGGACGGCACGGGAGCCGTATTTTTGGGGATAGCGGCGCTGCTGTGGCCGCTTGCCACACTGTATGCCTTTGAATATATGAAACAGGAAGACAATGAAAAGACCTTTTTTCTGTTTTATGTGGCAGCTTACGGGGTGACTTTGGGGGTTGCCCTGGCAGAAAATATTCTTACCATGTATTTCTTCTTTGAGATGCTGAGTCTGGTGACGCTGCCGCTGGTGATGCATGAGAGAACCGGCGAGGCCGTCCATGCCAGCAGAACCTATCTTTTCAATATGCTGGGAGGAGCCGCCTTTGCGTTTATCGGTCTCACCTTTGTCATTGCCTACGGTACCACATCTTCTTTTGTGCCGGGAGGTGTGTTTGACCCTGCACAGACGGGAGAAAAGAAGGATATGCTGCAGCTGATTTATCTGCTCTGCTTCTGTGGATTCAGCGTGAAAACGGCCATGTGGCCTTTCTGCACATGGCTGCCCAGGGCCAGCGTGGCGCCGACTCCGGTGACGGCTCTGCTGCATGCGGTGGCGGTGGTCAACACAGGCGCCTTTGCGGCCATGCGTGTGACTTATTACAGTTTCGGAACCGGGCTTTTGCGCGGCAGCCGGGTTCAGGGGCTGGTACTGGCGCTGGTGACTGTCACCATCGTCTATGGATGCAGCAGGGCGCTGAAAGAAACTCATTTGAAGCGCAGGCTGGCCTGGTCCACCATAAGCAATATGTCTTATATATTGTTCGGGGTGGCGCTGATGACGCCTTACGGACTGATGGGGGCCCTGGCGCACATGGTATGTCATTCTTTTATGAAACTGGGTTCTTTTCTTTGTGCAGGAGCGGTGATCCATCAGACGGGAAGGAATTATATCCATGAACTGGATGGCCTTGGGGGCAGAATGCCGAAAGTGTTTGCCGCATTTACGGTTTCGGCCCTGGCGCTGATGGGGGTTCCTGGCCTGAGCGGTTTTGTGAGCAAGTGGTATCTGGCCAGGGCGGCCCTGGAAAGCGGAGGAATCATGGCTTACGCAGGGCTGGGGGCGATTCTGGTCTCTGCCCTGCTGACGGCGGTCTATATGATGACAGTGGTGGTGAGGGCCTTTTTTCCGGGAAAGGATTTTGACGCCGGCACCGTGGAGGATGCGGAGGATCCCAACTGGATGATGCTGCTTCCCCTGGGGATTGTGGGGGCCGTGATCTTTTATCTGGGATTTCATTCCGGACCTTTGATGGAGGTTTTGGAAAACATTGCGGGAACGGTAGGGAAAATGTTATGAATGGTAGATTAGGGCTGGCATGGATTGTTTTTTTCCCTTTTTTGGCGGGGATTTTGGTTTATGGGGCGGAAAAAGCCGGAAAAGCGGGAAAACCGGAAGGGACGTGTGCTGCGAAAAGGAGGAACCTGAGGGACTTTCTGGCAATAGGCCTGATGGTGCCGGAGTTTGCGGGGATGGTGGTTCTGACCCTGGGAATGCTTCGCGGCAGAGGCGGCGTATTTTCGCTGGAGCTGCCTCTTGTCTGCGGGCAGGGGCTGTCTTTTGCACTGGATGGGTTCCGGGCCGTATACGGCTGTGTGGCGGCTTTTCTGTGGATGATGGTCACCGTTTTTTCCCGGGAATATTTTGCCCGTGAGGAAAAATGCGGAAGGTTTTATTTATTTCTGCTGTGGACTCTGGGGGCGGTTCAGGGCGTGTTTTTGTCTGCAGATTTATATACCACATTTCTCTTTTTTGAAATTATGTCTTTTACTTCCTATGTGTGGGTGGTTCAGGAGGAAACGCCCGGGGCCATGCGGGCCGCGGACACGTATCTGGCGGTGGCGGTGCTGGGCGGACTTGTGCTGCTGATGGGCCTTTTCCTGCTGGGCCACTTGCTGGGAACCCTTGAAATCAACAGACTGTCCGGGGCAGCGGCAGCCTGCGGGGACAAAAAAATGCTCTATGCCGCAGGCGGGTGTATGCTGTTTGGCTTCGGCGCCAAGGCGGGGGCGTTTCCCCTGCATATCTGGCTGCCCAAGGCGCATCCGGCAGCGCCTGCGCCCGGGTCGGCCCTGCTGTCGGGGGTTCTCACAAA
Source organism: uncultured Acetatifactor sp. (assembly GCA_910577185.1). GTDB lineage: Bacteria > Bacillota > Clostridia > Lachnospirales > Lachnospiraceae > Acetatifactor. The sequence continues at coordinate 26,493 of CAJTLR010000006.1, forward strand.
GACAGGTGTGTACGGAATTCTGATACTCAGCTATACTTTATTTTTCCGGGATAGGGCATGGGGGAATTTTCTGCTTCTGACCGGGATGATCACAATGCTGGGCGGGGCGGTCCTTGCGCTGTTTTCCGTTGACCTGAAGCGGACGCTGGCCTGCTCGTCCATGTCCCAGATCGGTTTTATTCTGGCGGGCATCGGAACATTTTCAGAGAGGGGAACCCTTTTGCACATGGTGAACCATTCCCTGATCAAGCTGATTTTGTTTCTGGCGGCAGGGGTTGTGTACAAAAACACCCATTCCCTGGATCTGAACCGGGTGCGGGGATTCGGCAGGAAAAAACCGCTGCTTATGGGAGTTTTTCTGACAGGAGCGCTTGCCCTGGGAGGAATTCCCTTTTTCGGGGGATATATCAGCAAGACCCTGCTCCATGAAGGGATCCTGGAATGGGGCGGCAGCGGCATCACGGGGGCGGCAGAGGCGGTGTTCCTGCTGTCGGGCGGATTTACCGTGGCCTATATGACGAAACTGTTTCTGGCGGTTTTTGTGGAAAAGAATGAAGATGGGCAGCTGCAGGAAGCGTATGATGAAAAGAAAAGGTATTGGAATCCCGGCACTGCTTTCGTGCTGGCCGTCAGCGCCCTGCTTCTGCTCTTATGGGGGGCCTTTCCCCATGGCATTATGGAAAAGACGGCAGCGGTCATGCAGGATTTCCCGGGAATGACCGGGGAAGGACATCCCGCGGCGTACTTCAGCCCGGAAAGCATAAAGGGAGCCCTGATCTCTGGCTGCACCGGGATTGCGGTATATCTGCTTTTTGTGCGCACCTGCCTGATGCGGAAAAAAGAGGGTGGGAGCCGGGAATATGCGGACAGATGGCCTGAGTGGCTTGACCTGGAAGAACTGCTCTGCCGGCCGATTCTGCTGAAGATTCTGCCCGCAGTTCTTGGGGTTCTTTGCAGGATACTTGACAGCGCCGTGGACCTGACGGTGGTGGCGCTGAGAAAGACTCTGTACCGGGACAGCCGCCTTCCCCACGAAAGGCCCGAAGGAAATGTGTTGACGGAAACTCTGGGAAGACTGATGAATGCGGTGCAGGAGTTGGGAAATCATACCTGGAGAAAGGGGGCGCCGCGGCACCGGGATTATGTGCATCTTGCCGCCATAAAGAATGAAGAGATCAGGGAGACCAACCATATTATCCGCAGAAGCCTTTCCTTCGGCCTTCTGCTGGTCTGTATCGGCCTGACCCTGACTTTGTTTTACATTATCTGGTGGTGAGGCAGCCCTGGGTTTTGGCTAAGTTATTTTGAGGATTTGCGGGAAACATTGGCGCTGGCAATCTTTTTCAGGGTGCTGTTTGTGCCCAGGAGCAGGAAAATATCATCTTTTTTGGTGGGCTCGTCAGCAGGCGGGTTCACAATCAGGGTGCCGCCCCTTTTCAGGGCAATGGCATTGACCCCGTATTTTTCCCGCAGCCTGATTTCCCGCAGGTTTTTGCCAATCCAGTCCGTGAGTGTGACAATCTCCGCAATGGAGTATTCGGAGGAGAGCTCAATGGCGTCAAACAGGTTGTTGAAGGCCAGGTCATTGGCCAGCTGGACACCCATTTCTTTTTCCGGGTATACGATTTTGTCGGCACCGATTTTGGTGAGTATTTTTCCCTGGGTCTCGTCATAGGCCTTGGCAATGATCTGGCTGATGCCCTGCTCCTTTGCCCAGATGGTGGCAAGCACGGAGGCGTTCAGGCTGTGGCCGATGGAGATGATGGCTCCGTCAAAGTTTCTTCCCCCCAGTTCTTCCAGGGCTTCTTCGTTGGTGACATCCAGATTCATGGCAAGGGTCACATATTCCGCGATTTGCCGGATGTGCTGTTCATTGTTGTCGATGGCCAGCACCTTGCACCCATTGGCCTCCAGCTGCATTGCCACACTGGTGCCGAACCGTCCCAGACCGATGACAATATATTCTTTTTGTGTATGCTTTTTCATATCTCAGTTTATCTCCTTCCGTTTGTCCGGATCATGGTTTTCCGTACCTTTACCCGATGATCACCTTACTCTCCGCGCAGGAGACATTCCCTGCAGGCGCGGAACCGTTAAAGACCAGCGCCATGGTGATGGGGCCGATTCTTCCCAGGTACATGGTAAGGGAAACAATGAGCTTTCCGATGGGAGTCAGGTCCCCGGTGAGGCCCCGGGATAAGCCCACGGTGGCTATGGCCGATGTCATTTCATACAATGTATCCAGAAAATCGCTTTCCTGCACGGCCAGAAGCGCCGCCGTGAGAAAGATCAGCACGGAAAAACTGAAGGTGACTATGGCGACACAGCGTCTGATAATGTCATCCGCAATTTTCCGGTGCATTACATTTACATCTTTTTTCCCCCGGATATTGGCCAGCATGGAGGCCAGCAGCAGCACTATGGTCACGGTCTTGACACCGCCCGCGGTACCTGCCGGGGATCCGCCGATAAACATGAGGATAAGATACACCATGCAGGAGGCGGGACGGAAATATTCCTGGGAGATGGTGGCGAATCCTGCCGTTCGCAGGGTGACGGACTGGAACAGCGACGCCATCAGTTTTTCGGGCAGGCTCATTGTGCCCAGGGTGTCGGGATTGTCATATTCAAACAGCAGGGTCAGGAGGGCACCGGCCAGAATCAGGAAGAGTGTGGCCAGCAGCACGATTTTGGCCTGCAGGTTCAGCTTCCGGACGTACTTGCCTTTTCCTGTCCGGCGGGGGCGGGCTATCCGCAGGATTTCCCAGTATACAGGGAAGCCCAGCCCGCTGACAATGATCAGGAAAATGGTTGTAAAATTGATCAGGGGATTATCCGCGTATCCGCAGAAACTGTTTCCGCCCAGCAGGTCAATTCCTGCGTTGCAGAAAGCGGACACTGCGTGAAAGATGCTGTACCAGATTCCCCTGAGGCCGAATTCCGGGATAAATACAAGGGAGTAACCGATAGCCCCAATGCCCTCCAGGAAGAGTGTCACCCGCAGGACGCGCCGGGTCAGCTTTACCAGGCCGGAGAGCGTGTCCAGATTGTAAGCGCTCTGTATCAGCATCCGGTCGGAAAGGGTAATCCTGCGCCGGAAGAGACATAGGACGATGGTAGTAAAGGTTACGATTCCCAGGCCGCCCACCTGGATGAGCAGCAGTAAAATCACCTGGCCGAAAGCAGAAAAAGTCTGGCCGATATTGACGGTTGACAGTCCGGTGACACAGATCCCGGACATTGCCACAAAGAGCGAGTCAAGAAAACCAATGGACTGTCCTTGTCTGGTGCTGAATGGAAGCATGAGAAACAGTGTTCCCAGAAGTGCACCGATGAGAAAGCCCAGCATAATAATTCCGGTTGTAGTAAGTTTATGTTTTTTCATATATCTTTACGCTAAATTGCATTTTTCCTTATTAATATGAGACAGACCGTCCGTGGCAGCCTTGTCTGATACCCATTATAGTCTTTTTGCACAAAGGATACAACATTTTTTTTTAAGTTTATGACTGTGTTCCGGCGGTGGTGAAAAGTAACATATCAGGGTAAAAAGTAACCAAAGCCAGGATTCCGGTTGACTTTTACATTTATATAAGATACCCTCAGTGCATAAGGGGTTTGTATTTCCCTATCCCCTGAGGGTACCCGGCCATACAGAGAAAACGTGACAATCGGAGGAGAGAAATGAGCGCATACAGTGACCTGCGTCCGCAGGAAATGTCCAAAGTCAGGATTCACAGCGAATTCTGGAAAAACAAAATAACGGTAAATCACAAAAGTACCATTGCCGCGTGTATCAGGAACTGTGAAAACACAGAACGCATCAACAATTTTAAGAGAGCCGCCGGAACAATGGAAGGTGGGTTTCAGGGATATTATTTTGATGATTCGGATGTGTACAAGGTTCTGGAGGGCATCGCGTATACGCTGGCGGTAGAACCAGATCCGGAACTGGAAAAAAAGGCAGACCAGTGGATTGACCTGATCTGCAGCGCACAGCAGGAGGACGGGTATCTGGTGTGCTACTTTATTCTGGGCACAAACGGGGAGACCCGATGGACGGACATGGAGAGGCATGAGGACTATTGCCTGGGGCATATGATTGAGGCGGCCATCGCATATAAGCATGCGGTGGGAAAGGACCGGTTTTACCGCACCGCAGTCCGGTTTGCGGATCACTTCTGCGATCAGGTGGGGGAGGGAAAGAAGAACTGGGTGCCGGGACACCAGGAAATTGAGCTGGCGCTGGTAAAGCTTTATCATGAATCCGGAGATGCAAAGTATCTCAGGCAGGCCCAATGGCTCCTGGAGCAGAGAGGGAAGGGCCATGGACGGGGAACCAATATCTGGGAGAACTGGGGAGCGGATTACGCCCAGGACCATATGCCGGTGAGCGAGATGCGGGATATTACGGGACATGCCGTCAGGGCCATGTATATGTACGCCGGCATGTGCGGCGTTGTAAAAGAGACAGGCAATGCACAGTATCTGCGTTCCCTGGATAACCTGTGGAAATCCGTGGTACAGAGGAATATGTATCTCACGGGAGGGATCGGCTCCACAAGAGAAAATGAAGGGTTTACCGAGGATTATGACCTGCCCAATGACACGGCGTACTGTGAGAGCTGTGCCAGCATCGGAATGATTATATGGAATCAGAGGATGAACGATCTGTACGGGGAAGCAAAATATGCGGATGTGGTGGAGAGGGAACTTTACAATGGCGCCATTTCCGGGGTCAGCCTGGACGGGACGAAATTTTTTTATGTGAATCCACTGGAAAGTGATGGAAATCACCATCGTGTAGAGTGGTACGGCTGTTCCTGCTGTCCCACACAGATTTCCAGGTTCATACCTTCCATCGGACAATATATCTATTCCGTGGGCAGTGACGGAATCTATATCAACCAGTATATTGCATCGGAAACAGAGGTAACCGTGGGAGAGACAAAAGTTCGGGTACTGCAGGAGACCCGCTATCCATGGGATAATGTGTGCGATATCCGCATCAGTACAAAAGAGGGCGGCTCTTTTCTGCTGAATCTCCGGATTCCGGAATGGTGCGGCAGGTACCGGGTTTTCATCAATGGGGAGGCTTATGAGGAACCTTTTGCGGAAAACGGGTATATGAAACTGCTGCGGGACTGGGAAGGGGAGACCGGAATCAGGCTGGTCTTTGACATGCCGGTGAGATTTGTGCGGGCACATCCTTTTGTGGTTCAGGACAGGGGAAGGCTCGCCGTGATGAGGGGCCCCGTGGTATATTGTGCGGAGCAGGCGGATAATGAAACCGGGCTGGATGAAATTGCCATCAGCCCGGATATGGAAGCGGCCCTGGTGAAAAGCGGGCTGGGGATAGACAACATTGTGCTGCGGGATGGGGACAGACAGTACACATTTCTTCCCTATTTTGCCTGGGACAACCGACAGCCCGGGAAAATGAAGGTCTGGATCCGGCAAAAGCACGGCTGACAGGGTGCCTGACGCTGGTCAGGATGAATGGGGCATCAGGCGTAGTATTTTGCCTGGGCATCCCACAGCTTCCGGTAAAGGCCTTCTGCGGCGAGAAGATCTTCGTGGGTACCCTGCTCCGCCAGTCTGCCCTCTTCAAATACCAGTATGCGGTCACAGAAGCGGCAGCTGGAAAGCCTGTGGGAGATGTAAATGGCTCCCTTGCCGCTGGCAAACTGGTTCATGCGCTGGTAAATGTCCGCCTCCGCCACCGGATCCAGGGCGGCGGTGGGCTCATCCAGAACCACAAAGGGCGCATCCTTGTACAGACAGCGGGCAATGGCCACTTTCTGGGACTCCCCGCCGGAGAGCTCCACGCCATCTTCCGAAAAATTTTTGTTGATCTGGGTGTGAAGGCCCTGTTCCAGTGTCTTTAGTCTGTCGCCAAAACCGGCGTCCTCCAGGGACTGCACTGCCTTCTTCTCGTCATAGTCGCTTTCCGACGCCACATTTTCTCCCAGCTCAAAGGCAAAAATAGAATAGTCCTGAAAGACGGTGGAAAAGAATTCCAGGTATTCCTCATACTGAAATTTGCGGATATCGGTGCCGTTTAGGAGAATTTCGCCCTCCTGGGGATCACAGAGCCTGCACAGCAGCTTGATAAAGGTTGTTTTGCCGGAACCGTTGCGCCCCACCACGGCGATTTTTTCCCCTTTGCGGAAACGGCAGCTGATTCCGCAGAGACTGGGAAGGCTGGCGCCGGGATAGGAAAAAGTTACATTTTTAAACTCAAATTCATAGTCTTCACGTATCTGGCTGGTCACAGGAAGTTTTCCTGCCGCGGTAAGGTTCGGCATATCCAGATAGTCAAAATAGACCTTTATATATTCAAAATTCTGCCGGAATTCCCGGATGATATGGAATAATCTCGTGGCAGCGTCACCGAACTGGGTTACCATACCGGTATACTTCAGAATGCTGCCTACACCGAAAGCGCCGTACATGGCTTTCAGTCCCACAAACAGATAGACCAGCAGATGGAAAGACCGGGACAGCAGTGTGGAAAAGAGACTCATTTTCCGCTCATAACAAAAGGCGTCATCCAAAATCCCGGCATAGCTGCCGCTCAGGGACTGCATGCTCCGGGAGAGGAAACCGCCCGCCCGGAACATGCGGATATCCTTTCCGTGCTGATACTGAAGGATACTGACGTCAGACATCATCAACATCTGGTTCATGGGAGTGCCTGCCTTTTCGTCCGCCTGGAAGTAGCGATTCTGTATTTTGGAAAAAGCGTGGATATTGTAGGCCACGGAAAGGGCAAACACTGCCAGAAACAGCAAGGAGATCATCCGATGGTTCAGCAGGGCTGCCATCTGCCCCTCACCGACCGCCTTTGCGCGGAAAAATTCCACCACCAGGGCCAGGGAGATGCCTATGGTTACCAGGGTCTCCAGAAGGGTTCCCAGCTGTTCCACCAGGGCCAGCACACCACGGTAATAATGCCAGCGGGTGATTCTGCCTTTGGTCTCATTGATTTCCGGCGCCGCGCTTATGGCATAATCCATGGTCCAGGATTTTTCTGCAACAGCCAGCTCAATATGCTTTAATACGGCATATTTCATCACATCCAGAACCTGGGCGCAGGAAGACAGCAACAGCCTGCCGATAAAGTTTAACCCTACCAGCAGGAGCGCCAGGAAAAATAAATGCCGCAGGCTCCTTCCCGGATCCGCCAGTTCCGTCAGAATCTCTGCGGACAGAAAAATGCCGATATAAGGGTAGACTGCGCTCAGGATGGCCACCAGGACCGCCATGGGAAAAATTCCCGGGGATTCCTTTGTGAGATAGACCACAGACCGGCTGAAGTTTTTCCAGGTATCCCGTTTTTTTACGGTCTTTTCTTTTTTCATAGTACCTCTTTTCTTTATGAATTACGCGGCGCTGCATATTATAAGAGGCCGGCTTCCAATTCTTCCTGCTTCTTCTGATAATACTTGCTTTGCAGCTGGAACATCCAGGCATACTTTCCGTTTTGGGCCAGAAGTTCCTCATGAGTGCCGGTCTCTACCGCCTCCCCGTCTTCCAGCAGCAGGATCCGGTCGCAGAACCGTGTGCTGGCCAGGCGATGGGAGATGAAAACGCTGGTTTTGTTTTCGGAAAAACGGCAGTAGCGTTCATAGAGCTGGCTTTCAATCAGAGGGTCCAGGGCGGCGGTGGGTTCATCCAGCACCAGAAACGGGGCTTCCTGATACAGGGCGCGGGCCAGCATCAGCTTCTGGATTTCACCGCCGGAAAAACTGGCCGCATCCTGATAACTTTCCATGCCGAACATGGTCTGCAGACCATGGGGGAGTTTTGCAATTTTTTCCTCCAGGCCGGCCATTCTGAGGCATTCCTCCAGGCGGGCCTGATCTGCCTTTTTCCCCAGGGTGAGATTTTCTTCCAGGGAAAGGGGAAACAGTCCTGCGTCCTGAAACACGCCGGAAAACAATTTCAGCCAGCTTTGTGTAGTGTAGCGGCTCCGATCCTCTCCGTTGACCAGGATCCGGCCCTCCGTAGGCTCATAGAAACCGCATAATAATTTGATGAAAGTGGTTTTTCCGGCGCCGTTTAAACCCACCAGGGCAAGTTTTTCACCTGGGCGGAGCGTAAGGCTCAGGTTTTTCAGGGTAAAATGCTCCGCGCCTTCATACCGGAAGGACACATTGTCAAAGGTGATTTCAGGAATCTGATTCCGCTCCGGCGCCAGGGATTCCCTTTCCTCCTGCTTATCGCCTGCCAGCCGGGCTGTAAAACGCCGCTCGTCCTCCACAAAGGAGGCCGCCCGGTGCAGCTGCCGGATGCCGGAAACAATGGAATCACACCAATTGGCAAAGCCGGTGATGATGCCGAAAAACAGTACAAAACCGGCGGCATCCATACGGCCTTCACATACAAGGTAAATCAGGTACAGATAAGCGGCACCTTCCCAGACAAGGCGGGTGAAGGCACCGGAAAAAGTTTCCGTGAAGTAGTTGGCCTGCTGGCGTATGGTATAATACAGCCTCTGTTTTAACTCTGTCACAAATTTTTTCCGGAGCCAGGGGGGCATGTGATAGAGGTGAACATCCTTGGAAACTTCGTATTTGCTTGTGTTGCGGGATAGATATGAAGTTTTATGGTCCAGGGAAATCCATTTGTGGCGGTTTTTCGCGTCCCACTTGTTGCAGCGGATTTTGACGGCATAATTTATGGCGTTTCCGGCGATCACAAGCAGCAGAATCCATACGGACAGACCGGAAAGCATGCCCACATAGAGTATCATGCCTATGATGGCGCCTGCCGACGAGGAAAAGGCATCCATAAACTGACTGGTGTATTCCTTGTACCAGGTATGGTGTTCCATTAATTTGTCATATTGTTCGGAAAAATCAGCTCTTTCGGTCTTAATATAGTCTGCGTCCAGACAAAGCTGTATCAGCCTGCTCCGCTCCTGGTGGCGGATTTTTTCCCGCAGAACAATTTTGGTATTGTCCAGCCAGTTTTGCAGCAGATAGAGAAGCAGTAATCCGCCCCCCAGCAGGGCAAGATTCCGGAAGATGGTTTCCAGAGGCTTTTTCCCGGTGATGTCGGCAACCAGAACAGAGGGCATATATACACTCAGAAGGGAGATGCCCAGGGTGAGAATGATTCCGGCCAGATAAATCCGCACATATCCGGGAGAAATCCGGTACAAATGCTTCAGCCAGTACCAGAGATTTTCCAGGGTGGTATGATTGTTCTGTGTTTGTTTGTTCATCTGCGATCTTTCCGGGCATCCGGCTGTATTCAGGTGGCGCCGGATGCCCTTTTTGTACACGGGCGCGTAAGAAAATCAGCAGCGAAAGCTACGCGCCCGGCGCGGCGAGCAGGGGAGAAGGACGTTCCCCTACTCGGTTTCCGGTACGGCGGTGTCTTTTGCATAGAGCAGTTTCAGGATGATGGGTGTGGAGATGCTGGATACGATGATCAGCAGGATGACCGATGTAAAATACACCGGTGTCAGCAGACCCACCGACAGGCCCTTCTGTGCCACGATCAGGGCTACTTCGCCCCGGGTCATCATGCCCACGCCGATTTTAAGGCAGTCCTGGGTGCGGAAACGGCAGACTTTTGCCATAAGGCCGCAGCCCACGATCTTGGTCACAAGGGCTACAAGCACAAAGCCCAGGGAGAAGAGCAGGATGCCGGTATTTACATTGTCTATGCTGGTTTTCAGGCCGATGCTTGCAAAAAAGACCGGGCCGAAAATCATGTACGAACTGATCTCCATTTTTTCTTCGATGTAGTTGGAATCCCGTATGGAACAAAGGACGATTCCTGCCACATAGGCGCCGGTGATGTCGGCGATGCCAAAGAAACGCTCCGCCGCGTAGGCAAAGAAGAAACACAGCGCCAGCCCCAGAATGGGGATACGGCGGGTGTGTGGGTAGCGCTCGTCAAGGCGTTTGAAAAGCTGGAACAAAATCATGCCTACCACAAATGCCATGACAAAGAAAAGCGCCGTGGAGAGAACCACCTTACCGGGATTGGATTCGGGATTCTTGAAGCCCACCACAAAGGTCAGCACAATGATGCCCAGCACATCATCAATGATGGCAGCGCTTAATATGGTAGTGCCCACTTTGCCTTTTAATTTGCCCAGTTCTTTCAAGGCTTCCACGGTGATGCTGACACTGGTTGCCGTCATGATGACGCCGACAAAGACGGCCGTGTAAAATGCTTCGGAGCCCCAGGGGGATATGCCGTACATGCCCATGTACAAAAGGGTACCGCCGGCCAGGGGCACAAATACGCCGGCACAGGCGATCAGGAAGGCCACGGGCCCTGTCTTCATCAGATCCTTTAAATTTGTCTCCAGGCCGGCGGAGAACATCAGCAGTACCACGCCAACCTCTGCCATGCGCACCAGAAAGTCGGTCTGTTCCACCAGTCCCAGTATGCTGGGGCCTATGATCAGACCGGCAATGATTTCGCCCACTACCTGGGGCGCCTTACACTTTCTCGCCAATATCCCGAATACTTTCGCGAATACAATGATAATGGCCAGATCCTTAAAAATACTATACGCTTCCATTTCTTTCACTCCCTATGTATATTCATTCCCGCAAGGCGTTTCCTCCCGGGAGATGGTGCTTTTTTACCGGCCCGTCCGTTTCCGGGGACAGACCCTGTACGAAAGAATATCTGCCGAAACAAAAAGCTCCGGCAGATACGTAAACCTGGCAGCTGCCGGTCTGTGGTTTCCCGGCAGCCTACAATATAATATCGCCCATGTCCGGGCCATTTCCTTTTTTGTGATATTTCCGGGTCTGCAGGATTACCCGCTGTCTCCGGCCGGCATATGGGAAAAGGCGCCGATTGTTTCGGGCAGAACGAACCGCATCCTGCTGAAGGGTTCCGGTCTGCCGGATAGATAAGCCCCTGAAAACGGGCCCTCCTTTTTTTACAGATTCAGTATATAAAATATGTCTGCCCTTGTCAAGTGACAAATTGGTGCGGAGGCACGGATATTCCGCGTATTTGCCCGGAGTGTCCGCCCGGACAGACGGGGTATCAGGCCAAAGATGCGTCCGGCGGCATCCGGGATTATCCCAGATGCCAGATATCCCGGTTGTACTCCTGGATGGTGCGGTCTGAGGAGAAGAATCCCGCTTTGCTGATATTGATCAGGGAGCGCCTGGTCCAGTCGATGGGATTTTCCGCATAGTCTGCCAGCGCCTGGTTTTTGCGGACCACATAGGCATTAAAGTCAGGCAGGGTCTGGAACCAGTCTTTCCGGATCAGCTCGTTTTTCAGGCGGGTAAGATGCTCCTGGCTGCCATGGAACAGCATTTCCTCGCTGGTAAGGAAGTCCACTGCCCTGCGGATATTGGGATCGCCTTCATACCAGTCGCAGGCACAGTAGTCGCCCTGGGCATATCTGTGGATGACCTGTTTGCTGCTCTGGCCGAAAATATAGATATTGTCGTCGCCCACGGCATCGGCGATCTCCACATTCGCCCCGTCCATGGTGCCCAGGGTCAGGGCGCCGTTGAGCATAAATTTCATGTTTCCGGTGCCGGAGGCTTCCTTGGAGGCAAGGCTGATCTGCTCCGAAAGATCGCAGGCGGGAATCATTTTCTCGGCGGCGGTAACATTGTAATTTTCGATAAATACAATCTGCAGCCATTCGGACACTTCCGGGTCAAGGCTGATGACGGTGGACAGCACCAGCAGCGCGTGAATGATGTCCTTGGCGATGGTGTAGGCCGGGGCTGCCTTTGCGCCGAAAATGGCGGTCAGGGGTGTCTGGGGCAGACGGCCAGCCTTAATCTCGAAATACTGGTGAATCAGGTACAAAAGGTTCAGCTGCTGGCGTTTGTATTCATGCAGCCTCTTGGACTGGATGGCAAACATTGCGCTGGGATTGACATAGATTCCCTGCGTGTTTTTCAGCCATTCTGCAAGGGCAAGCTTATTATCGTACTTGATGGAGGCCAGCTGCTTTAATACTTTCCGGTCTTCCGTAAAGTCTGCCAGCTTCTCCAGCTGGGAGGCATCCTTTCTGAAACCGGTGCCAATGAGGTTTTCGATAAGCTGTGTCAGCTCCGGATTGCATTTCAGAAGCCATCTGCGGAAGGTGATGCCGTTGGTCTTATTGTTGAATTTTTCCGGGTAGAGCTTATAAAAATGATTCAGCTCACTGTCTTTCAAAATTTCCGTATGCAGGGCAGCCACGCCGTTGGTGCTGTGGGTAAAGTGGATATCCATATGCGCCATGTGGACGATATTGTTGGAGTCGATGATGGCGGTGGATGAATCATTGGTGCGGGAGGCGGCCACTGCGTCCAGCTTCTCAATGATGGGCGTCAGCTGGGGAACCACCTTGTCGAGATAATGCCTGGGCCATTTCTCCAGGGCTTCTGCCAGGATGGTATGGTTGGTATAAGCGCAGGTCCTGGTGACGATTTCCACGGCTTCTTCAAAATCAATGCCTTTTTCGCACAGAAGACGGATCAGTTCCGGAATTACCATGGAAGGATGCGTGTCATTGATCTGGATGGCGGCATAATCGTAAAGATCATGGAGATCACTGCCCCGCCGGGTACATTCATCCAGAATCAGCTGTGCCCCGGCGCTGACCATCAGATACTGCTGGTAAATCCGCAGGAGACGTCCGTCATCATCACTGTCGTCGGGATACAAAAATAAAGTCAGGTTTTTGTCGATTTCCTGTTTGTCGAACTGAATACCCTTGCCGATGATGGACTGGTCCACAGTGTCCAGGTCAAACAGATTCAGGTAATTGGTGCGTCCCTCATAGCCGGTAACGGCAATCTTATAGAGCCTGGCGGTGTAATCCCTGCCGGCCAGGGAAACGGGGTAGGTTATGTCTGTCTTCCGGGCCCAGTCGTGGCCGCCCAGCCAGAAATCCGGCGTCTCGTCCTGCAGTCTGTCCGTAAAATTCTGGTGGAACAGTCCGCAGTGATATCTTAAGCCGATGCCGTCCCCGGGCAGGTTCAGGGTGGCGATGGAATCCAGGAAGCAGGCGGCAAGTCTGCCCAGTCCGCCGTTGCCCAGGCTGGGTTCCGGCTCTGTTTCTTCCAGCTGTGCCATGGACTTTCCGTGGAATTCCAGGCAGGCTTTCACATCATCATAAAGCCCAAGGTTGATCAGGTTGTTGCTCAGAAGCTTGCCGATGAGAAATTCGGCAGAAATATAATAGAGTTTCCGTCCGGTGGCCGGAACCGCGCGTTTTTCGCTTTCTTTCTGCACAAGGCTAAGCAGTGCCATGTAGACTTCTTCATAAGAGCAGTACCTGATATCGTTGCCGCAAAGTTCTGTCAGTGTTTTATCCATACTTTTCATCTCGGTTGTCTCCTCTCAAATGTTTTTATTTGATTCTGAACATATTTTTACCATATATTTGAAAATAATGCTTGTATAATGTCATCAGATTATGATACAATCCTGCTATCTTTTGCAGGGGAGAAAGGACGGATTTTATGGAAAAACATGATAAAGTGAAGGAAATAGGGGAATCCGCTTATTATGAAGCCAAAAGACATTCTGATACAATGTTTGCATTTAATATTTATCCCTGCACAATCCCCCAGGATTTCAGCTTTGTGCCCCTGCACTGGCAGGACGGCGCGGAGATCATTTATGTGAAAAAAGGAAAGGGCATCATCCGTGTGGACCATGATGTCTACACGGCAGGGTGCGGGGACATTTTTCTGATTCTGCCGGGGCATCTGCACGGTATGCAGAGTATTCCCAAGAAGAGCATGGAATATGAAAACATTATGTTTGACATGAATTTTCTGGGGTTGGGAAGTATTGACGCCTGCAGCCGGAAATATCTGCAGCCAATGTTAAACGGCAAACTGCAGATACCCGTACAGATCAGGAAGGAAGACGGGATCTACAGACAGGCGGCGGAGTGTCTGGACGCCGTGGATGAATTGTGTGAATCCAGGATGCAGGGCTATGAACTGGGGGTAAAGGGGTGGCTGATGCTTTTGTTTTCCCTGCTGGTCAGGGGGGCTTTTCCGGAGAAAAATCCCGGCACCGGGAAAGGGGATGTGGAAAAACTGAAACTGGTGCTGTCGAGAATAGAACGTGATTACGACAAGAAAATAACGGTAAAAGATGCGGCGGACGAATGCGGGTACAGTGAAAGTCATTTTATGCGTTGGTTCCGGGACGGGGCGGGGATCAGCTTTAACGGATACCTGATCGCTTACCGCCTGGAAAAGGCCGCCTATGCGCTCCGGAATGGAAACGAGACCATTCTGCAGATTGCGGAACAGTGCGGGTTTGACAATCTGTCCAACTTTAACCGTCTGTTCCGGAAAAAGTTTGAAATGACACCCAGCCAGTTTCGGAAAACTGATCATCCGGCCCAAAACTGACTTGTAAAAACAGGGAAAATATTATAAACTGATAGGTGGAAACGATGAGAACATCTGTCTGATGGTTCAAAGGGCAGTGTGTTATCAAAATACGGCTTCAAGGTTACAACACAAGGAGGAAAACATGAGTCAGCTGGCAGCAAATCACTCTATTCCCATCGTACTGATTCCGCTGTATGGAACGGAGGAACTCTCAAGCAAGATTGAATATTATCTGCGGGAGACTTACAACAAGGAAGAATGTCATGTGGTAAATTCACAGATTGTCCGTTTTTCCACGGGCGACGCAAAGGCAGTGCTGGAGGATACCGTCCGGGGCGCGGATGTGTATATTCTGGTGGATGTGGGAAACTTCTCCTGCTCTTACCAGATGTATGGGCAGACGATTCCCATGTCGCCGGATGAGCACTTCCAGAACCTGAAAAGGACGGTGTCTGCCATCGGCGGAAAAGCATACCGGATCAACGTAATTTCACCCCTTCTTTATGCCAGCAGGCAGGACAGGAGGATTTCCAGGGAATCCCTGGACTGCGCCATGGCCTTGCGGGAGCTGGAGAACATTGGCGTGAGAAATATCACGGCTTTTGACGTCCATGACAATCGTGTGGCAAATGCGGTTCCTTATAATGGATTTGATGATTTGTTTCCGATCTATCAGGTGATGAAGGCGATTAAGAAGAATTATTCCGACATAGTGTTTTCGGAAGACCACTCCATTTTTGTTTCGCCGGATCTGGGGGCGACCACCAGAAACTTCAAATATACCAATGAACTGGGGCTGGATATGGGAATTTTTTACAAGCGCAGGTCCAGGACCAAAGTGGTGGGCGGCAATTATGTGGTGGATGTACATAAATATATCGGTCCCAGCGTTAAAAATAAAGATGTATTCATTGTGGATGACATGATCTGTTCCGGCACTACCATGCTGGATGTGGCAAAATACTGTAAAAAGCAGGGGGCAAAGAGAGTGTTTGCCATAGCTACCTTTGCACTGTTTACGGATGGGCTCAGGAAGTTTGACGAGGCGCATGGCAAGAATATTCTGGAAGCGGTGTTTATCACCAATGCATCCTACAGGCGGGAGGAAATCCGGAATGCGCCCTGGTACCGGGAAGTGGACATCACGAAATATATTGCCATTTACATTCATTCCGTAAATGCGGGAAAATCCATCTCCAAGCTTCTGGATCCCCATGAAAAGATTCACAGGCTGCTGGAGAAGAACGAAAAGAAAAATGACCCGGCGTCTTGCTGAAACAGAAAGGAAGGCGCAAAGCCGCAGCCGGAACAAGTTAAAATCAGACATGAGGATATCTAAAAATAAAACAATGATTTTTGCGCAAAAACATGGAATTATCAGGAATAAAATAAGAAATCCTGAATATATGGGAATAAAATAAATCAATAATTTGAATTAAATAAACACTTGCGCATTTCGGGAATCTGTGTTACGATTTTCAGGGTGTCAGGGGCCAAAGATATTTGATCCCGGTATCCTGCCAAATCAGTAACACAGTTTTTTGTGTCTGCGTGCAGAAAACAGGTAAGAGTCCGGTCTCCGTACAAAAAGGGGCCCGGAAGGAAAGGATAGATTATATGAATGGGACAACTGTGAACAATAAATACGGCAAGACCTATCATCTTCCCCCGGAAATGACCTATGACTGGGTGAAAAAGGATGCCATCGAGAAGGCGCCTGTGTGGTGCAGCGTGGACTTGCGGGATGGCAATCAGGCGCTGATCGACCCTATGACGCTGGAAGATAAACTGGATTTTTTCAGGCTGCTTGTGGACATCGGTTTTAAAGAGATAGAGGTGGGCTTTCCGGCCTCCTCGGATACGGAATATCAGTTTATCCGGGCTCTGATCGAGCGGAATATGATACCGGAGGATGTGACCATCCAGGTACTGACCCAGGCCAGGGAACATATTATCCGCAAAACCTTCGAAGCCGTGAAGGGGGCTCCCCATGCGGTGGTTCATCTGTATAATTCCACTTCCGTGGAGCAGAGGGAGCAGGTGTTCAAAAAGGATAAGGATGCCATCCGGCAGCTGGCCGTGGATGGGGCAAAACTTTTGAAGGAAATGGCGGAGGAGACGGAAGGGAACTTTACGTTCGAATACAGCCCGGAAAGCTTTTCCCAGACTGAGCCGGAATATGCGCTGGAGGTCTGCAACGCGGTGCTGGATGTATGGCAGCCGGACGCGGAACACAAAGCCATCATAAACCTGCCCACCACGGTGCAGGTGGCCATGCCCCATGTGTTTGCCTGCCAGGTGGAATATATGCACAGGCATATGAAATACCGTGAGAATGTGGTGCTCAGCGTACATCCGCACAATGACAGGGGATGCGGCGTCAGCGACGCGGAGTTCGGTATTCTGGCCGGGGCCGACAGGGTGGAAGGAACCCTCTTCGGCAACGGTGAGCGCACCGGAAATGTGGATATTGTGACTGTGGCGGTGAACATGATGTGCCATGGTGTGGACAGCGGGCTTGATTTCTCCAACATTATGAAGGTGCGGGAGGAATATGAACGCTTTACGGGCATGAGGGTGCACGAGAGAGTGCCCTATGCGGGGGATCTGGTGTTTACCGCATTTTCCGGTTCTCATCAGGATGCCATCAGTAAGGGCATGACCTGGCTGAAGGAAGGAAAGAGCGGGGACAGATGGGATGTTCCGTATCTGCCCATAGATCCCAAGGATGTGGGACGGGAGTACGAGTCCGATGTCATCCGTATCAACAGTGTATCCGGCAAGGGCGGCGTGGCCTTTGTGCTGAAGCAGCAGTTCGGTTTTGCGCTGCCGGCGGCCATGAAGGAGGAAGTGGGCTACCTGATCAAAGGTGTGTCCGACAGACGGCATCAGGAACTGCATCCGGCAGAAATTTACGAGATTTTTGAGGAAAATTATATTACGCCCCGCAGCGTGTTCTGTATACCTGAATTTCATTTCCGCCAGGAGAACGGAATCCAGGCAGAGGTGACCATAGAGCAAAACGGGGAGCGGCGTGTGATCAGGGCTGCCGGGAACGGACGCCTGGACGCGGTGAGCAATGCCATAAAGACATATTTCGGCATCAGCTACCAGCTGTCGGTGTATGAGGAACATGCCATCTCCAAGGGTTCCAGCTCCAGGGCGGCTGCCTATGTGGCGGTTCTGTGCGGTGGAAAGCTGTACTGGGGCGTGGGTGTGGACGAGGATATTATCAAGTCATCCATAGAGGCGCTTGCCTGCGCTGCCAACAAACTGGCGGCAGAACAGCATATCACGGAGGGCCGGGAAGAGCGGATTGTGGAAATCATCAGTTACATCAAGAAGGAATATGTGAATGTGACCCTGGACACTCTGTCGGAAGCGTTTCATCTCTCCAAACCTTATCTTTCCAAGTATATCAAGGAGAAGGCAGGGATGACATTCCAGGAAGCCGTGAGGAAGGAGCGCATGAAAAGGGCGCGGACCCTGCTGCGTGAGACGGACCAGACGGTGGAGACTGTTGCCGCCGAGGTGGGATATGAGAATGTGGAGCATTTCAACCGCCTGTTTAAAAAACATTACGGCCTGACACCCATGCAGTACCGGAAGCAGGAATAGGCAGGCAGAATAAAAGGTGGGGCAATCGAGTAGGGGAACGCCCTTCTGCACTACTTGCCGCGCGGGGCGCATGTTGCGCCAGCAACAATCTTCCTTATGCGCCCCTGCGCATAAAAAACCCCCGGGACCGTTATCGGTAATCCCGGGGGTTTGACATGTGACGATACAGGACGCAGGAAGCGTGGCTTCCGTTCCTTTGGATTTCAGGTTAAGGCTGGCCGCCGGTCTCCGATTCCGCGGGAGCCGGTTCCACTGCGATGTGCTGGCAGGTATTGTATCTCAGCTGCAGGAACTGGGAACGGTTCTTATTGTACATTTTTTTCAGGTCATCGGAATAACCCACCACCACCCAGGGAAGGGTCGTGTTGATCAGGTTCAGCATATCCTGGGCGATAGATTCATTGGCAACCGCGAAGGTATGTCCCTTGGGCGTGATCTCGTCAAATATCATGACATTATATGTAGTGCCGGTCTTGACGCCGTTGGTACGGTGGGTGACAGTGTTCTGGTAAGCCCACATGATTTTGTTGTTGGGAATGGCCCTGGCATCGGAACCTGTAATATAGTAAGTCATCAGACGTCCTATCTTGAGGGTGCCTTTTTTGTCAAAGGACGTGGCGCTTCTGTAATCGGAATCAGCCATGGACTCGGAATAGCCGGCTTTTTCCATATCCTTGCGGAGTTTCTTCAGGGAACCGCCGCCTGCCGCCTTGACGATTCTGACAATACCCCACAGGAGCAGGAGCGCTCCCACGGAGAAAAGCACAATGTACATGCCGCTCAGGGCAACCTTATTCTTACAGTCAATATAATAGGGAAGAGTTCCTTCCGCGATTTCTTCATCTGTAAAATCTGCCTGCCTGAAATAATCCTGAAAATAAGAATATTCCTCGCTGTCCAGCTTCCGGATCTTGCCGCACAGGCTGATGGGCTGGGAAGCTACTTCGTTAAAGGTATTTTCCGTCATCTCATCCAGCTCGTGCTGGTAGCTTGTGGGAACCTTGGCAGACATATAACGCCAGTCGGTGGAATTTTCGTCGCCGCTCCAGATGATGTAATAATAATGTGTGGTACGGGTTGCGTTTGTCTTGGTATTGCGCTCATATTCTTCCAGATAACAGCCGAAACTCTCTGTGGCGTTGAATTCCACCAGTTTGCCCTCCGTGATCTGGTCCGGTGTCAGCTGCGTAAAATCGGGGTATCCTGTCACGGAATAAAACGCATCAATGGCATTCCAGCCTGCCAGTCCCAGACCTACGAGAATCAGAAGGACAGATCCAAGTATGGAACTTTTTAAAATTTTCTTTTTTAGTTCTTCAAACATTTTTTCTCCTCCGGATTTTATAAAATTTGTATAAAAATTCTATTATCATTTTACCATCTGATATGCTAAAATTCAAGATGAAAGTTATGGCCCGGAAGCGGAAAGGGAGGCCTATGCCAGCCTGTTTTCACGGATTCCCGCGGGCAGTGAGAAAAACAGCCGTTTTTACATGGCTGCTGACTTAAATGTTTACAGAAGCAGTGGAATCATGTACAATGGAACAAGGGCACACAGATGTGCCGGAAAAGGAGAAAACCATATGAAATTTAAGGATATGCCATATGAACGGGTGGATTTTGCGCAGGCAGAAAAAGAGCTGCGGCAGCTGATGGAAGAGTTTGACCAGGCGAAAAGCGGTGAGGAACAGTTTAAGGTACATGAGAAGTTCTATGAACTGGACGACAGGGTGAGCACCCAGATGACCATAGCCCACATCCGGTATGATGTGGACACCACGGACGAGTTCTACAGCAAAGAACATGATTATTATAATGAGAACAGGCCGGTGTATGTGAATCTGGCGCTGGAGTATCAGAAAAAGCTTTATGCCTCTCCCTACCGGGACTATCTGGAGAAAAAAATCGGCCCGGTTGCCTTTAAAAACATGGAGCTGGCTGAAAAATCCATGGATGAGAAGCTGATTCCCCTGATGCAGGAGGAAAATGCCCTGACCACGGAATACAATAAACTCATCGCCGGCGCAAAGATTGAATTTGACGGACAGGTCCTCAACCTTTCTCTTCTTCGGCCCTACATGGTGCACAGTGACAGAAATGTCAGGGCGCAGGCACATAAGAAGCGCGGCGAGTTCTTTCTGGCAAATGCGGAGAAGCTGGATGAGATTTATGACAAACTGGTAAAGAACCGCACCGCCCAGGCGCGCGCCATGGGGTATGAGAATTATCTTGAGCTGGGATATTACCGGATGCGGCGCAACTGTTACGGCAGGCAGGAGGTGGAAAACTTCCGCAGACAGGTCAAGGCGGACCTGGTTCCCTATGCGGAAAAGCTCCATGAGCGCAGACGCCAGAGACTGGGGCTTGAGAAGCTCAGTTATATTGACAATTCCGTGTATTTTAAGGAAGGAAATCCTGCTCCTTTCGGCTCTCCGGAGGAAATTCTGGCGGCAGGACAGAAAATGTACGCCGAACTGTCTTCCGAGACAAAAGAATTCTATGATTTCATGATGGAGAACGAACTTTTTGACGTTCTGGGGCGCAAAACAAAACGGGCAGGCGGTTATATGACATACATGCCGGTTTATAACTCTCCTTTTGTGTTTGCCAATTTCAACGGGACAAGCGGCGACGTGGATGTGATTACCCATGAGTGCGGACATGCCTTCCAGGGATATCTGTCGGGCAAGGATCCCATTCGGGAGCATTCCGAAATTACCATGGAGACGGCGGAGATTCACTCCATGTCCATGGAATTCTTCACCCAGAAATGGATGCCCCTGTTCTTTGGGGACAGGGCAGAGGATTACATTGAGATGCATCTGGAGGATTCGGTTGCCTTTATTCCCTATGGGTGCATGGTGGACGAGTTCCAGCATATTGTTTACGGGAATCCTGACATGACCCCTGGGGAGAGACACGCGGCATGGCTGGAACTGGAGAAAGTTTACAGGCCCCACCAGGATTACGGTGATGATCCGTTCTTTGGAAAGGGGGGGTTCTGGCAGCAACAGCAGCACATTTACAATTCGCCTTTCTACTATATTGATTACAGTCTGGCCCAGACCTGCGCGCTGCAGTATAAAGTGAAGATGGATGCGGATTTTGATGAGGCATGGAAGAGCTATCTGAAGCTTTGCCGGCTTTCCGCATCGGATTATTACACCAATATGATCAGGGAAGCGGGCCTCATGAGTCCTTTTGAGGATGGCTGTGTTAAAAATATAGTGGAAAAACTTGAAAAATATGTGAAATAACTTCACATTTCCCGAAAAATGCTGTAAAATATAGACTTGTGGTTACATTTCGCGTTTCTGCCCGGCGGGAGGCAGGGAGAGCCCTACAGCACGCGGAAGGAAATGTCTATATAAAGAACAGTGAAAACAGGGAAGGGAGACAGGTGTTATGCCGAAAAAGGAAACACAAAATTCCGGCCAGGAACCGGAAAAAATAGTGACAAAATATGATCTGAAAATGCAAAGGAGGAAAGAACTGAAGGAGAAGGAGGCCCGGGAGGACCGCATCAGCCGTATCGTGGGGATTGTGGTGGTGGCGGCCCTGGTGTGCCTGGTGGCATCTTTTCCCATTCGGAATTACCTCACGTTAAACGGAACCCACATCAAAATAAACGGGGAGCCTGTGACCAGGGTGGAGTTTGACTATTATTATCATCTTGCGGTCAACAGCTATATTAACCAGTACGGACCGTACCTGAGCTACTTTGGACTGGATGTGAACCGTGACCTGGCGTCCCAGATGTATTCCGAAACACTTACCTGGAAAGATTATTTTGAGGAACAGACCGTGGAAAGTCTCAAGAAGAGCAAGGGACTGGTGCGGGAAGCGGAATCGGCGGGCTTTTCCTATGATACCACGGAAGATTACCGGGTATATATGGAGAACATGGAGAATGCTGCCACAGAAACCGGCACCACTATGAAGCAGTATGTGAAGGACTTTTTCGGGGCATACGCCACGGAGGCGAGACTGAAGCCTTACATTGAAGAGAGTCTGCTGGCCGACGCTTATGTGCAGCATCTTTCGGAGGAGAAAACCCCTTCCCAGGAACAGATTGAGGAGTATTATGACGGGCATCAGGAAGACTTTGACTCCGTTGATTACCGGGTGAGTACGGTAAATGCGGAACTGCCCACGGAACCCACGGAACTGGCTGACCCTGCGGAGGAATCTTCGGAAGGGGAAGAAGGAACAGAGGGAGAGTCCGGCACGGAAGCGGCATATGAACCTTCCGAAGCCGAGATTGCGGCAGCCATGGAGAAAGCAAAGGCAGAGGCGGACAAGCTGGCGGCTTCCGTGATGACGGATGGGGAGATGCATGAGAACACAAGAAAATCATCCGTCACCTATCTGCTGACAGACTGGCTGTTTGCGGAGGAGCGCAAGGCCGGGGACACAACCGTGATTGAAGACACCAACGGACACCGTTACTATGTGGTGGGCTTTGAGAAACGTTACCGGGATGAAAAACCCACTGCGGCAATCCGGGTGACTGTGACCACAGAGGACAACGGACAGGCTATTCTGGATGAGTGGAAGGCCGGGGAGGCAACAGAGGAAAGCTTTGCGGCAATCTGCGACAAGTACAACAATCCTGAGATCACTTCCCTGAAGGGGGGACTGCTGGAGAATGCGGTTCCGTCAAGCCAGCCTGAGGCGCTGGGCGCATGGCTGGAAGACCCGGCCCGCAAGGAAGGTGACACGGCTGTCATTTCTCAGGAGGGAGAAGAATATACTTATGTAGTATATTATGTAAAGCCGGGTGAGGCCAGATGGATTCTGGAGATCAGAAACACCCTGCTGACCGAGTCGCTGACGGAAGTGGTAACCAATATTATGGATGCGCAGACCATGGAGGATCCCAATAACAATCTGGCGTATGTGAAAATTCGTGCCCAGGAGGCAGCGGCGTCAGAAAGTTCTGCCCAGGAATCAGGTTCCGGCGAGGCATCTGACGGCAGTGACCAGGGGAGTTCGGACGAAGCTTCCGGCCAGGATTCTGACGGCGGCCAGGAGGAAACTTCCGGCGGGGCATCCGATGGCGACGGGGAAGCATCCGGCGAAGGGCAGGAATCTCCTTCTGAGGAACCTCAGGGATGAGGCGAAACGAGGAGTCTGCAAAATTGTTTTGAGGAATCCGGGGAAATCCGACGGGGATCCCGGAGAGCGGCGCTGCCGGATAGTATTCATGGATGAAAATGGGCGGTGGGATTCTTTCTCACCGTCCTTTTATGCGCAGGGGTGCATAAGGAAAATAGTTGCTGACGCAACATGCACCCCGCGCGGCGAGCAGTGGAGAAGGGCATTCCCCTGCTCGAATGCACAGGGGCGCGTAAGGAAAATTGTTGCTGAAGCAACGTGCGCCCCGGATTTGTTTTTAAATGGAAAAAATGTTTTATGCAAAATTATGGGAGAATAAGGATTTGTCCAGGAAGCAGGACATCAGGATAGAGGTGCCGCCAAAAGGGCAGGCTATTATGGATATCATCACGGATGCGGGATTTGAGGCTTATGTGGTGGGCGGCTGTGTGCGGGATTCCATTCTGGGAAGGGTGCCGGAAGACTGGGACATTACCACATCGGCCACACCGGAGGAGATCAAAAAACTTTTTCCCAGGACCATTGATACCGGTCTGCAGCATGGCACCGTTACGGTCATGATGGATAAGGAAGGCTTTGAAGTGACCACTTACCGGCTGGACGGAGAGTATGAAGACAGCAGGCATCCGAAAGAGGTGACATTTACCCCCAACCTGGAAGAAGATTTAAAGCGCAGGGATCTGACCATAAACGCCATGGCCTACAATGACGGGACCGGGCTGGTGGATTTGTTCGGGGGGCTGGAAGACCTGCGGGCGGGAGTGGTGAGATGCGTGGGAGATCCGGAAGAGCGGTTCCGGGAGGATGCGCTGCGCATTCTGCGGGCCATACGGTTTTCCGCACAGCTGGGGTATGAGATCGACGGGAAGACTCTGGAGGCCATCAGCCGGCTGTCAGACCGTTTGCGCCAGATCAGCGCGGAGCGGATTCAGACAGAACTGGTAAAGCTTCTGGTTTCCGGTCATCCGGAATATCTGAAAACAGCATATGACAGCGGTGTCACAAAAGTTTTTCTGCCGGAGTTTGACCGCTGTATGGAGACAGAACAGAATCATCCCCATCATTGTTACAGCGTGGGGGAACACATCCTGCATTCGCTGAACGGGGTGGAGGCGGACAAAACGCTGCGGCTGGCCATGTTGTTTCATGATATCGGAAAACCGGCCGTGCGTACCTGCGACCCGGAAGGTGTCACCCATTTCCACGGGCATGCCGCAGTGAGCGCCGAAATGGCAAAAAGTATTCTGCGCAGGCTGAAGTTTGACAATGAGACTGTCTCCGCAGTATGCAAACTGGTTCTGTACCATGACTATGGGAATGGCCTGGATGTGGATATGCGGATGGCGCGCAGGGCTTTGAATAAGATAGGAGAAGATGCTTTTCCGGATTTGTTTTCGGTGAAATACGCTGACATCATGGCCCAGAGTGACTACCAGAGACAACAGAAACTGGAGAAGCTGGACCAGTGGCGGAAAAGATACCGGGAAGTGCTGGAAGAAGGGCAGTGTGTGTCATTGAAGACCCTGGCGGTAACGGGAAAGGATCTCATCGCCATGGGCTGGAAACCCGGCAAAGACCTGGGAGAAACCCTGAACAGGCTTCTGGAGAGGGTTCTGGAGGAGCCGGAATTTAATACAAAAGAGAATTTGCTGGAGGAAGCAGGGAAGATTCAGGACAGATATGAAATCCGGTAACATACTTTCGGAAATCCTCTCATATGATAGGTTATGAGCCGGGCTGGTTAAAGTTACGGTGGTTTAAGAAACCAATCAGGAGGGGCCGGAAGTGAATGACAGGGCAGTGGAGTTACTGGAACAATATGAGATAGAGGTGCTTCGTACCAGAAAGGGCAGGGGCGCCATAATATGTGACACTCATCAGGGGTGTATGATTTTCAGGGAATATTCGGGGAGCCAGGACAAGATAGAACTGCAGAACAGACTGCTGGGGCAGATCGCGGAGGCCGGATTGGTACATGTGGAGGCCATTGTGCCCAACAGGGAAGGGGCTTTGTTTGTAAGGGACGGCGACGGTGTCAAATATGTGCTGAAGACCTGGCAGGAGGGCAGGGAATGCTGTATCCACGACAGGGAAGAGTGCCGGGAGGCAGTCAGGATTCTGGCCAGGCTCCATGAAAATATGCTGATTATGCCGGACGGACAGGAGATGCCGAAAGTATTTTCCCCGGGGAAGGAATATGAGAAACGAAACCGGGAACTGAAGCGGGTCAGGAAATATCTGCAGCAGAAAAAACAGAAAACATGGTTTGAGCTCAGTCTGCGCGGTGTCCTGGACGCCTTTCTGGAGCAGGCGCTCCGGGTGACGGAGGAGTGGGGAAAATACGAACCGGTATTCGCGGATCAGCGCCCGGGAGAGGAAGAGGCAGTATCCTTCTGTCATGGTGATTATCAATATCATAATATTCTGCAGGGAGCAGGCAGCTGGTTTGTGGTTAATTTTGAGAAGTGCATCCGGGATAATCCTGTCAGGGATTTATACCTGCTGCTGCGGAAGCTTCTGGAGAAGGGAAACTGGTCCATACCGCTGGGAATGGATTTGCTGGAAACTTATGAAAAAGAGAGAATGATAACTGCGCCGGGCTGGATAGACCTGTACTACCGGCTGGCCTACCCGGAAAAGTTCTGGAAGATCGTGAACTTTTATTATAATTCCGGAAAGGCATGGATTCCGGGGAAAAATCAGGAGAAACTGGAGAGGGTCATTGCCCAGGAAAAAGAGAAACAGCGTTTTCTGGATGAAGTTTTCCGGAAGGTCTGAGAAGAAACCGGGCAGATCAGGGCAAAGGAAGAGATACCAAGAGGACTGTATGAAAAAAAGAGGAGACAATCATAGAAAAACAATGAAAACGGCGCTGCGCACACTTCTGCCCATTATTGTGACACTCCTGTCACTTTCGGGCTGCGCAACGCCTTTTGCGGGTAACGGGGACAGAGGAACCGGAGGAGAATCGCCGGAACCGGAGAGAGTGGACACCGGATTTGTGGTCACGGGGCCGGAGAGCTTTGACTCGGCAGATACGGCCGTTCTGTCAGATATAAATGAAGAAGAAAGCACGATGACATTCCTGAATCTGGAATTGGGACGAAAATATACCCTCTCCCTGGATGGAACCACAAGACTGTATGATAAATACGGATCGGCCATTTCCCAGGAACAAGTTCAGAAGGGGGATATTGTGGATGTGACTTTCCTGAAATCGGAAAAGCACCTCACTTCCCTGCGGCTGTCGTCAAAAAGCTGGGTTTTTGAAAACGCGGAACGGTATGAGATGAATGCCGTAAGGGGAGAAGTGCTGCTGGGGGACGAAGTGTACAAGCTGACTTCCAATACCCAGTATCTGTCGGACGGTAAAAATGTGGAACTGATGGATCTGAATGCCGCGGATGTGCTGAGTTTCCAGGGGATAGGCAATCAGATTTTCTCTGTCCGGGTGGAAAAGGGGCATGGCTATCTGCGCCTGGTAAATGACGAGAAATTTGTGGGCGGCTGGATAGAAGTGGGACAGTCGCTGATACAGCGCATCACGGAGGAAATGCTGCTTCTGGTACCGGAGGGGGATTATCAGGTGAACATCAGCAACAAGGGGGGCGGGGGCATCAAAGAAGTTTCCATAAAGCGAAACGAGGAGACCGCGCTGGACATCGGTGACCTGGAGGTGCCGGAACCTCAGACAGGCATGGTATTTTTCACGGTGAGTCCCACCGACGCGGAGCTGTACATTGACGGGGAGGCGGTGGACACATCCGGCCCTGTTACTCTGGAATACGGCCTGCACCAGATGATTGTCCGGGCGGAGGGATACCAGTCCATCACACAGTATATCCGTGTGTCCCAGGAGTCGGCTGCCATTGACGTGGCGCTGGACGAGGTAAGCGGGACAGAAGAGGAGGAGAGCGATTCCGAGTCCTCCAGTTCCACTGTCGTGGATACCACAACGGGGTATTACCGGGTGAATATAGATGCGCCGGAAGGGGTGGAAGTATATCTGGACGGACATTATGTGGGAATTTCGCCCTGCAGCTTCCGGAAAGAGGAGGGCTCCCATGTCATTATTCTGAGAAAGCAGGGATACGAAACCAGAAGCTATACGGTGGAAGTGGACGGGGAAGAAAAGGATATTTCCTACACATTTGCGGAACTGGAAAAATACGGTTCGGAGGAAGATGACGAGAAGAAAGAAAGCCCCAGCCCGAGTCCCAGTCCCACACCGGGAGACGGGGAGGAATCCACGCCCAGTCCCACGCCGTCTCCTGCGCCCACACCCAGTCCCACCCCGGAGCCCACACCGCCCCCGGCGCCCACACCCAGTCCCACGCCGGTGCCCACACCACCTTTCAAGCCCACGCCGGAACCGGGTGAAGGGGATTAAGCGTGCTTTTACAAGCCTTTCCGGGGGCGGGGAAAAACACTGCGGACAGCCCATGTTTTTCGCAGTTTGTCCGGAAAATGCCTTGACAAACCAGATAAAACCATATATATATATTTATAGACGTTTCAGAGGGAACAGTTTCGTAATGAAATGTACAAAATGCAAACTCATATAGGAGGATCAATATGAACAAAACAGAATTAATCGTTGCCATGGCCGAGCAGTCCGGGATTTCCAGAAAAGACACGGAAAAGGTTTTGAAGGCTTTCACAGACGTTGTGGCTGAGGAACTGAAGAAGGGTGGAAAAGTTCAGTTAGTCGGGTTCGGCACCTTTGAGGTATCCGAGAGGGCAGCCAGGGAGGGGAGGAATCCCCAGACCAAGGAGACAATCACCATCGCTGCATCCAAGGCACCTAAGTTTAAGGCCGGCAAGGCATTAAAGGATATGGTGAACGAGTAATTCGCCTGCCGTATTATGGCAGGATGGCCATATAGGAGAGAATGGCCATCTTGTCATCATGGAAGGAATAAAGGTCTGATAGGAAACCCGGTTGAATGTTCGGACGGTTTGCACGGATGAACATAAACCGGGTTTTTTAGTCATAGACAAAAAACTGCCCTGCCGCAGACAGGAGCCGGCGGGCATGGAAGGATGGAACGAAAACAGGAGACAGTGGATTATGAGATTGGATAAGTATTTAAAGGTATCCAGGCTGATCAAGCGCCGTACCGTGGCCAATGAGGCGTGCGACAGCGGGCGTGTGATGATCAATGACAGGACAGCCAAGGCATCCGCGGAAGTGAAGCAGGGGGATATCATAACCATTTCCTTCGGGAACAAAGAGGTGAAGGTGGAAGTGCTGGACGTGCAGGAGACGGTGAAAAAGGACGAGGCGAAGGAATTGTTCCGTTATCTGTGAGAAATGGCGGAAAAGCCGGATCCGGAGTTCTATTTTCCGCCGGCCCCTCATATATATACAAGGCAAAGAAAACTTTGGAGAAGACTGTTCTTCAGGTGACGGTTTCTGGGTATGGAGGGGCTTATGGAGGATTTGAGCGGAAGCACGCGGGCGCATAAGGTGACGATGACAAACCGGAGAAACTGTACCGTCAACGGCGTGAATGATGTACTTTCATTTGACATACACGAAATTCTTCTGGAGACGGAACAGGGAATGCTGATGATAAAGGGCAATGATCTTCATGTCAGCAGGCTGACGCTGGAAAAAGGAGAGGTGGACATTGACGGCAAGATCGACAGTTTTACTTATTCCGATGTGGTAAACGCAGGGCACAAAAACGAATCATTGCTGGCGCGGCTGTTCCGCTGAAGAATATGGTAAGCGAGGGCGTATTTTTACTGCATTCCCTGATCATGGGCGTTTTTGTCACTTTTGTGTATGATATCCTGCGGATCATAAGGAGGGTGATTCCCCATGGTTCCTTTTGCGTGTCGGTGGAGGATTTTATATTCTGGGTCTACTGCGGCGCGGAAGTTTTTCTGCTGATGTACCATGAGAGCAACGGGACGCTCAGATGGTTTGCGGTCCTGGGTGCCGTGACCGGAATGCTTTTCTACAGCAAGCTGGTCAGTCCGCTGCTGGTGAAATATGTATCCCTGACGCTGACAAAGATTCTGGGGCTGCTGGGAAAACTGCTTCTGGGAATCAGCCGGCCGTTCCGGCGCGCCTTTGTCAGGGCAGGAAAAGGAAGCCGCCGGATTTTCAGAAAACAGAAAAAGGTCATAAAAAATAAGTTGACGTTTTTCCTGAAAGAACTTAAAATGAATATTAAAGTCTGAGACAGCCGTGGATGGAGGTGGGGACATGGCAAGGCAGAGAAAAGTTGCATATCGGAAGAGACCGCAGAACCGGTTCAGCATGTTCCTGGTTACGGTGGTTCTGCTGCTGATTCTGATTCTGGTTCAGGTGGGAAGCCTGGAGCTGCAGCGTAAGATTGATGCAAAAGAGACGGAACTGGGAAACCTGAACACGCAGATTGAGGCGGAAAACAGACGGAGGGAAGAGATCGAGGCCTTCGGCAAGGAAGTGCAGACAAAAGGTTATATTGAAAATGTGGCCAGGGAGAAACTGGGCATGGTATATGAAGATGAGATTCTTTTTAAACAGAGGGATTAGGCGGGAGCATGAAGCTTCCGCTTTTTTTGTCGCAAAACTTTAAGGAGACAGGTGTGCGATTTTGACAAAAATCACGCGGAAGCGTCCCTATAATGGTACTGCCGTGAAAGACAAAGATGCATGGCGGAAAGGGGTGGCTTGGCGTGATAAGACGCAAAGGGGAGGAAAAGGAACTGCAGACGGCGCAGGTATCTGACTTGTGCAGACGCAGGCTTTTAAATTATGCGGACAGCTTTTTCGAGCTGGCAAAGAGTTACGACGGGGAATTTGAGCCGGAACAGGATAGTCGGGAGACGGTTTTGCTGGAGCACAGACTCTGGGAAAACCGCCGGATTATCAGCGGGCATCTGAGTGAAGTGGCGAAGATCATGGCAGAGGCGGCCAGCGAGGTGCTTGCATTTTTGCCCATGGAAGGAAAAAAGAGAAGAATTCTGGTGCAGGCTCTGGCAGAAGAAGGAATCCGGGTGGAAAATCCCTGCTATCTGCCCAGGGAGGATGGCCGGAGGGCCATTGTCCTGACAATGAACACCCGGAAGGGGGAGAAGGTGCCCGCGGAAGACGCGGCGGATATGATCTCGGTTCTGCTGGACAAGAGATTCGTGCCTTCGGTGTCCAGTCCCAGCCTTGTGGAGACGGTTCCGCAGAGCTTTATTCTGGAGGAGGAAGCGGGGTTTTTAGTGCTGACAGGATTTTCCAAAGCCGTAAAGGAGTCCGAGCCTGTTTCGGGAGATAATTACGCGGTGCTGGAGGCGGAAAAAGGGCGTGTGACGGTGATGCTCTCCGATGGCACGGGCTCCGGGGAGAGGGCGGCCAGGGACAGCGAGAAGGTGCTGGACCTGATGGAGAAAATGCTGGAGGCAGGCTATGGGATGGACGCGGCCATCAATATGGTGAACACAGCATTGTTTGTGACGGGGGAGGATGCTAATCATCCCACACTGGATATCTGTGACATCGATCTGTACCAGGGGAGCCTGCAGCTGAGAAAGGTGGGAGGCGCGGTAACTTTTCTGAAAAGATCCCAGGATGTGGAGCAGATGGCCATGGGAAATCTTCCCCTGGGCATTTTCGGCCAGGTGGAGGTAGAACCGGTATGCAAAAAACTGCAGGATGGGGACTATTTAATCATGGTTTCCGACGGTGTGGTGGATGCTTTCGGAGGGGAGGAGGGAGAAAATACAATGCTGAGCATCATTGCGGGCATCCAGGACCGCAATCCCAACGAGATGGCAGAGAGGCTGCTGCGCATCGCGCTCCATGCCAGCGGAGGGAAAATCCAGGACGACATGACAATAGGCGTAATCGGCATATGGGAGACCTGATTTGTTGACTTTTTCCGTCTTTTGAGATAACATGGACATATGGACAACTGGCAGGAAACGGAAAAGAAGGTATTTTCCTATATGGAAAAATATCATATGGTGGCTCCCGGGGACCACATTGTGGCGGGCGTATCAGGAGGGGCGGACTCCGTCTGCCTTTTATTTTTGCTGCTTGCCTTTGGGGAGAAGAAGCCCATTTCCCTGGCGGTAGTACATGTGAATCACGGGATTCGTCCGGAGGCCGGAGCCGATGCGGAATTTGTGGAAGGTATCTGCAGGGAAAGGGGAATCCCCTTTTTCCTGACTACCGCAGATGTGCCGGCCCTGGCGGCCAGGGAAAAGATCTCACCGGAAGATGCGGGGCGGCGGGTGCGGTATGAGGCATTCTGTGAGGCGGCCCGAAAGATGGGGGGAGCCAGGATTGCGGTAGCGCATAATCTGGACGACAACGCGGAGACTATGCTGTTTCACTTGTTCCGGGGCAGCGGAATCAGGGGACTGGGGGGAATCCCGCCGGTGCGGGGGGATATCATCCGGCCCATTCTCTGCCTGGAGCGGCGGGAGGTGGAGGCCTATCTGGGAAAAAGGCAGATTCCCTGGCGCACGGACAGCACCAACAGCGGGGACGCGTACTGCAGGAACCGTATCCGCCATCATATTCTGCCTTTTGCGGAGCGGGAGATCACGGGCGGCGTGACGGCGCATATGGGGCAGACCGCGGAAATTCTGCGGGAGACGGAAGCCTATCTGGAGCAGCAGACAAAAAGCGCCCTGGAGGAATGCTGTAAGGCAGGGGATGGGTATTATGCGGTGGATGCGGAGGGCTTCGGAAAAATCCATTCGGTTTTACAGAAAAGAATCATCCATTTTCTGCTGAAAAAAATGTCGCCCACGGGAAAGGATATTGGGGCGGTGCATGTCCGGGACACAATGTCGCTCTTTGAAAAAAAAGAGAACAGATCCATCCGCCTTCCCTTTGGCATTCTGGCACGGCGCCAGTATGGGGAAGTGATACTGGAGACAGGGGCAGGGGAGGAAATGGGGGGAGCCGGGGCGGATTTTGCCATTGTCCGGCTGACGGAGGAAATATTTGCGCATCCTGCCGTTTACGATCTGGAAAAGGGGGGAAAGATAGAGTTATTTGGACTTTTTATAAAAAAAGGTCAGGAAGTTCCCCAAAATCAGTATACGAAATGGTTTGATTATGATAAAATTGAGGAATCCCTGGAGATTCGTACCCGGCGCAGGGGCGATTTCCTCACCATAGCGGATGGAAAAGGCGGCATGGCGCATAAGTCCCTGAAGGATTATATGATTGCGGAGAAGATACCCAGGCAGGCCAGGGACAGGATGCCTCTTCTGGTGTCAGGAAGCCATGTGCTGTGGGTGGCAGGCCACAGAATCAGCGAATACTTTAAGGTAAACGAAAATACGGAACGTATTTTACGGGTAAGACTATTGTCCGGGGAACAAGAAGGGAAGAGCAAAACGGAGGAGAAAAATGTCGGAACACATTAAGGTACTTTTGACAGAAGAAGAGGTGGACGCGAAGATTCAGCTGATGGGGGAACAGATCAGCAGGGACTATGCGGGGAAACAGGTGCATCTGATCTGTGTGCTGAAGGGTGGAAGCTTTTTCATGTGTGAGCTTGCGAAACGGATCACGGTGCCGGTATCCCTGGATTTTATGGCGGTGTCCAGTTACGGAAGCGGAACAACGTCCGGGGGCGTGGTAAAAATTGTAAAGGACCTGGACGACCCCATCAAGGATAAAAACGTGATTGTGGTGGAAGATATTGTGGACAGCGGCAGAACTTTGAGCTATCTGCTGGAGATGCTCTGGGCAAGGGGACCGGAATCCCTGAGTCTGTGTACCTTGCTTGACAAGCCGGAGAGGCGTGTGGTGGATGTGGAGGTGGATTATACCGGTTTCCAGATCCCGGATGAATTTGTGGTGGGATACGGGCTGGACTATGATCAGAGATACCGCAATCTGCCTTATATCGGTGTGGTGGAGTTTGACCAGGATCCGGCATAGGGGCAGTATAAAGTACAGGCTGGTTCAGAAATAAGCTAGGAGGCTTGCGAGTTGAGGCAGAACAGTAGAGGATTTAATTCGTATTTTCTTTTTATCATGTTGCTTCTGATGGGTGTGGCAGTGCTGACTACCCTGAACGGCGCGGATGACAAGTACACCCGGGAACAGTTTGTGAATGACCTGGAGGCCGGAAGGGTGCAGGAGGTGACCGTCAATCCCAACGCGGAGGCGCCCACGGGATATCTGCGGGTGGAACTGAAAAACGGTGCCGACATGAAGCTTTATGTGACGGACATTGTGGAGGCGGAAAATCTGGTCAGGTCATATGGTTTTGACCCGCAGGTGAAGGATGTTCCCAGGGAGGGCTGGGTGCTGACCACCCTGGTGCCCATGCTGATTGTGCTGGCAGTGGGAATTTTTCTCTTCATGATGGTCAATGCCCAGAATGCCGGGGGCAACAACAGCAAGATGATGAATTTCGGCAAGAGCCGGGCCAGACTGTCCATGGGGGATAAAAATATTACATTTGCGCAGGTGGCAGGACTGAAGGAAGAAAAGGAAGAGCTGAAAGAGATCGTGGATTTCTTAAAGGCGCCGGGCAAGTACACAAAGGTGGGTGCCAGGATTCCGAAAGGCGTATTGCTGGAGGGACCTCCCGGAACCGGTAAGACGCTGCTGGCCAAGGCTGTGGCCGGAGAGGCCGGCGTACCTTTTTTCAGCATTTCCGGTTCCGATTTTGTGGAAATGTTTGTGGGTGTGGGCGCGTCCCGGGTCCGGGACCTGTTTGAGGAGGCCAAGAAGAATTCTCCCTGCATTGTGTTTATCGACGAGATCGACGCGGTGGCAAGGAGGCGGGGCACCGGTATGGGAGGCGGACATGACGAGCGGGAGCAGACGCTGAACCAGCTGCTGGTGGAGATGGACGGTTTCGGCATCAATGAGGGAATCATTGTCATGGCGGCAACCAACAGAGTGGATATTCTGGATCCTGCCATTCTGCGTCCCGGACGTTTTGACAGGAAGGTGGCAGTGGGCACGCCGGATATCAGCGGCAGGGAAGATATCCTGAAGGTGCATTCCAAAAACAAGCCGCTGGCAGAGGATGTGGATTTAAAACAGGTGGCCCAGACCACGGCAGGCTTTACAGGGGCAGACCTGGAAAACCTGATGAATGAAGCCGCCATCAACGCGGCGAAGCAGGGCAAGAATTTTGTGGTGCAGGAAGACATCAGGAAGGCCTTTGTGAAGGTAGGCATCGGGGCGGAGAAAAAGAGCCGGGTTATTTCGGAGAAGGAAAAGAAGATCACGGCCTACCATGAGGCAGGGCATGCGATTCTGTTCCATGTGCTGCCGGATGTGGGGCCGGTGTACACGGTGTCCATTATTCCCACCGGGGCAGGGGCTGCGGGCTATACCATGCCGCTTCCGGAGAAAGACGAAATGTTCCTGACCAAAAACCAGATGCTGCAGCAGATCATGGTCTCCCTGGGGGGACGGATTGCGGAGGAAATCATATTCGGGGACATTACCACGGGGGCTTCCAGCGACATCAAGAAGGCAACCAAAGTGGCGCGCAGGATGGTGACGCGCTACGGCATGTCGGAGAATATCGGCGTAATCTGCTATGATGATGATGATGACGAAGTGTTTATCGGCCGGGACCTTGCGCATGCGAAGGGGCACAGCGAGTCGGTTTCCGGGGAGATTGACAGGGAAGTCAAATCCATTATCGACGGATGCTACTCCAGGGCCAAAGGCATTATCCTGGAAAAGGAAAACGTACTGCATGCCTGCGCGAAGCTGCTTTTGGAGAAGGAGAAGATCGGCAGGGAAGAATTTGAGGGATTGTTTGCGGAAAATCCGGTAAATTCTGTGTCAAGCGGTATTCTGGATGAAATGTGAGATTTGTAATGGACAAAATACACAAAAGTGAAAAGAATTTTTTGTTTATTTTGTTAGTTTTGGGAATTGGCAAAAAGGTGGCTTAATGGTATGATATTACTCGTAACCCCCAATACATTATATAGTTTTTGCTATACCCCATAAGAAATACCTTCTCTAAAAAGGACAGTCACCCCATGACTGTCCTTTTTATGCGCAGGGGTGCATAAGGAAAATTGTTGCTGGCGCAACATGCACCCCGCGCGGCGAGTAGAGGAGAAGGGCATTCCCCTACTCGATTTTACAGGCCCGTACACAAAGTGCGGCTCCCCGCACTTGGAATTATGCCGCTGAAGCGGCGTACGGGGTGCGCAGCGAGTAGAGGAAGATGAATCTTCTCTACTCGATTTTGCAGGGGTGCATAAGGAAAATTGTTGCTGGCGCAACATGCACCCCGCGCGCATTTTTTCAACGACATGGATTATCTGCTTTTTTCCAGATGTTTCAGATAAAGGATTCCCGTGATATCCGCAAGAACCCAGCCGATGGGAATGGCGCTCCAGATACCGGTCACGCCGATTTGCGGGATGGGAGCCAGCACATAGGCCAGAATAACCCTTGTGCCCAGGGAAATGATGGTGAGCACCAGGGACATTTCCGGCCGGTTGATGCCGCGGTAGTAGCCGTACAGCAGGAACAGCACCCCGATCCCGCAGTAGAAAGCGCCTTCCACCCGCAGATATCCTGCGCCGATGGCGATAATGGCGGTTTTTGCGGGATCGATGAACAGCAGCATCAGATAAGGGGCCAGGACAAAGACCAGAAGGGATATGGCCACGCAGAATGCCATGGATACCCTGACGGCGCTTTTCATGCCCTGCCGTACCCTTGCATTCTCACCGGCTCCGTGGTTCTGGGAAATGAACAGGGAAAAGGCATTGCCGAATTCCTGGGCGGGCATGTAGGCAAAGGAATCGATTTTCACGGCGGCGGCAAATGCGGCCATCACCTGCGCGCCGAAGCTGTTTACCAGTCCCTGGATCATCAGAATTCCGAAATTCATCACGGACTGCTGGATGGAGGAGGAAAATGCAAAGCGGAGAATTTCCACCGCCGTATCTTTGGAAAAAGAAAAGCGCCGGAGGTCAAAGCGCAGATTCGGCTCCTTCATCCAGGTATATGCCATAAGACCCATGCCCGACAGCGCCTGGGCAATCACGGTTGCGGCCGCTGCC
Organism: uncultured Acetatifactor sp.; assembly: GCA_910577185.1. Lineage (GTDB taxonomy): Bacteria > Bacillota > Clostridia > Lachnospirales > Lachnospiraceae > Acetatifactor. The sequence continues at coordinate 62,585 of CAJTLR010000006.1, forward strand.
CCTGCGATGCCCCACTTGCATGCCACTACAAAGACAATGTCCAGCACCACATTCAGCAGGGCCGTGGCGCCCAGAAAATAAAGAGGAACCACCGAGTTACCCACGGCCCGCAGGAGATAGGTGAAGTAATTATAGAAAAATACAAAAATAAGTCCCATGAAAATAATCCAGACATAAGTATGCATCATTTCCAGAAGTTCTGCCGGAACCTGCAGAAGGCGCAGGATGGGATCACAGAACAGCATCACCAGCACATTGAGCAGCAGGGTGGCCCCTCCGGTGAGAAGGAAGGACAGCCGCATGCAGTCTTTCATTTTTGTCTCCTCTTTTTTCCCGAAATAATAGGAAAAAAGGGCGCCGCTTCCCATGCACATACCGATCAGAATGGATGTGAGAAAGGTCATCAGGGTGTAGGCGGAGCCCACTGCCGCCAGGGCATCCGGGCCCAGGAACCGGCCTACGATAAGGGAATCGGCGATATTGTAAAATTGCTGGAGGAGATTGCCCAGTATCATGGGGCCTGCGAAAAGAAGCATGTTTCTGGTTACGTTTCCCTGGGTCAGATCTTTTTTCATATGCGTTCATTGTCTCCGTTTGTGCGTGATGTCTCCGGGGTCAGGGCCGGGGCGGGGGTTTCCTTTCCGGCTTCCCCGGATGAAATGAACCGGGGCTGCCGCCGTATTTCCAGTATAGCATTAAGAGAGGAATCATGCAATGGAGGCAGGGATTTTACGAAAAATGGATTTGCTGCCGGAAGCGGGACGAATCGTTGCAAAAATGATGCAATGTGGGGTTATACTGACAACAAGAAGACTTTCAGGGCAGGGCACTGGCGCCTGGCGAGGCGGGAAAGGAGATGTCAGTGAGGAAGAGGTGGATGTCAATGCCGGCAATGGCCTGTGTCTGCATATGTCTGCTGCCGTTGGGAAGGGTTTCGGCCCAGGGCGAGGCGGTGAAGGTACTGGCACAGAAGTACCAGGCATATCAGGCATGTTTTTCGGCCATAGAAAGTGTGGAGGACGTGGAGGCAAACGGGTATGAAAAGATGGAATCCCAGAGTTTTCCGGTGGTGCTGGAGAGCTTCGGGGAGGAGGAACTGACTTTTCTGCCCATTATGCACCGGGAGTACCACAGGCTGGCAGTGCTGATTGCAGACAGTGAGGGAAAGGTTCTTTACAAGACGGACCAGCTGGAGACAAATTACAAATATCTGGAGCAGCTGGAACAGCCTACAAAGGATATTGCCGCGGTGTCTTTTCAGGATCTGAACCATGACGGACTGACGGATATTGTGCTGATTACCAACTGTGAGAACGGTGAGGGAGAATATGCGGGACAGACTTTTAAGGTGGGGGATGTGCTTTTCCAGAGGGAGGGACAGTTTTACCGTGACTGGAGAATCTCCGATAAAATAAACCGCTTCAGCATGAACAAGAGCGCGGATTTTATTGCTTCTTATGTGAGGGATGGGAATTCCACGGAAGTGCTGTACACGGCAACCACACTGGAGGAACTGCTGGACAACGGATTCCGGATTATTGAGGAGCAGAATTATCTGCGCACTTTTGAGAAGCAGGGAAAACTCCGGGTGGTGCCGGGTGTTTTAAGCATGGCGGAATATGATGTGTTTATGATTTACCTGGTGAATGAACAGGGATATATTGTGTGGAGTTTTCAGCCCATGGAGGATTATGACAATCTCTATGCCCTGAAGGGAATGACCTGCAGGGATCTGGACGGGGATGGCATGAAGGACATTCTGGTGCTGGCCAGATACAGTTATTCCGGGCCGGAGGGTGAGCTTGCCATCGACACAAAGTGCCATATTTATTACCAGCGCACGGATGGATTCGCGGAGGACACGGATTTTTCCGGGAGCTATCAGTGCACGGAACTGGATACGGTGGGAGAACTGGTGTGGAGTATCAGGGATTACTGGGGGTGGACAAAAGAGGAATGATCAAGATACTGATTGTGGATGACGAAAAACCGATCTGCGACCTGATTGATATCAACTTGTCGGCGGCGGGATACCAGTGTAAGACTGTGCAGGATGGACTGGAGGCGCTGGATCTGATCGAGTCGGAGAATTTTGACCTGATTTTGCTGGACATTATGCTTCCGGGGGCAGATGGATTTGACATAATGGAATATATCAGGCCCCTGAAGGTGCCGGTGATTTTCATCACGGCCAGACATGAGGTGAAGGACCGGGTGAAGGGGCTGAAGCTGGGGGCCGAGGATTATCTTGTGAAGCCTTTTGACGTGGTGGAGCTGATAGCCCGGGTGGAGGTGGTTCTGCGGCGCTATAACAAGACGGAGACCATTCTCACCGCAGGGGACGTGGTGGTGGATACGGAGGCCCGGAAAGTGACCAGGGCGGGGAAGCCTGTGGTGCTGACCAACAAGGAATATGGGCTGCTGGTATTATTCATCAGCAATAAAAACATAGCATTGTTTCGTGAAAATCTGTATGAAAAAGTGTGGGGGGACGAGTATCTGGCAGACAGCCGCACCCTGGACCTGCATGTTCAGAGGCTGCGCAGGAAGATGGGCTGGGAGGAGAATCTGGTGGCGGTGTATAAGATAGGCTACCGGCTGGAAATCTGACTATGAAATTTGTATACAAGATTTTGCTGTGGACCATCATAATCATGGCTGTGGCCTTTGGACTCAGCGGTTTTGTTTTTGTGAATTCCGTGTTCCAGACCTCCCTGGACAGAGAGGTTTCCCAGGCGCTGGATGACAGCAATATTCTGCGTTTTGCCTTTGAGACGGCGGCGCTGAATGTCCCCACCAAGTACAATGTGCTGCAGGATGCGGCAGTGGAACAGATCGGGTCCAAGCTGGAGAGCAGCGGAAGGGGATCGGGCCGCCGCCTGAGACTGTCCGACGAGGAGATGGAAGTTTTGTATATGAGTGTGGACTTTCCCGAGGAAACCGGACTTCTGGATCTGATCAGGAAGGACCTGCGCATCTGGCAGGTGATTCCCCAGGGGGAGCGCTATTACATATATACAGGAATTCAGGTCAACGCTCTGGACAGAAATCTGTACCTGGAGACACTGGAGGATGTGACCGAGGTATTTGAAGAACGGGCCGCCGGTTTTGCATTGTACCGGCGGGTGACGCTGGCCATGCTGGTATGCAGTACCGCAGTGATGTTTTTGATCTGTACCTGGCTCACAAAACCCATACGGCTGCTGACTCATGCCACCAGAAGGATGGCAGAGGGGGATTACAGCCACAGGGCCAGCCAGATCAGCAGCGATGAACTGGGGCAGCTGACTTTGGATTTCAACAGCATGGCCAATGTGCTGGAGGGAACCATTGGGGAGCTGCAGGAAGAGGTCAGGGCAAGGGAGGATTTTATTGCGGCGTTTGCCCATGAGCTGAAAACACCCCTGACGGCTATCATAGGCTACGCGGATCTTCTGCGTTCCCGGAAACTGGACGAGGAAAAACACTTTCTCTCTGCCAATTACATTTACACAGAGGGAAAGCGGCTGGAGAATATGTCTTTCCGGCTGCTGGATATTATTGTGACGAAACGGGATGAAATACAACGCCAGCCGGTGGCCGCAAAACAGATATTTGAGTATCTGAAAACCATGTTTTCCGGGGGGATGGAGCAAAAACTGCGCATCTCTTTTGGGGCGGGAGCAGTGTATGCGGAGGCAAATCTGCTGAAATCCGTTTTGCTGAATCTGGTGGACAATGCCTGCAAGGCTTCCGAGGCAGGGGGGCTTGTGGAGGTATTTGGAAAACGGGTTCCGGGGGCGTATGCCTTCTGTGTGAAAGACTCCGGCGTGGGGATTCCGGAGGAAGAATTAAAGAAGGTGACAGAAGCTTTTTATATGGTGGATAAGTCCCGGTCCCGGGGCAAAAACGGCGCGGGTCTGGGACTGGCCTTGTGTGTGGAGATTCTGCGGCTGCATGAGAGCGAGCTGACAATCGAAAGTACCGTGGGAAAGGGAACCAGCATCTGGTTTGAAATTCCGGATGCGGAGGAGCCGGCAGAAAAAACCGGGAAAGCAGAGAGCGGAGAAGAGGGGGAAAAACCGGGAGAAGCGGTGAAAACAGAAACCGAAGAAGAGGCAGGTCCGGGAGAAACGGTGAAAGCGGAAACCGAAGAGGAGGAAGATCCGGAGGAAGCGGTAAAAGCGGAAACCGAAGAGGAGACAGGTCCGGGAGAAACGGTGAAAGCGGAAACCGAAAAAGAGGAAGATCCGGAAGAAGCGGTAAAAGCAGATACTTGTGGCCGGATGGAAGGAGATGCTGCAGCTTCCCGGGGAGAAGGGGATAACGGAGAAAAGACAGGGAAGCCGAAAACCGGGGAAGGAACAGCAGGCGGAGATAAAGCAGAGGAAGGGCATGAGACGGAAAAGACAGACGAAACCCATGGAATTTCATAAAATTTTCCGGGCCTGGTGGCAGAAAATCGGTCTGCTGCTGGTTCCGGGTACCGCGATCATTGTGGCGCTGGCAGTCTGGGGGCCGGAGGAGCTGGCCCGTTACCGGGATAACGGAATCCTGAACCAGGTTCAGACCCAGGAGACGGAGATGGGAACGGAAGGATACCGTTATTCCCTGGACAATAATGAAAAGGTATTTCTGTTGTCAAAATGTCTGAATAACCAGATTTTGCCGGAGAGCGAGCAGAGCGCCATGGCCAGGACGGATCTGGATTATCAGGATCTGACCGGCAATTATGCTTTGGTGGCAAACAAGAACGACACGGGCGGACAGGATATGTCCCGAAACGCCGGGGTTGAACTGTGCAACCAGGGTGTCCGGGAATTAAAAGAGCTGGGGATATTGCCGGAAAAGATTATGGAACTGGCAGAGTCTTCCTACAGCGCGGAGATGTATTCCGCATTTGACGTGCCGGAGCCCTGGAATAATGTGCTGGTGTGGAAAATCAGTCTGGACACTGCCCTGCAGAATGCCAATAAGGAAAACCGCCTGCTGGACGCATATGTGGATGCGGATACCGGGAAGATCTATGAATTTTATGTGAGAACGGAAATCACGTCCTGGGACATGGTGGATGCGGACGCCATTGCGGCGGCATGGGCGGAGTACATGGGACTGGAGGAACCCGGGGAGTATGAAAACGCGAATCCGCTGTCGGAAAATACCCCTTATTTTAAAAAATACAGTTTTGCCGGGATGGAGGAGGAACGCATGATTGTGACCATAGGATTTTATGAGGGAATCAATGAGTTATTCCTGAAAATATCCAGGTGAAAGGACCGCACGGATTTGCCTTGTGGATGAATGTGAATGTAAACCATGACGTAAATCTGACAGAAAGCATTTTCGGACACGTTCCAGTTTACAACTTTGATGTAAAAAGGATGAAGTTAGTATACAAAAAGGATGTCAATATGATGAAGCTTTCCGGTATGCTGTATATACAGATGAAGGGGAGCTTTTTTATGCGCAGGGGCGCGTAAGGAAATTAGCAGCGAAAGCAGCACGCGCCCCGCGCGGCGAGCAGGGGAGAAGGGCATTCACCTACTCGATTGCACACGGGTGCGTATGGAAAATTGTTGCTGACGCAGCATGCACCCGGCGCGGGAGCAGGGGAGAAGCATACCCGTTTCATATTGTGAAATTTGGAAGAGGCTGACCGGGGCAATGCGAAGGAAAAGGGGTGCGGTATGTACATAGAGGAAAGATACAGAGGACAGAAGGGAAGAGATGTGGAGCTTATCAGGATAAGACCGCATGACAATAGAGTAAGGGAATATAATGCCGGAAGTGGCAGGGGAGGAAGTGCCAGTAAGCGCATGATGAGAAAGCGCAGAATGAGAAGGAAAATTATGGGGAGGGCGGCCATCCTGCTGGCGGCGGCCTGCGGAGTCCTTTTTCTGTGTGTGGGAGGGATTCGGTATCTGATTGCATCCCGGTTTTTCGGCGTGTTTGCACAGACACCGGTGGCAGAAAGCGCAGGGGAAAGCCAGCCGGCAGATGTGCTGGGAGAACCGGCGCAGCCGCCTGCCAATGATGTCCTGACCCGTCAGGATGAGACGGAGTCCCACAATCCCCGTATCTTTATTGATCCGGGACATGGCGGGGAAGACGAGGGATGCAGCAGGGATAATGTGCTGGAAAGTCAGGTGAATCTGGAGATTGCCAACAGGCTTTCCGGAAAATTGAATATACTTGGTTATGAGACCGTGCTGGTCAGGGAGGACAATGACACACAGCTGTCACTGGAAGAGCGGGTGCAGAAGGCACAGGCGGGAAATGCCGACATGTATGTCAGTATTCATCAGAATGCCTGTGATGAGACAGAGAGTGAGATAAGCGGGATTGAAACCTGGTATTATGGTGAGACTGAGGGCAGCAGGCGCCTGGCTCAGCTGGTGCACAAAGGAGCCGTGGGGCATACGGGGGCCTTTGACCGGGAAGTCCGTGACACGGAGGAACTGTTTGTGATCCGGGAAGCGGGAGTGCCGGCATGTCTGATTGAGACGGGTTTTCTGTCCAACCGCACGGAACGGGGCAATCTTTCTTCCGGAGAGTATCAGGATAAGCTTGCCGAGGGAATTGCGGAAGGTATCGACACTTATTTTCATCCCAGGACCATGTACCTGACGTTTGACGATGGTCCGACTGCGGACAACACCGTGGCAGTGCTGGATGTGCTGAAAGAAAGAAATATCAAGGCAACTTTCTTTGTGGTAGGAGAGAATGTGGTCAAACATCCCGAAGTGGCGAGAAGGATTGTGCAGGAAGGGCATACCATCGGCATTCACTGCAATTATCATGGCTATCAGGAAATTTATAAGAGTGTGGACAGTTATCTGGAAGACTTTCAGAAAGCCTATGACGCGGTGTATGAGGTCACCGGCGTGGAGGCAAAGCTGTTCCGGTTTCCGGGAGGCAGTGTGAATGCCTATAATAAAAATGTGCGCCAGGGTATCATAGATGCCATGACGGAAAAGGGTTATATTTATTTTGACTGGAACGCCAGCCTGGAGGACGCGGTAAAACAGTCCACACCGGAAGGGCTGATTCAGAACGGTGTCAGCAGCACCCTGGGAAGAAAGAAGGTGGTCATGCTGGCCCATGATGTGATTTACAATACCACCCAGTGCCTGGGTGAACTGATTGACAGTCTTCCGGAGTATGAGATGCTGCCGCTGACCCCGGAGGTGGAACCCATACAATTTTAAAGCAATCAAAGACCCCGATGCAGAGCAGCGGGGTCTTTGACCCTGGCGGCATTAGCATGCTAATTAAAAATTCTCATGCTAATTAAAAATTAGCATGCCAATTAAAAATTGGCTTTCATGTCCATGCAAGCATGGCTATTTTCCTCATTGCCCGCGGGAATCAGGATTAAATCAATGAAGCAGGGAAGATAAATCTTCCCTGCTTCATTTTACCCCTTTACATTTTGGAAAATTTGGGTATGATTAATATGATGCAAAGGTCAGGTTGTGGAGAACTTAAGATGGGAAAAAATACGATTTTACAACTGAGCGGGGTATGGAAGGGGTTCGGGGAGACCGAAGTCCTGAAGGGAATTGACCTGGAGATTGAGAGAGGGGAGTTTATCACCCTTCTGGGATCTTCCGGCTGCGGCAAGACTACCACCCTGCGAATCATTGCGGGGCTGGAGAGACCGGATGGAGGCAGGGTGATTCTGGAAAACAGGGACATTACGGACCTGGAACCCAATAAGCGGTCCGTGAACACCGTGTTTCAGAATTATGCCCTGTTTCCGCACATGAGTGTGGCGGACAATATCGGCTATGGCCTGAAACTGAAGAAGATGCCTAAAAACGTGATTGCCGGAAAAGTGGAGGAAATGCTTAAACTGGTACAGCTGGAGGGATTCGGAAAAAGGATGCCGGGGCAGTTGTCCGGGGGACAGAGGCAGAGGGTTGCCATCGCCCGGGCGGTGGTGAATGAGCCCAGGGTGCTGCTTCTGGACGAGCCTCTGGGAGCGCTGGACCTGAAGCTGCGAAGGCAGATGCAGCTGGAACTGAAACGTCTTCAGAAGCAGCTGGGCATTACTTTTATTTATATTACCCATGACCAGGAAGAAGCCATCAATATGTCCGACCGGATAGCGGTTATGAACAGGGGAGTGCTGGAGCAGACCGGGACGCCCAACGAGATTTATTATCATCCTGGGACAAGCTATGTGGCAAGTTTTGTGGGCAGCGCCAATATTCTCCGGGAGGGCAGCGCCACTTATGCCATACGCACGGAAAATGTGCTGATGAACGGGGAAGGGGAATGTGTCAGGGAGGCCACGGTGCTGGAAAAATCTTTTGCGGGAGGCCAGCTGCGCATTTTATTTCAGCTAAAAGACGGACAACAGGTGACGGCCAGCCGCTACGGAATCGATACGGGACTGCAGGAAGGCAGCCGGTGCAGGATTGGCTGGAGGCCGGAACACGCGGTGGCAGTGGAGGATGATGGATGATGAAAAAGAGTGCGGGAGCCGGAAAGGGATCCCAGTGGCCGTTGCTGGCACCCATTTATATTTTTACGTTGCTGTTTGTGCTGCTGCCCATGCTGTATATGTTTCTGCTGAGCTTTCTCACCAGGGCAGAGGTCTGGGGGGTGGATTTTCATTTTACCCTGGATAATTACCGGAGGATTGGGGAGCCCCTGTATCGGAACACCTTTCTGGAGTCCTTTCGTCTGGCGTTCCTGTCCACGGTTCTGGTGGTTCTGCTGGGGTATCCCTACGGCTATTTTATGGCAAGAATGAATGCGGTCTGGAAGAAACGGATGCTGCTGCTGATTATGATTCCGTTCTGGACAAGCGCCCTGATCCGGCTGTATGGGTGGATTATCGTGTTCCGCAGCAACGGGGTGCTGGACAAAGTGCTGATGGGGCTGCGCATTACCGAAAAGCCTTTAAAGCTTTTGTACACATATCCCGCCGTGGTGGTGGGCATGGTGTATGCGCTGCTGCCTTTTATGATTCTGGCAGTGTATTCCAGCGCGGAGAAGATGGACTGGACGCTGGTGGAGGCGGCCAGGGACCTGGGGGCTTCTTCCTTCCGGGCTTTCTGGACCGTGACCTTTAAGATGACATTGCCTGGACTTTTGTCGGGTATCATTCTGACATTTATTCCATCCATGGGACTGTTTTTTATCGCGGATATTCTGGGGGGCAGCAAGATTGTCCTGGTGGGAAGCGTGATTCAGGAGCAGCTGACCAAGGGGCGGAACCAGCCTTTTGCGGCGGCGCTGTCGGCTGTGCTGATGATAATGACCACTTTGCTGATCCGGCTTTACCGGAGGATAACCGGGACATCAAAGCTGGAGGGCATCGTGTGAGACCCGGAAGTTTTTCCGGGAAAATGAGGAGGCAGCATGAAAAGAAAGAAATGGCCGTTTGTGTACGTGGGAATCATAACTGCAATTACGTATATACCAATACTTTTAACCGTTATTTATTCTTTTAACGAGTCTAAGATCTCGTCCGTCTGGGGAGGATTTTCACTGAAATGGTACGGGGAATTATTGCGGGACAGGGATATCAGGGAGGCTCTGGCAAACAGTCTGATTCTGGCATTTTTAAGCTGCCTGTGCGGGGCCGTGATCGGCACCATGGGGGCGGTGGGAATATACAGAAGGAAAAGCCGGCTCAACGAGGCGGTGGCCATGATCTCCATGCTGCCCATCATGATACCTGAGATCATACTGGGAATGATTTTTCTGTCCGTGTTTTCGCTGATGGGGCTGCCCTTCGGCATGCTGACACTTGTGATCGCCCACACGGCATTCTGTATTCCCTATATTTATTCCATGGTGAGCACAAGACTGGTGGGAATGGATAAGGCGCTGGAGGAAGCGGCACTGGATCTGGGCGCGTCCCCCTTCCGGGTATTCTGGGATGTGACATTTCCCGCGATTCTGCCAGGAATCCTTTCCGGGGTGATGTTGGCGTTTGCCATGTCTTTTGATGATGTGGTGATCAGTATCTTTGTGACGGGGCCCAAAGTGAATACCCTGCCGGTAAAGATTTATACAAAGCTGAAAACCGGGGTGACACCCGAAATCAATGCCCTGGCAACCATTATGCTGGCCCTGACGATACTCCTGATTGCAGGTTCCGCGGTTCTTGGCCGGAAGAAGCCATCAGGGAAAGGAAGCGCGTGAAGCGCCATCCGGGGCCCGGGAAGTGAAGCTGTCGTAAGGCAGCCCGGGAGGAAGCCGTCAGGGAAGGGCGGCGCGTGAAGCGCTATCCGGAGCCCGGGAAGTGAAGCTGTCGTAAGGCATCCCGGGAAGAAGCCATCAGGGAAGGACAGCGCATGAAGCGCTATCCGGGGCCCGGGAAGTGAAGCTGTCGTAAGGCAGCGCAGGAAAAATGACAAGCAGGGGCCGGCAGAAACGCCGGTGGGGCAGGGGGAGGGAAAAGGGAATCAAAATGCAGGTTCCCGGACAGATTCATGACAATGGAATGTTTTCCACTGTATGAATGCGCGCCGCAGCGCGCAGAAAGGAAAAGGATGAAAAGACAGGATTGGAAGAAATTTGCAGCAGTGACAATGGCATTGGGCATGGCCGTGACGGCTTTTGCAGGCTGTGGCCAGGAGGAAGGACAGAAAGAAAGCGACAATAGTGTCAGTCAGGAGAACTCCGGTGAAAAAACGGAAGAAGATGCAGGAAACGGAGAGGAAGGACAGGATTCCCCGGGGGGAGAACTGAATCTGTATACCTGGGACGGCATGTTTCCCCAGGAAATACTGACAGGGTTTGAAGAAGAGACGGGAATCAGAATCCATTATTCCAATTTCAGTTATGATGAAGACATGCTGGCAAAGCTGGAGGAAACCCAGGGAGGCGACTATGACCTGGTGTTTGCGGATGACTATATCATAGAACTGGTTATTGCAGAAGGTCTGGCACAGAAGCTTGACACCTCCAAAATGGAGAATTACGGAAATCTGAACCCGGTTTTTATGTCACAGTTTTATGATCCGGAAAATGCATATACTATTCCCCACGGGGCGGGCATTCCCCTGCTGGTATATGATCCGGCCCTGACGGATGTGGAGATCAGGGGATACGGGGATCTGTGGAATCCGGCCCTGGAAGACAATATTGCATTGACGGCAAACTACCGCGTGATCAACGGAATTGCGCTGAAGACCATGGGAGAGTCTTACAATACCCAGGACCTGGACGTGATCCGGGCCGCAGGCGACAAGATGCAGGAGCTGGCTCCCAATGTGCGGGTCATCAATGACAGCAATACCCAGGATTTTGTCATCAGCGGGGAAGCGGCGGTGGGATTCCTCTACACTTCCCAGGTATACCTGGCCATGACGGCAAGACCCGACCTGAAAATCGTGTATCCGGAGGAAGGGCTGGGATTTGGAATCATTGCTGGTTTTATTCCCTCCCAGGCACCCAACGCGGAAGCGGCATATGCGTTCCTGGACTATATCAACAGGCCGGAAAACGCGGCGGCATGTTTTGAGTTTTTGGGATATTACTGCAGCAACAAGGCGGCGGAAGCCTATATTTCGGAGGATATGAAAGAATTGCTGGTTCTGCCGGAAGACGCGGCGGCCGGGGAGATTATCCAGAATATTTCCCAGGAAGCGGAGGACCTGCACGCGGCAATCTGGGATGAGTTCCGCAGCGCCTGCGACTGAAAATGGAAAAACGGAATCAACCTGAGGTTGAGCTGAAAATAGTCCGTATAATTGGTTGTGTTTTGGCCGGAATGCATTTACAATGGAAGCATCAAATACATTGGAGGTGCGATTATGGCATTGGAAGGATTCGGAAATCGCCTGAAGGAGATCAGGCAGGAGAGAGGCTACACACAGAAGCAGCTGGCAAATTTACTGGGAGTGACGGAACAGGCCATTTCCAAGTATGAAAGGGGAAGCAGTTATCCGGATGTGGTGATGCTGAACGGGATTTCGGAGGTTCTTGACTGCTCCCTGGACTATTTGTTCCAGCATGAGCCCGGGAAGAGAAACCTGCCCAATCAGGCAAGTATTGACACAAAGGCGGAAATCAACAAACGCACGCTGCCGGAGATTATCACTTTGCAGTTTGGGGAGAAGGTGATTCCCCTGTTTCTGGAAGAAATGAAGCAGAAATTTCCCCATGTGGCCAGTCTGCGGCAGCAGATAGCGGACCAGTGGGGCGTTGTCATTCCGGTCTTCCGCATGAGAGACCTGGACGGGCTGGGGCCGGATGAGTATGAGATTCTGATCAACGGCATATCGGTGCACCGGGCCTGCGCAGCCATGGAGGATGGGAATGCCCTGAATACGGTGTTCGGAGAGCTGAAGGATACAATTATCCGCAATATAGACAAAGTGCTGAACAACCAGTGCGTCTATTATATGGTGGAGAATCTCAGGGCAGAGTATCCACATGTGATAAATGATGTGGTGCCGGAGACCATTTCCTATTCAAAGCTGCGCAGGGTTCTGGTTTCGCTGATCAGGGATTACGGATATGCGGTAAATCCGCTGATTCTGATCATCCAGGCCATGGAAGAATACGAAGAGATTACAGACAGCAGGGAACTGGCCGGAAAAGTGGCACAGGAACTGGGGCAGGGATTCCGGGTTCCGGTCTGAGGGAGGTTTAGAAAGGTGACAGGCATGGCAGGGGAATATGAAAATCATATTCTGTATCATTATACGGATTTCCAGGCGCTGGATGGCATTCTGCACAGCGCGCAGCTTCGGGTCAACAATGTGCTGAATATGAATGATGCGGAGGAAATGCTGTATTTTATGAGCGGCCTGTGCGATGCCGTCGCCGGAAGACTGGAAGAGGAGGGGGATTCGGAGCGGGCAATGGCAGTGAGGGAACTTTTCCAGGAAGAGCTGAAAAAGGAATTTTCCTACTCTTCCTATGCCGCCTGCTTTTCCCTGCACCGGGATGACGCCGCCCAGTGGGAGCGGTACGGAAACCGGGGAAGGGGTGTATGCATTGCGTTTCAGGGCAGATTTCTCCAGCAGATGGCCAAAGGGGCGCTGTCCCTGCAGACGGTATTCTATCAGGACAGTATGACAGAACATAATCTGACAGGAGTGTTTTACCGTCTGGTAAAAAGGAAGAAAGAGCTGTCGGGAAAAAGCGATGATATCAAAAAAGCCATGAACTATGCGTGGAGCTGCTCCGCGGCATTTAAGCATCCCTCTTTTTTGTCCGAACGGGAGGTGAGGCTGGTAGTCTCTCCGTTTGTGAAGGATGATTTTGCCATAAAGCCCTGCTATCATGTCACCAAAGAACGGATTAAGAAATATTATCCCCTGGATCTTAAGGCCATGTGCGGGAAACTGGGAATTGGCTGGGAGGAACTGGTGCCAGAGATCATGATCGGACCGGAATCCACACAGTCAAAATCCATTCTGCAGGATTATCTCAGGGACAACGGACTGGATGGGCTGACAGACCGGGTTTCCATGTCGCGCTGCCCGCTGCGGCGGTCGCCCGGCTGAGGGCGGAGCCAGCCCTGGGAAAGGCCGCATGAAAGGGAGACCCTGCCGTAAACAGCTGTTTTTGCATGGAAACAAGAAGCTGCCCACTATGGCGTCATACAAAAAGTTGATCATAAAGCGGCAGACGGAGGAGGGCATCATGGAGGCGCATCGGATAGGAGTGATTTCGGATACACACGGGCTGTTGAGACCGGAAGTGACGGAAATACTGAAAAGCTGTGAACTGATTCTGCATGCGGGGGATGTGGGTCAGGCGGAAATTTTAAGGCAGCTGGAGGAGGTGGCACCGGTGTATGCAGTCCGGGGAAATGCAGACCAGAACCAGACCGGGCATCTTCCCCCGGAGCGGGAGCTGGAACTTTTTGGCTTCCGGATTTTCATGATTCATAACCGGGAAGAGATCCGGAGGATTCCGGAGGGCACGGATGTTGTGATTTCCGGGCATTCCCATAAATACGAGGAAAGCAGCAGGGATCATATTTTTTATCTGAATCCGGGCAGCTGCGGGCCGAAAAGATTCTGGGTGAAGCCGGCCATGATGGTGCTCACTCTCTACCCGGAGCAACACCGGATGGAGACGGAGAAAATAGACCTGGCTTCTGCCGGGAGGGCGGAGTGTGCTTCCGCGGGGCAGGGAAGCAAAGCGGAGGGGACAGACCGTGTTTTTGCCGGCCCGGAGGCAGACAGAGGAGAAAACGCTTTACCGTATCAGGATATGCATGAATTGGTGAAAAAGATCATGAAGCAGGCTGATGCCGGAAAAACCGTCGCCCAGATTGCGGAGCGGAATCATGTGGACAGGGATTTTGCGGAGCAGGTCTGCCGGATGTACCTGACACATCCGGGTGTGGATGTGGAAGGAATTCTGGACAGAATCGTCCGGCGGCAGAGTGACAGGGGCAAATAGCAGCCGCAGCCCGTATAAGATGGGAGCTTTCTGACATAATAAATAGAAATCCGGAATGTCTGGCCCGGGAGAACCGGGTATTTTCCGGAAGATTTTATATCAGAAAGAAAGGGCGAAATCTGTAAGGCGAAAACCGCACTGCAGAGGGTGAAGAATCATGGTGAATTCAGATACGGTAAAGTTACTTCAGGAATGTGACGCAGGGACCAAAATGGCAGTGACGGCCATTGACGAAGTCCTGGAAAGTGTTCGGGATTCCGATATGAAGCAGCTGCTCAGGGAGAGCAGACAGCATCATGAAAAACTGGGGGATGAAATTCATTCCCTGCTGATCAGCCACGGAACAGAGGAAAAGGATCCGTCCCTTGTGGCGAAGGGGATGTCCTGGATGAAGACAAATGTGAAAATGGGCATGGATGACAGCGACGCCACGGCAGCAGGGCTGATTACGGACGGCTGCAATATGGGGGTGAAATCCCTCAACAAATATCTCAATGAATATAAAATGGCAGATCATAAGTCGAAGGACATTGGGACAAAACTGATTTCCATGGAGGAAAAGCTCTGCAAAGATCTTACAAAATATTTGTAAAGCCACAAGCCGCCTGATCGGAGGGAACAGGCGGCTTTTCGCGTCTGTTATCGGTTCATGGGATTTTTTCATGGTTTCCAGAAATTTTCGGTGATTAAGCATTTACTTTGCCATACACATAAGGTATATTAGTAAGGAAGAAGCTGACTTCAAATGCAAATTGCGTATTGGGGGGCATACAAATGATATGCAAAAATTGTGGGGCCGATATCGGTGATAAGGGAAAATGTGAATATTGCGATACCGTGTATTTTGAAACATTTCAGCTACAGGAACCCACTCCGGTGAAAGAAGAGACGCCGGTGCAGGAAAGTAAGCCGCAGGCAGGGAATAAAACAAGAATACAATGGCTAAAACCAAATAGTATGATTTCCGAAAAGGCGGTATAGACCCGGTTAGAAAGGTTATTCCGCTTTTTCCGGTTTATAATAAAGGTCCGGAGAGCGGCAGGGCATTTTCCTGCGGCAGAATCCGGGACACAGGCGAAGCGGTCATATTCGGAATCATGTCAGGAGGATATTGCATGTTCGGTAATCCGGGGTTTTCATATACAGGATTCATATTTTTGGGGATGTTGTTTCTTCCCAATATCATCTGGTTACGAAAAATGCCGCAGGGATATACGTCTGAAAATGAAAATAAAGTTCTGCTGTTTCTGGAAAGGGCAGGGGAAGCGCTGACCTGCTGCTGTTCATTGATATTTTCGGATTTTAACATACATGAATGGACTTTCTGGTCTTTGTGGCTGCTGGGAGCCTTCGCCCTGATGATCATGTATGAAGCATGGTGGGTGCGTTATTTTCGAAGCGGGCGCAGGCTGTCGGACTTTTACAGCAGTTTCCTGGGCATACCTGTTGCCGGGGCAACACTGCCGGTTATTTCGTTTTTTATGCTGGGTGTGTACGGAAAAGTGGGATGTATGTTAATCGCGGCGGTTATCTTAGGCATCGGTCATATCGGCATACATCTACAGCATAGAAAAAGCATTGACACCGGGAAATAGAACGGGACGCCGGCATAAACAAAGCGGAAAAGGGCAGGGGGATATTTTCCGGCAGAACCGGGGAAAGATAGGATGAGGAGAAAAAGGAGCAGAATATATGGAAAAAAGACAGAGGATAACAAATGAAAATGTGAAGGAATTGTTTGGTTCCCCGTATATCCGGGTGACGGACTTGCAGTATGCGCCGGGAAAGCATTATTACAATGCCACCAGAAGGAAGCCGGGAGATCTGGCGGCGGTAAAGACGGATGAGGAATTTCAGGTCATGCTTCCGGACGCGGTAAGCTGCATTGTGATTCTTGCAGCGCCGGGAGAGGAGGAGAAGCTTTTACTCTCCTATGAGTTTCGATATCCGGCAGGCCGTTTCCTGCTCAGTGTACCGGCCGGACTGATAGACAGCGGGGATAAGGATGCGGAAAATCCCATTGTCACCACGGCTGTCAGGGAAATTCAGGAGGAGACCGGACTTCTGGTTCGGGAGACGGATCAGGTTACCGTGGTAAACCCGCTGTTGTTTTCCACACCGGGGATGACGGATGAGAGCAATGCGCTGGTGTGTGTGGTGCTGCGCGCCCCGGACATGGGACTGCTTTCCCAGGAGGGAGCCACAGGTTCCGAGCAGTTTGACGGTTTTGCCCTGCTGACAAGGTCGGACGCCCTGGAGGCTCTGGGAAAAGGCCGCGATGAAAGGGGAAATTTTTACTCCATGTACACATGGGCTGCCCTGATGTATTTTGTGTCGGGGATCTGGAAGGAAGAAGGGCAGGGGAAACGGGATTAGTGCCTGGGCGCTGCCTGCCGCAGGCTTCTCATGGGCAGAAAGCGGTGCGGAAACGGGAAGCAAATATGGTCATTGCATTCATTGCAGGGGCATGCTAAGATAGAAACTGACACCGGGCTGGAAAAGCACCGGGCGAAGCGGTGCCGGGCCGGAGAAGGCATGGCACGGGAAACGGCGTGGTGACGGAGGCGGTATTTCAGGAATTAGAAATCCGCGGGGGCCGGTGAAAAGCCGGTTATAGACACAGACCGGAAGAAAAGGAACGGAGAACAAAACAAAAATGTACGATGTAGCAATTGTGGGGGCAGGTGTGGTAGGAGGAATGCTGGCCAGAACACTGGCGGCATATGATCTCTCCATCTGCATCCTGGAGAAGGAAAATGATGTGGCAATGGGCGCCACCAGGGCGAATTCCGGAATTGTCCATGCCGGATATGACGCGGAAGAGGGAAGTCTGAAAGCGCGGCTGAATGTGAGGGGCGCCGAAATGATGGAGGGAATCACCCGGGAGCTGGGAGTGCCTTACCGGAACAATGGCTCTCTGGTCATCGGATTTGGAGAGGAAGACCGGCGAACCATTGAGGGACTGTATGCCCGGGGCTGCAAAAACGGGGTCAGGGATCTCAGAATTCTGGAAGGGGAGGAAGCCCGGGAACTGGAGCCGGGCTTATCCGAAAGTGTTGTCTGTGCCCTTTACGCCCCTACCGCCGCCATTGTCTGTCCTTATGAGCTGGCGATTGCCGCCATTGGCAATGCCATGGATAACGGCGTGTCCCTGAAGCTGCATTTTGAAGTGGGGAAAATAGAGAAAAAGGAAGGCTATTACGAGATTTCTTCCGGGGAAGAGAAGGTTTCGGCCAGATTTGTGGTCAATGCCGCAGGGCTGTATTCGGACGAGATCGCGGCAATGGCGGGAGATCATTCCATTCAGGTGCATCCCCGCAGGGGAGAGTATCTGCTTCTGGACAAAGACTGCGGGAATCTGGTATCCCATACGATTTTCAGGACGCCTTCACACCGGGGAAAAGGAATTCTGATCACGCCCACCGTTGACGGTAATCTGCTGCTGGGACCCACATCCGTGGACATGGAAGACAAGGAGGACCGGTCTGCCACAGAGGAGGGATTTGCGCGGATTGTGGAACAGGCCAGGGAGAATGTGAAAAATATTCCGTTCCGGAAGGTCATCACTTCCTTCTGCGGGTTGCGGGCTGCGGGAAATACGGGAGATTTTATCATCACTTCTCCGGAGCCGGGATTTGTCAATGCGGCGGGAATCGAGTCCCCGGGACTGACAGCTGCCCCGGCCATAGGAGAATATATTGTGGAGATGCTGAAAAGCCAGGGGCTTGTCCTTCGGAAAAAGGAAGACTTTCATCCTGTGCGCAGGCCGGCATATGCTTTCCGGAATGCTTCCGTGGAAGAGAAAAATGAGATGATCCGCAGGGATAAGTCTTACGGCAGGGTGGTGTGCCGCTGTGAGACGGTGACGGAAGGAGAGATTCTGGAGGCAATCCGCACCAATCCGCCGGCCAGGGACCTGGATGGGATCAAACGCCGCACCAGGGCGCAGATGGGAAGATGCCAGGGGGGATTTTGCATGCCTTACATTGCGGAACTGCTGTCCAGGGAAATGCAGATTCCTTTTGAAGAGGTTACAAAGTCGGGAAAGGGATCTGAAATCGTGGCAGGCAGAACAAAGGAGACAAAGGCAAAATGACTGATCTGGTGATTATCGGAGGCGGGCCGGCGGGAATGAGCGCGGCGGTTGCCGCTTATGAAAAGGGAGTCAGGGATATCCTGATTCTGGAGCGGGACGAGCATCTGGGCGGAATTTTACAGCAGTGCATCCACAACGGTTTCGGGCTGCACCGTTTCGGGGAAGAACTGACCGGGCCGGAGTATGCCTGGAAATATGAAAAAAAGGTGCGGGAACTGGGAATTTCGGTGAAATACAGGACCATGGTGCTGGCGGTGTCACCGGACAGGATCATCACTGCCGCCAATGAGGAAGAGGGTATTTTTACCGTAGAAGCGAAGGCTGTTGTGCTTGCCATGGGCTGCCGGGAGCGGCCAAAGGGGGCGCTGAATATTGCAGGCACCCGGCCGGCGGGTATTTTCAGCGCAGGTACGGCGCAGAAGCTGGTGAACCAGAAGGGGTATCTCCCCGGAAAAAGCGTGGTGATCCTGGGCTCCGGCGATATCGGCCTGATCATGGCCAGGCGCATGACGCTGGAGGGGGCAGAGGTGAAAGCGGTGTGTGAGCTGATGCCGTATTCCGGGGGACTTATCAGGAACATTGAGCAGTGCCTGAACGATTTTGGCATTCCGCTGAAGCTGAGCCACACGGTGGTGGAAATTCACGGAAGAGAGAAGCTGGAGGGTGTCACCATCGCAAAGGTGGATCAGAACCGGAACCCCATTCCGGAGACCAGGGAATACATTGCCTGCGACACCCTGCTGCTGAGCGTGGGGCTGATACCGGAGAACGAGCTTTCCGTGCAGGCGGGAATCCAACTGGATGCCGTTACCGGCGGCGCGGTGGTGGACCAGGACAGGGAGACATCCCGGCAGGGCATATTCGCCTGCGGAAATGTGCTCCATGTGCATGATCTGGTGGACTTTGTGTCGGAAGAGGCAGAGACTGCCGGAAAAAATGCGGCCGCATATATCATGGGGGAGAGGGGGAGGAGCTGTGACATCCCTGTTTCCTGCGATAAAAAAATACGATATACTGTTCCGCAGCGGATTACGGAAAGAAAGGATCTCACCATTTTTTTCCGGGTGGCGGACAGATACCGGAATGTGAAGATCACGGTTCTGGGAGATGGCAGGGTTGTTCACAGCGTGAGAAAACTCCGAATGGCGCCGGGGGAGATGGAGAGCATCCGGCTGAAAGGGGAACTTCTGCAGGATATTTCCCGGATAAGGCTGGAACTGGAAGAGATGGAGGCTTGAACAGATGACAGAGAAAAACATGACTTGCATCATATGTCCCATGGGCTGCTCCATCATCGTGAAAATGGAAGGGCAGGAGATTAAAGAGATCAGCGGAAATACCTGTAAGCGGGGAGCCGCCTATGCGGAGTCGGAAATCCGTCATCCGGAGAGGACGCTGACCACTACCATGCGCTGTGAGGACGGCAGAATGTTGTCGGTAAAAACTGACCGCCCCATCCCCAAAGCCAGGCTTATGGACTGCATGGAGCGGATTAACTCCCATGTTGCGGCGCTTCCGGTATCCATCGGGGATATTCTTATGAAAGATGTGTTTGGCAGCAATATTGTGGCCACGGAAAACAAAGGGCAGGAGGGCCGGTAAAGGACAATGGGCGTTATGAAACGCCGGGGAACAATATGTAACTGAAGTGGATTAAGATGAAAAATAAAATGAAAAAGAGGTGATGCGGATTGAACCAGAAACTGAAAGAGAAGATACTGGAATCTCTCTCTGCTGTTCTTCCCATAACCGGCATTGTGCTTCTCCTGAGCATTCTGCTGGTTCCCATAGACCTGGGAACCATGGTAATGTTCATTGTGGGCGCCATTATGCTGGTCATCGGCATGGGATTTTTCCAGCTGGGAGCGGAGATGTCCATGACCCCTTTGGGGGAAGGTATCGGTGTGCAGATATCCAAGACCAGGCATATTCCACTGATATTCCTGATCGGATTTTCCATGGGTGCAATCATCACCATCTCGGAACCGGATCTTCAGGTGCTGGCAGAACAGGTGCCCTCCATTCCGAATCTGACCCTGATTCTGACAGTGGCTGTGGGTGTGGGGATTTTTCTGGCTGTGGCCATTATCAGAATTCTGTTTCAAATCAATCTCTCTACCATTCTGATTGTGCTGTATACCGTCCTGATCGGCGTGTCCTTTCTGGTATCCAGGGATTTCCTGGCGGTGGCATTTGACTCCGGCGGTGTGACCACAGGCCCCATGACAGTTCCTTTTATTATGGCAATGGGTGTGGGTCTTGCTTCCGTCCGCGGTGACAAGAATGCGTCCAGCGACAGTTTCGGTCTGGTGGCGCTTTCCAGTGTGGGGCCCATTCTGGCGGTACTGATTCTGGGAATGTTTTTCAGTCCCAGCGAGGCTGCCTACGCGGCGGCGGGCGTGGCTGCCGTGAGCACCACCCGGGATGTGGTCAGGGAATTTTTATTCAGTATGCCGCCCTATGTGCGGGAGGTTCTCATCTCCCTGGTTCCGGTGGCAGCCGTATTCATCTTTTTTCAGCTTTTTACGCATCGGTATCCGCGCAGACAGGTAAAGAGGGTGTCGGTGGGTTTCGCCTATACATACATCGGTCTGGTGCTCTTTCTGTGCGGCGTCAATGTGGGATTTGCCCCGGTGGGTTCCCTGATGGGAAACGAAATCGCATCGGAACCCTGGAAATGGCTGCTGGTGCCCATCGGTATGCTCATCGGTTATTATATTGTGAAGGCAGAGCCTGCCATCCAGGTGCTGAACCGTCAGGTGGAGAGTGTGACCAACGGATCAGTGTCCGCAAAGTCCATGAATCTTTGTATGTCACTGGGGGTTTCGGCCAGCGTGGGCTTGTCCATGATGCGCGTTCTCACAGGGCTGCCCATTCAGTGGATCATCATACCCGGTTATCTGATCGCCCTGGTTTTGTCCAGGTTTGTGCCCAGGATGTTTGTGGGTATCGCATTTGACTCCGGCGGCGTGGCCAGCGGACCCATGACCACCACATTCCTTCTGCCCCTGAGTATCGGCGCCTGCGATGCCATAGACGGGAACCTGATGACGGATGCCTTCGGGGTGGTGGCCCTGGTGGCCCTGACGCCCCTGATCGCCATTCAGCTTATGGGAATTTTGTATCAGTACAAGATGAGGCTCACAGACAGACAGATGGTACAGGAGACAGAAGTTCTGGATGTTATGGATGACATCATTGAGTTTGAGGAGGACGA
Organism: uncultured Acetatifactor sp.; assembly: GCA_910577185.1. Taxonomy (GTDB): domain Bacteria; phylum Bacillota; class Clostridia; order Lachnospirales; family Lachnospiraceae; genus Acetatifactor. The sequence continues at coordinate 84,262 of CAJTLR010000006.1, forward strand.
TGAAGATGGCGGACAATCATAAAAAAATAGCGTTCAGGATGTTGTTCCTGGTTGCCACACCCAAACTGGTGGGTAAGGCCACGGCATTGTTTAAGGAGGGGAATGTGCCCACCCAGTATATTTTCCATGCCCAGGGCACGGCTACCAGTGAGGTCATGGACATGCTGGGGCTGGATGGGGTGGATAAAAATATACTGATGAGTATGCTGCCCAAGGAATTTGCGGATGAAATGTTGCGGAAGCTGCGGAAAAAGCTTCATCTTGGGATGCCGAACACGGGAATCGCTTTCACCGTCCTGATGTCCGGCGGCAGCGGTCATCTGGTTCAGATGATAGAGAATCTGGAGTTGGAAGAGAAAAGAAAATTAACGGAGAGGAATGAGGCCGATATGACAGAGAATGAATACAGCATGATCATGGCAATCGTAAATCAGGGTTACAGCGAGGATGTGATGAATGCCGCCAGGCCCAAAGGAGCATCCGGGGGAACCGTGTTCCACAGCAGGCGTATCGGAAACGAGCAGGCCATGAAATTCTGGAAGATCAGCGTGCAGGAGGAAAGGGAAGTGGTCATTATCCTGGCCCAGAAGGAGGATAAGATGGCCATCATGCAGGAGATCGGGAAACAATGCGGCCTGCAGAGCAAGGCCCAGGGGTTTGTGCTGTCCCTGCCGGTAGACGGAATTGTGGGCCTTGACTGACGAAATCAGGTTTCATTTATCTCATATAAATACAGTTTTCCCTTTTTGCCCACCCGCAGGACAGTCTCCATATGGTATAGAATGTTCAGGGCCGTCTGGGCCAGCGGGAGGGAAATGTGGGCCGCCTTTGCAAATTCCCTGGAGGTAAAGGCGTTTTCCAGCTCCAGAGGGACAAACTGCATAAAATCCCGGGGGCAGTCTATTTCCATTTCCTGCACAAGCTCCGTGGGAATGCGGTCATAGCGGCTGGCGCCTTTTTTCTTATCCCGGCTCCGGCCGTTCAGCAGTTTATATTCCTCCATGTCCAGGAAAACCAGCCGCAGCCGTAAGTTGGGATGTTTCAGGAACATTTTGATTTTATACAATTCCGGGAAAATAAGGTAAGGGTTACCTTTCAAAGGCGATTTCCTCTTTTTGCTCAATTCCCCGCTCTCTTCGTCTATCCAGATAATCCATTTTTCCCGGGGGATGGGATAGACAATGGTGACGGGATACCGGGGCAGAAAGGCAGAGAGCTTGTTTCTCATTTTGTCAAACTGCCGTGTCTGGATTTCGATAATTTCCCCGTTGGCGCAGATGTCCGCCACATAATTTTCAATGGGTATTTCCTGCCGGTCTTCATCCGGCTCATAGTAATGCTTCAGGATGGCGTGAACCGTCTTCTCGGACAGCGTTCCGATGCCCAGTCGCTGTCTGTCGATTCCGATGACTTTTCTTTTGGCTTCCTCAAAGGCTTTTTTATCCAGCATGTGATTCCCCTGCGGCAGGCTGCAGGTGTATTTTCTGTGTTCTGCAGTCTGACGGCTTCCATGAATATTTGAAAGATTTCTTGTATCAGCATACCATATTTCGGGTTTTCTGGGAAGTGGGAAGCGGATTTACATAACTGCGCTTTCATCCCTGACGGGCAAATGATATTTTTGACGGTTTAAAATATATACTTATATTTCATATATACCTTGACAGATGAGGTATATTGGTATATAGTGTAGAAAGAAAGTGTTGGTTGCCACATGGTTGGACGCATGACCGGAAGGAAAGGATGTACTGTGAAAAATAAATTTTTCATAGGCAAATTTGTGCCTGCGGCCCAAATTCGCAGGTTACGGAAAGGTATGGGGATTATTATGTCAATTACATCTGATATTCTGAGGGGACATACGGAAGCCATAATTTTAGCCCATCTTCTGGACCAGGACAGTTACGGCTACCAAATCAACAAGGATATTATGAAGAAAACAGACAATCGCTGTGAACTGAAGGAAGCCACACTGTACTCCGCTTTCCGCAGGCTGGAGCAGGCGGGATATATACGGACCTATTGGGGGGATGAGACGGTGGGGGCCAGGAGGCGGTACTATTCCATTACGGCAGAGGGACGGCAGGCGTATCAGATATATAAACATGACTGGGAAGAGGCCAAGGCAGATATTGACCGGCTGTTGAAATGAGGGGCCAGGGGTGCTGTCATATAGGAGATTTGCCGGAAAGTGAAAAAAGAAAAAGAAGCGCAGAAATGGAGGAAAATATGGATGAGATGATCAGAAGTTATATTGACGAACTTTTTTCGGAAGGGCCGAAGACGAGAAAAGCCATGGATTTAAAGGAAGAAATGGCCCAGAATACCATAGAAAAATATCAGGATCTTATCAGTGAGGGCTATCAGCAGGAGGATGCCTACCAGAGGGTCATTGATTCCATCGGGGATGTAACGGAATTATTCCGGGATCTGGAGGAGAGGGAGCTTTTCCTGCTGCCCGAGGAAGAAAGAAGAAAAAAGGCGGCTTTGAAGGCGGTTTCGGTGGGACTATATATTTTTGCGGGAGTGGTATTTTTGCTGAGTATGGTGGTGAACGAGATTCTTTTCCATATGAAGCCGGGAATCGGAATGCTGGGAGTGGCCCTGACGGTACTGGTCTGCATTCCCCCTACCTGCATCCAGGTCTATGTGACACATATGTATCCGGATTTGTGCAAAAAAGAGGATATCCTGACACAGGCATACAGGGAAGCAGCCGGTGCCAGAAAGCAGGACAGGGGCATACGGAATTCCCTGAGTGTGGTGGTATGGCTTCTGACGGTGACCATTTATTTTATCACCAGCTTTGCCACATCCAGATGGGAAGTAACCTGGATCGCATTTCTGGTGGGGGCATGTCTGCAGGCCATTCTGATACTGATATTCAGCCTGAAAAAGGAGTAGAAGATGAGGAAGGTTAAAATTGCGACAATCTGTTTTCTGGGCTGTGCAGCAGTCTGCCTGTGCGCCATGCTGTACATGGCCCTTTCTTCCGGAGGGGCTTTTTTCCAAGGTGGTGGAAGAGTAACCGTGGAGGGGGATGGGGCTGAAATTTCCTTTTGGGAAAACGGACAGAATTACAAGATGGTACTGGAGAAGGAAGTGGATCCGGAAGAAATCGGCAGTCTGAAAATTGACTATGGAATGACGTTAAACAGTGTGCTGTTTTATGAGGGAGAAGGGGACAAAATCGTAATCCGCGAGTTTATGAACTATGATCCGGGAAAGCAGGGAATTTCCCTGGTGGAACTGAAGAACGGGGAGCTTGTGGTCAGGGGTGTGAGGAAAAATTATTTTAGCTTCTTTTCTTTTCGGCCCAGGAATGCTTACACGGAGGTGTATCTTCCCGCCGGCTTTGCAGAAAGGCTGGGAGGGCTGTATGTGAAGACTGTAAGCGGTGACATTGCGTCCGAAATTCCGTTTGGACCGGAAGGGGATTTCACGGTATCCAGCACCAGCGGCGATATCTTTTTCCGGAACACAGGGGCAGACAAAATACAAGTCTCTTCCACCAGCGGAGATATTCGCATGCTGGCGGCACAGGCAGACGAGGTTTCGGTATCCAGTACCAGCGGTGACATTATTCTGGGGTCGGCCGAAGGAAGTACAATGATGTCTTCCGTCAGCGGAAACATCACGGTGAATGACCTGAAAGGTGACGGAAAATTTACCAGCACCAGCGGGGATATTTTTCTGGAAAATGTGACGGGGAGACTGAATATTACTACCACCAGCGGGGATGTCAGCCTGGGTCAGGTGGCAGGAGACATGAATATTTCCACTACCAGCGGGGAGACCCGGATCGGGAAAGCCGTAGGAAATCTGGACGCGGATACGATTTCGGGAGATATTGTGGCGGATGTTCTGGAAGGAGAATTTCAGACGGACAGTACCAGCGGGGAGGTGGCGATACTGGGGGGCAGCGGCTGCGGAAGGGCAGACACTATTTCCGGGGATGTGCGCATTTTCCTGGGCGGGCTCACCGGCGCGCTGGAAGTTTCCACCACCAGCGGAGATGTGGATGTTATGCTTCCCGGGGCAGGGTCATATGCATTGGATTTTGATTCTGCCAGCGGCAGCTGCGATACCTTTTTTGACGATGTGCTCACCTTCAGTAAAAAGGGAAATCAGGCCAGGGGAAAGTACGGCACCGGGGAACATGCGGTCAGTGTATCCACAGTCAGCGGCAGTCTGCAGATTGGGGAGTACTGATTGGTCTTGACACAAACCTGTCTGGTTTATATAATGGGAAAAGAAATACCTTGTTTGCGAAAATACGAGAAATTATATTTGAAAGAACGACTGCCTGATGACAAATGAAGAGTTTTTTGAGAGATTTCAGATCCGGCTCACAAGCCAGCAGAAAGAAGCTGTCTGTTCCGTGCAGGGACCGGTTTTACTGCTGGCAGTGCCCGGCAGCGGAAAGACCACAGCGCTGGTGGCAAGGCTGGGATATATGATTTACTGTGCCGGGATAATGCCGGAAAATATTCTGACCCTGACTTACACCGTAGCCGCCACACATGATATGGCGGCTCGTTTTCGTTCTTATTTCGGGGAGGAGATGGGCGGGCGGCTTGCATTCCGCACCATAAACGGAATATGCGCCAGAATCATACAGTATTATGGAAGAATGATAGGGAAGAGCGCATTTTCCCTGGTGACGGATGAAAAGAAAACGGCAGGCATTCTGTCAGCCATATACCAGAGGGTGGAAAAGGAGTATGCCGGGGAGGGGGAACTGAAAAAAGTCCGCACCCTGATTACATATATCAAAAACGGAATGCTGACCGGAAAAGAAATCAGACAATTGGAGGAAGGGGCGGGCTTTCGGCTGTGGGAGATCTATACTGCCTACTGCGGTGAACTGCGCGGCAGGGGGCTGATGGATTATGATGACCAGATGACTTACGCCTATGCGATTTTGCGAAAGGACCCGGAGACTCTGGGCTATTTTCAGGACAGATATCCGTTTATCTGTGTGGATGAAGCCCAGGACACTTCAAAGCTGCAGCATGCGATTGTGGCACTGCTGGCCGGAAAGTCGGACAATCTTTTTATGGTGGGTGATGAGGACCAGAGTATTTACGGGTTCCGGGCGGCTTATCCGGAGGCGCTTTTGTCTTTTGAAAAAGATCACCCGGGAGCCAGGGTGCTGCTTATGGAGGAAAATTTCCGTTCCAATGCAAAAATTGTGGAGGCCGCGGACTGCTTTATCCGGAAAAATGTCCTGCGCCATGAAAAATACATGAGGGCGGTCAGGAAACCGGGGGCGGATATCCGGGGAATCGGCCTTAAGAGCCGGGGCGCCCAGTACAGTTATCTGGTAAAGGTGGCCGAAGACTGCCGGAGGGAGACCGCGGTACTGTACCGGGACAATGAGAGCGCGGTGCCTCTGGTGGATTTGCTGGAAAGAAAGAGGATTCCTTACCGGATCCGCAGCGCGGAACTGGCTTTTTTTACGCACAGGGTGGTGATCGATATTCAGAATATCATCCGCTTTGCCATGAATCCCGGGGATGCAGAGCTGTTTTTGCAAATATATTATAAGATATCCACCTATATCAGCAAAGAGAATGCGGTCCGTATTTGCGAAACCAGTGAAAAAACACATGGGACCATTATGGAGACTGCCATACGGTGGGGGGATTTGCAGGAACAGACGAGGCAGAACTGTAAAAGGATAAAGGCGCTGCTGAGGGCTTTGCTGTCGGATACGGCAGAGGCGGCCCTGGACAGGATCACGAGAGACATGGGGTACGGGGATTATCTGGAGCGCACGGGTATGGGGGACGGGAAGCTGTTTCTTCTGAAGATGATTGCCAGGAATGAAAGTTCCCCGGAGCGGCTGGTAGAACGGCTGGCAGAATTGCAGACGGCTATCAGGGAAAAACAAAACGATTTTGAGACTAAATTTATCTTATCAACCGTTCACGCCAGCAAAGGCCTGGAATATGATACCGTGTATCTGCTGGACGTGCTGGATGGCATATTTCCGGAAAAAATGCCGGAAAAACAAAAATCTGTGAAATGGAGAGAAGAGACAGAAGCGGAGAAAAACGCGGAATGGGAGGAACAGGCACGGTACGAGGAGGAACGGCGTCTGTTTTATGTGGCCATGACCCGGGCAAAGGAGATGCTGTGTGTCTTTGCGGTAGAGGGCCGTTCGTCTTTTTGCCGGGAAATCATGCAGGAGCCGAGGCCAGGGAAGACGGGACAGGGAAAAGCGCAGGCCCTGCCGGTATACCGGAAGAAGAGCCGGCCCGCGCAGATGGACTTTTCGGAATATTGTGCCCAGATAGGAGAGGGGCTTCTGGTGGAACATAAAAAATTTGGCCGGGGCGTCATCGCTGAGCTGGATGAGAAATGGGTTGTCATTGAGTTTGCGGACGGACAGAGACGGTTTGCCCTCCGGATATTGTATGAAAATGCATTGCTGAACATTCATGTAAAGTAAAAGGACGTTAGAAAAACCAATGTGAGGGAAAACGGCAGACCGACTATAAGACTGAGCTGGAGAAGCGCAATCATGATATATATCTGAAGCAGCTGGAAGGGAAATCCAACGGAAAGCTGGGAAATATATATCATTTGTCAGAGCCAGGCATCAGGAGAATTATCTTAAAAGAAAAAGTGAGGTACCGGAAAATGGAAAGGACCATAGAACGGATTCTGCCTTTATGGGGAATCGAGAAAGAACATTTATCACAGATATATTCCTCAGCGTGGGAAATCAATCATTCCTATGTAATCAAAATGTATGATAACCGGGAGCAGCTGGAGAGAAATATTACAATTTCCACAATCTTATCGGATTATCATATTCCTGCTGCAAAGATTGTTTTAACCCGGAAAGGGGAAAAATATGTGGGGGAAAACGGCTTTTATTTCCTGGTATCCCAAAAGTTACAGGGATGTAATATTACCGATCCGAAAGACAAGGTGATGGCCCGCAAAATGGGCTGCGCAATGGCGCAGCTGCACAAGGCATTCCGGGAATGCGAAAAGGCTCTTGCGTTTTGGGATAATAGTCTGCTGCAGGAAATGCAGGGGTGGGTGCGCGATACTTTGATAAATAATGAGTGGCAGATCGTGGATGAAACGGAATATTTAAAAGCAGTAGGGGCTTTGGGCGATGTGTATGACCATTTGCCCAGACAGCTGATCCACAGGGATGTGCATTTTGGAAACTTTTTATTCTTTGAAGGCAATTTGTCAGGGTATATTGATTTTGATCTGAGCCAGAGAAATATCAGAATCTTTGATCTCTGTTATTTCCTGACGGGATTGCTGGCAGAGGAAACGGATGATGCTTTTACCGAAAAGGAGTGGATAGAAATCGTCAGGTCCGTTCTGGATGGCTACGAAAGCATCCTGAAACTTTCGGATATAGAGAAAAAGGTCATTCCATGTGTGATGAAATGTATAGAAATTTTATTTGTAGCATATTTTACCGGTATGAAAGATACAAAGCATGCAAATGACGCATACAATGTGTTCCGGTTTATACAGAACTGCCAAAGCGATATTGTGAAATGACAGCCGCAGCAGACGTAAGGCGTGCTGTTATCAGCCATACATTTAAATAATAAGGGGCAGTATGGGCATGCCGGAGAGCATTGCCGGTATGCCCCTTTAGTCTACACCGTCGAACAGCTGATCCCAGTCAATTTTGATATGAGGAAAATGGATTAAATGAACTGCATTTGGTTTTTCGGCTGTTATGGTATCGATAAGATAGTATTTTGGTTCTCCGTTTTCATAATCAAGATCGTATATTTCGATGGTACGGTTCCGGATGTCTATGATCCAATATTCCGGTATTTCCTCTTCCCTGTATATTTCTTTTTTCTCCGTCCGGTCATATTTTTCCGTAGACGGAGACAACACCTCCAGGACAAATTGCGGCGCGTTCAAAAAGCTGTTTCCTTTTCTGCTTCTGATCTGGCAGTTGATGGAGACATCAGGAATTACGGTTTTTTCACTTCCATCATTCAGCTTCCACTTATATTGCACATTGTCGGGATAAACTCGGCAGGTGCTGTCCCGGAGCTGATTGTATACCATGTTGACAAAATTTGTTATGACTGTAGAATGGTCCGGCGTTGCTCCTGCCATATCTACTATCTGCAAATCCAAACTCATTCCACACCTCCCTGCATGGCTTTATGGATATCATTATAACAGACTTCCTGGTTTTTTCAAGCGGCTTTCCCGGAACATGTATGATTTTATAATAATAGTTTTAAAACAGTAAAAAAGTTCGCCTTATGTGCAAGTAAGGCGAACTTTTTTTAATAACTTTAATTATTTTATACCTTTTGGGAAAACATTGCAAGTAAAATTTACTTTTTGGGGTTTTTTGGTAAAACTGCTGTCCTGATGTTTACATTGAAAGGAAAAACATAGCAAAGTGCAGTCTCCTTGCGGTTTGTAAATAAAATAAGAGAGTATCATTCCTGTTTTTATGGTCATTATTTCAGTTCGTTATAATGTTCTTTTTAAGATGAGGATGTCTGCCGTTTTTCTTTAACATATTTTATAGGATGAAGATATTCTTTATTTCGTTATTATTTTGTTTTACAAGAAATAATAGGCGTTATATAGATTATAAATTATACGTAAAATTAAAAAAAGTTCGCCTTACTTGCACATAAGACGAACTTTTCCAAGTTATAAATATGCAAAATAATGAATATTTATTCGTTCCGGTTTCGAGAAGAGTAAATAGGGAAGAGCGGTATTTTAGAATCAGGAAAGGTGCGAAATGATAGATTATAAGCCTTTTTGGGAGACTTTACGGCAATCAGAAGAAACTACATATACCCTTGTCACAAGACACCGGGTGTCGGGTGCAACCATAGACAAGCTTCGGAAAAATAAGCCTATGAACACCACTACCCTGGATGGATTGTGCGGAATACTGGAATGTGCCCTGCAGGACATTGTGAGATATGTGCCGGATGAAAAGGGAATAAAAGGGGCAGAAGACGGAAGCGATGGAAAGAAGTAATGTGGGAAGCCGGTTTAGGGATTTTTATGTACGAATTGCTGTGGAAAAGGCATTAATAAGTAAATAGTTGGAAGTGGTGGAGCAATGAAGAGAAAAATGGGAAGTAATAAGACAGGGAAAAATAAAATCGGAAACAAACTGGGCAGCAGGAAGATATTTGCACGGAAAAAATTGTATGCTCTGGTGCTGGCGGGAATCCTTGTGTGTACCATGGCGGCCTGCGGGAAGGAAGAAGGCCAGGAGGACAGCAGTGCCGGGAGCCTGCCGGAGCAGACGGAAACGGCGGAGGTGACGGAAGCACCGTCCACCCCGGAACCGGGGACGGCGGAAAGCAGTGCGGAACCTTCCGTGGAAGAGGAGGAGCCGGACATCCTGGAGCAGCTGGGGGTAACGTTGCCGGAGAAGACCGTGGACTTCGGGGAACTGCAGGAAAAGACCAACAAGGACATTTACGCCTGGATTTACATCCCGGATACGAAGATCGACTACCCGGTGCTGCAGCATCCCACGGACAATACATACTACTTAAACTACAACCTGGACGGCAGCAGGGGGTACCCGGGGTGCATCTACACGGAGGACTACAACGCAAGGGACTTCTCGGACCCGGTGACGGTGGTCTACGGCCACAACATGAAGAACGGCTCCATGTTCGCGGGCCTGCACAAGTACAGCGACGGGGAATACATGGAGGGGCATCCCTATGTCTTTATGTACATGGAGGACAGGCTTTACGTGTATGAAATCTTTGCCGCGTACGAGTACTCCAACGAGCACCTGCTCTACAACAGTGACTACAGCCAGAAGGCACAGTTTGAGAAATACCTGGAAAACATGGAAACTGTCAGGGACATGGGAAAGGTTATCCGGGAGGATGTGGAAGTCGGTGCGGAGGACAGGATCCTGACCCTGTCCACCTGCATCTCCAACAAGCCCAACAACCGTTTCCTGGTGCAGGCAGTGCTGCTGAACGGGGAGGAAGCGGGGACGGCAGACGCTCCGGAGTGACTTGTCTTGTACCGGGGACGGAAAGGGAAACTGGGAATAGGGCAGTGTGACAGCAGGGCGGCGTAACAGAAACGGCAGACAATCCGGACTGACCATGCCCTGTGCCGGAGATGGAAAACGAAACGGAGAAATGGACGGTACGAAAGAGGAAACAGAAGCGGCAGATGCTCCGGACGGACTTATCTTGTGCCGGAAGGGTATACAAGGGAAGGAACTGTTTCCTGACAGGCCCAGGGGAAAGGGTGCCGGGGAAGGAAGAAACACAGACGGCCCGGGCTGTCCCGGGAAAACCTGCCGGGAACCGGAAGGGGAGGCAGGAAGGGGACAGCCTGGGGCCGTCCGCACACAGGGGGGATGTTATGTACAGGAAGAAGACCGGGGGATGGGCAAAGCACCTAGATTTCATGCTGCTGGACATACTGTGCCTGCAGGCGGCCTTC
>CAJTLR010000007.1 GCA_910577185.1 uncultured Acetatifactor sp.
TTTATATATATAAAATTAATTTAGTCTTATTGTTTATACTACATTCAATATAGCAATTTTTCTCTACATATCTATCAGATAACTATCAGTATAAAATCTGTCTACATATCCTGGTTACAAATCATGAACCAAAGTTGAATCCACAGACAACAATAATGCCGTATTTTATTCTACAGGTGCATGAAATCATAAAAAATGTATTCTCAGGCTATAAATATACATTGCGAACAATAGATAAACATTGTAAAATAATATATATTTTAAAATCTGGAGGTTCATGTATGCGGATAGGTATTATATGTGCCAGCGACAGTGAGTTGGCTCCCTTTTTACCAATCATAGATGAGTGTAAAATAACAGAAAAGGCAATGCTTCAATTTTACGAAGGAACAATAAATGGTATCAATGTAGTTACTTTGTATTCCGGAGTATGTAAAGTAAATGCTGCTATTGCCGCACAAATATTAATAGATACATATGATGTAGATATTATTATAAATGCAGGTACAGCCGGTGGGATGAACCCGGAACTTGAAATTTTCGATTCTGTCATTTCTACAGAGGTTGCATATCATGATGTCGAACCTGATATCTTAACAGAATTTCATCCATGGCTAGAATCCGTATATTTTAAATCCGACCAGGAATTGTTGAATTTGAGCCATAAAGCAATTGGCAAGATTGAAACAGAAGGTAAAGTTTATTGGGGAAGAATGGTGACAGGTGAAATATTTATAGCGGATGAGGGCCGGAAAAAAATTAATGAAATTTTTGCTCCTCTGACTGTAGATATGGAAACAGCAAGTATTGCACATGTATGCTATGTAAACGGTATACCATTTATTTCTATCCGTTGTGTTACAGACACTGCAACACATAGCGGAACTGGACATTTTGAAGAGAACTGTAACAAGGCTTCAATTATTGCAAAAGATATCACTGTAGCTTTGTTGAAAGAACTTTATTCTGATCAGCTTCAAGCCTCTGATTCATTGGACTTTTTGTGAGAAAAAGACGGTTTAAAGAAATAAAAGCCAGCAGAAAGACCAACGATTAAAAGTCAGAAACTTAACTTTGTCAATACGATAGCGGATGAATGACTTTAGTTCTTCATTATGGTAAGATAAATGAGAATGAGACTTTAAGTTCATGTCTGACATTATCATAGTGGCAATCGTGGGGGATCAAATTTAAATAGTATCTCGCCAATACATTTTGCTTTTTGTTTTTTCAATACTATTTCACATACAATTACAGTTGCAAGCCCTATGACTATTTGATGAAGGATAACCAAGTCTTTATCTCTATAAGGCCTGTCTCCTGTAATTTATGATACAACATTACGCTGCGTCACAAACAAAACCTTTTTCAAAAAGATTGATTAACACCGCCGGTTGCCCAAAAACGGCTCTTGTGATAATGCATAAGGGTCAGCATTTCGCATGCTGACCCTTACATATTAACTATCCATTCATTCTGATGCCAAATTCAAAAGTAAATTCATTTTCCAAAAATTGATACTGTTTTTCCGGTTCAGGACCACAGCTGTTGGTACCGATTCCATCTTGTTTATAATCAATGCACAGAACTGTATGACCGCTGGGAACTAATTCATAATTATGCGCTTTTTTTGTCAGCTCCTCCTGAGTATAACGGGAAGCATTGAAAGAGAAAGGTTTCCTTGAAACTACGGAAATCTTTGTGTCATCTCCTTTTACTTCCACATAACTCACATCCCAGTGGCTTCCGTTTTCCTGAGGGAAAATGTAATCTTCATGCAGGGAATCTACCGTTTCCTCAAATTTTCCATGATAAGAAGCACGGCATTTATCCGTATAACTTTCCACCGGGCCCAGACCATAGTAATCCACATATTTCATATCATCCGGAAGCATCATGCGCACACCGAATCTGGGAAGTCTCGGAAAGACCGGATTTTTCTTCACAGTCAGACCCACATCCAGACTGCCATCTGCCCACACGCGCCAGGTTGCATGAATATCCAGAATACGCTGCATAAATATAGGCGCCATGGAAACATTACTGCAGATTTCTATGTACTCTTTTTCCTTTTCCATGCCCTTCTGGTATACGGTATCATAACATCTGGTAATGGGACGGTCATATTGGACTGCCTGCCATTCATTGCGGATATATCTGTCATTATCTGTGGGAGCGCGCCATATATTATATTCCATGGGATGCTCCAGCAATGTTTTATTCTGAATAACCATTCTGTCAAAGATTCCATGAAATTTATCATATCTATAACAGAACCGGTCAGATTCAACTGTCAGATAATGATCTTCTTCCTTCACATGAATTTCTGTCTTTGCCGCCTCTGTGGGTTTCTGCAACAGCTGTTCTGTCAGAACACAGATACTGTCCTCTTTCGAAAGAAGCACTTCATCAAATCCAAGTTCTTTGCCTGCAGGAAGAACTCCTCTCTTCTCTTTCAGTACCCATGTAATTTTCAAATAACTTTTTCCGCACAGAGATTCCGGAATATCCAGTTTTATTTCACCATCTTCATGAGGATCAATATCAAGTACGGCAGAATCTTCTACCATACCGGATGCGATTCTCTTTCCATCACAGTTTACTTCCCAGTTCAAAACACAATAATCCTTCAAATTCACAAAATCCATATAATTGTGTATTTTCAGGTTTCCATTTTCGGCATCATAGGAAACTACCCTGGCAGGACGGTATACATTCCCAAATTCCTTAAGCCCCGTATGCGGTCTGCGATCCGGATATACCAGTCCATCCATACAGAAATTATCATCATGAGGAAATTCTCCATGATCTCCTCCATAATAATATACTTTCTTTCCGTTCACATCATATCCCTTATCAATGGCATGATCGCACCACTCCCAGACCATTCCGCCGCAGGCGCCATCATATTGATGGAAAAACTGAAAATAATCTTCCAGGTTTCCGGGTCCGTTTCCCATGGCATGGCTGTATTCACACAAGAAGTAAGGTCTCTTAGATGCTACATCATAGCAATGGTCACTGTCTTTTTCTTCCATAGATGCAAAATAATGATGCATACTTTCTATACTGGAATACATTCTGCTGTGCAGGTCCAGGCAGGAATAATCATATACTTTGTCGGCAGGACAATGATATGCATTCTCATAATGGGTAATTCGCGTATCATCATAGGACTTTGTCCACTTCAAGGCTTCTTCAAAGGTACATCCATAAGCGCATTCATTTCCCATGGACCATGCAAAGACACAGGGTCTGTTTTTATCCCGGATAACACATTTCTGTACTCTGTCCACAGTAGGTTTGATAAAATCCGGATGATCTGCAATCCACGCAGCGCTGTCATTATATTCCTGCCTATGAGCAAATTCCGCCCCATGACTTTCATTGTCCGCTTCATCCATCACATAGAATCCATATTTGTCACAAAGCTGATAAAACTGCGGTGCATTTGGATAATGGCTGGTACGTATGGAATTCACATTGTATTCCTTCATCATCGTAAGGTCTTTGTGCATCTGAGCCAGACTGATTGTAAATCCTGTCACAGGATCACTGTCATGGCGGTTGACTCCGTGCAGCTTGATTTTTTCATTGTTAAAGTACAGTATACCATCCCGAATGGCCACATCCCTCAAACCAATATAATCGGTTATTACTTCATGTTCCGTATTCATCACAATGGTATAAAGATAAGGAATCTCTGCACTCCACAATCTGCCGTTTTCAATACCAACAGTCACATGGCCGGCAGCGTCTGCCTCTGCCACTTTGTTTCCTTCTGCATCTTCTATGCAGATATGTACAGGAATCTCCTCTTTCAGATATGAAAACTGGATTTCCACTTCAGCACATTTTGAATCATGATTCAAATGTGTTTTGATAAAATAATCATAAACACATTCCTCCGGCCGGTTCAGCAAATATACATCCCTGAAGATACCGCTCATTCTGAATTTATCCTGGTCTTCCTGATAACTTCCATCACACCATTTCAAAACAAGCACTGCCAGAAGGTTTTCCCCTTCCTTCAGCAGAGAAGTCACATCAAATTCACTGGTAGCATGAGACACCTGGCTGTATCCCACATACTGTCCATTGAGCCATACATAGAAACAGGAATCCACTCCTTCAAAATTTAAAAATGTCCTGGGTGCAGACGCATCCTTATGCCACTGAAAAACATACCGGTAAGCACCGCAGGGATTCTCATGGGGCACATAGGGAGGATCCAGGGGAAAAGGATATCTTATATTGGTATACTGCTGCCTGTCATATCCATGCATCTGCCATACGGAAGGAACGGGAATGGTTCCCCAGTCAGAATTTTTTACATAATCCTCCTGATAAAACTCATCTTTCAAATCATAGATACTTCCGGAATATAAAAAATCCCACATTCCGTTCAATAATTGAAACCGGCCGGAATTTTCCCTATGTTCCACCAGATCATCTTGTCTTTTATCGGAAGGAATATAATATGCCCTGTCAGGCATGGTATTTTCATGTAATACATTTAAGTTTTCAAAATTTTTTTTCACGATCATACTGGTACCTCCTGCCCATCCTAAACAGTACTAACAAGTAAATTTCAAAATTCCACAATACAATACTACTTCGATTACGACTCCTGTCAAATCCAACGATTCATAATTTTCATTAAATGATATGCCTATTTACACTTTATGCCGTTTACGATATCTATATCATAAACGGCATAAATTTCGTAAGCAGTTCAATATTCTTTTTTGCAGATCAAAAGCAGTCACATAAGCCGACTCAGACCAGTTTCAAAGTGACGACTTCATAAGGCTTCAGCACAACAGAGATTTCTTTTCCGTTCACTTCTGCTTCCTTCTCTTCCTCTTCCAGCAGATTACATACATAAACTTTGTTAAATTCTGCATTTACCGTCACTTTTGCCTTGGTGTACGAATTTTCAGATTCATACATACGTAATACAGTACCATTACCTTCCTCTGCCTTCTTTATGGTTTCCAGAATAACATTGGAAGAATCCACTGTCACAAAGGAGTATTCCTCTTTCTGGTTCTTTTGCGCGTGAAGAGCCACTTTCAGGGGCTGATTCAATTTATAAGATTCTGCCACCGTACCTGCGCTTCTCCAGCCTTCCGCATGAGGATATAATGCATAGGTAAAATCATGTTCTTCCTGGTCTGTCACCGGATTGGGCTCAATGCCGGATTTGATCAGGGTAAGCGCCATATTGCTGTCTTTCACGGAATGACCGTATTTACAGTCATTCAAAAGGCTGACACCGTAATGTCCCTCGGAAAGATCCATCCACTTCTGGCCACAGCTTTCAAATCTTGCCACATCCCAGCTGGTATTTGTATGCACTTTTCTGGTAAGGTTACCAAACTGGATATCAAAGGTTGCCTCATCCGTATGCACTGCCACAGGGAAATGAACCTTCAGCAGGGTCTGATGCTCCTTCCAGTCCACATGAGTCTGGAACTCAATTCTTCTCTGGTCAGCATAGAAAATAATCTTCTGTGTGATAGTGGACTTGCTGGCTTTTCTGGTTATTTCCAGGACAGCGCGGACACTTCCGATTTCCGTCCATTCCATACTCTCTATCTGGTCCACGTTCCAGCTCTTTTCCGTATAGTAAATGTCGATATCCCAGTTATCAAAATAAATGGGCTTATCTTCATACATGCAGAAATGATTCAGTGTCTTGCCGGGCTGCACCACTTCCCTATCGTTTTCCTTGTCATAAATTCTGTCGAATTCACCATTCTCTGCCAGGTGAACCGTATAATAAGGAGTCTCCAGAGTGTGGTCATCCACAAGTGTGAATGCACTTTCCGCCTTACTGTCCTCCCCGTACATTCCCTTTGCAAATACCTTATATCCCTTGGAAGGAATATTTTTTACAAAAACAATGGAACCATCTTTTGTCTTCTGCAGAGGATACTGATTTCCTTCCCCGTCTGTAAGATAATCCGCATCGCAGGATTCCAGGTAAGCAACATCATTTCTAAGACTTCCTGCAGTATTGAGAATCATAACCTGATCTCCATCACCTGCAAGGGACTTCATTCTCTCCTGGGACATACTGTCAATCTGTTCTTTTAACTCCGCATATTCTTCCTTTGTCACTTCATAAACCTTATGAATGGAAGATCCGGGAAGAATATCATGGAACTGGTTGATCAGAGTCTTTTTCCACATGAAATCCAGTTCTTCCACAGGATAAGGCACTGTTTTCTGGGTGAGCACGGACAACAGTTCCAGATCCATAAGTCCCAGTTCCGTCTTACGGTTGGAACGTTTGTTACGTCCCATGGAAGTAAGGGTACCCCTGTGATATTCAAAATAAAGTTCCCCTTCCCACACAGGAAGTCTTCTGTTGTCTTTTACCCTCTCATTCAGTTCGTCAAAGAATACCCCGGCAAACTCCTGACGCACCTTGGGAATTCCCTTGACACCCTTTTCCATACGAATGGATGTCTCCAGCTGTTCCCTGGTAGGGCCGCCGCCGCCATCACCGTATCCGTAACTGATCAGTATGTCATTGTTGATATCCTTATTCTGGTAACGCATCCATCCGCCCATAATGGAATCGGGATGAAGCCTTCCGTTATATGTGGTAAAGAAATTACTCAACGGCTGTCCTACATCCAAAGTGGTAATCAAATGTGTCAGGACTTCCGTTCCGTCAATTCCCCTCCATCTCATGGTATCATAAGGCACCTTGTTGAACTGGTTCCATGCCAGCTTTGTGGTCATGAAATAGTCGATGCCGCACTTTTTCATAATCTGCGGAAGTGCCCCTGTATATCCGAATACATCCGGCAGCCAGAGAATCCTGTTGTCAACCCCGAACTCCTCCTTGAAAAACCTTTTACCGTGCATAAACTGACGGACTAAAGATTCTCCTGAAGTCAGGTTGGTATCCGATTCAACCCACATACCGCCTTCCGGTTCCCATCTGCCTTCCTTTACCCTCTCTTTAACCTTTTCATAAAGCTCGGGATAGCGCTCCTTTAAAAAGGCATAAAGCTGGGGCTGGCTGGACATGAAACGATAGTTGGGATACTCTTCCATCAGCTTCAGAACCGTGGCAAAGCTTCTTCCTGTCTTCTCCCTGGTCTGCTCCACTGTCCACCACCATGCCACATCAATATGGGTATGGCCGATACAGGTGGCAATCACATCCTTATATCCTGCCATATCGGAATAAAGGGCTTTGTCAATATAATCCGATGCCTCCTGCAGGGTAGCATAAAAATCATCCGAATAAGGTGTCCTCAAATCCAGCAGATTCACGGTATTGTTCAGGATAGTTTCAATATCCTTCCGGTTCTTGTCATCCTCTTCCATTCTGGTGAAAGCAGAAAGGGGTACCCAGAGATCATAATAAAGCTTGGTAATCTTTGCATCCAGCTCCTGCATATTGACAAAAAGCTGAAATTCCTGGTGAAGCGTCCCTGTATAAGCCTGCAGTTCCAGAACGATTTCTTCCCCTGCCACAGCCTTATCCCTTAAGAATACTTCCCTGTGGTTCATGTCAATGCCCTGCGTGGCGACACCATTGACAAACAGCAGGAACTGGGGATTTTTTGCGTCGTCCCACTCTTCAATCTGTGTCATGACACGCATCCAGAGCCTCTTTCCATCCAATTCCTGAGGCACCTTATACACAGCCTTAAACCAATAATGACGGTCAGGTCCATACCAGTGCATGGTTTTACAGTCAAATTCCTTCCACTCCGCACTGTCTGCCTCTACATCCTGAGGATGAATGTAGTTTCCTTCCTTGTACTTCCAGTCCGTGACGGGAAATTTCTGTTTGACCTGCAGTTTTCTCAATTCATTGCAGATCACTTCGATCCTCTTGTTTAAAAAATGCATCTTTCCTCCTTTTCTGCCACCCTGTCCGGCATGTGCCCTGCCCGCTGTCCCCATTTCCTGCTTTGACATATTTACAGAAAATCAGTGAAAATCTCTCACGGCATGTTAATTGTCCTTTTTTCGGCACATCCTGCGGCTCAGATCTTTTTTACAAAATCCACTCTCTTATTTTCCCTGGGTTTCCTGTGGATTTATTCATTTATTTTTATTCTGTCTCTCTCGTCATGGGCTATTTTAACATATATGGAAAAATAAACAAGAGGTAAGTTTTATTTATTTTCTTCAATTTCCTCGATCTCTTCCATGGCATCTTCGAGACTGTCAAACTCCTTTTCCCCATTGGAAACTTTTTCCCTGACTTTGGCTATTTTGGCTATTCTGACACCATCCTCCAGATCCATCATCTTAACCCCTGAAGTTATCCTTCCCAGAGTGGAGATATCCTGCATTCTCAGCTGTATGATGATACCTTCCGTTGTTATCATCATGATCTCGTTCTCATCCGTCACAGCCTTGACACCCACCACATTACCGGTCTTTTCGGTTATCTTATAGCATTTGATTCCCTTTCCGCCCCTGTTCTGCACATTGAACTCATTCAGGAAAGTACGTTTGCCCATACCGTTCTCAGATACTATCAGAAGAGAGTCTCCCTGACTCTGGAGCTGCATTCCGATGATATCATCCCCATCGGACAAATTCATTCCGATGACGCCCATGGAACTTCTGCCCGTGGAACGCACATCCGTCTCCTTGAAACGGATACAAATTCCCTGTCTGGTCACAAGCAGGATTTCACTGTTCTTATCCGTAACCTTCACTTCGATCAGCTCGTCGTCATCCCTTAAATTGATTGCCGTCAGACCTTTTTTGCGGATATTGAAAAAATCCATCAGGGAAGTCTTCTTTACGATGCCCTTCTTTGTAACCATAAAAAGATTCTTGTCATTATCGTATTCCTTGATGGGAATCATGGCAGTAATCTTCTCTTCCGGTGCCATCTGCAATAAATTCACAATGGCCGTTCCCCTGGCCGTCCTGCCTGCCTCGGGAATCTCGTAGGCCTTTAAGCGATAAACCCTTCCCAGGCTGGTAAAGAAATTCAGATAATGATGGGTTGTGGTCATCAGCAGATCTTCAATAAAATCATCCTCTATGGTCTGCATCCCCTTAATTCCCTTGCCGCCTCTGTTCTGTGCCCTGAAATTATCCACTGTCATACGCTTGATATATCCCAGGTTCGTCAGGGCAATCACTGTATTTTCATTGGGAATCAGGTCCTCCATGGAAATGTCAGACTCGTCATACCCGATCCTGCTGCGTCTCTCATCCCCATATTTATCGGATATCTCCACAATCTCTTTTTTGATCACACCCAGTAATATTTTCTTATCCGACAAAATCGTTTTCAGCTCCTGAATACGTTTCTGAAGCTCTTCATGCTCATTGTTCAGCTTCTCCCTTTCCAATCCGGTCAGGGCACGCAGACGCATGTCTACAATTGCCTGGGCCTGGGCATCCGAAAAACCAAACCTCTGTATCAGCCTTTCCTTTGCATTCTGGGTATTGGAACTGCTGCGGATGATGGAGATCACCTCATCTATAAAATCCAGGGCTCTCAGAAGTCCCTGCAGGATATGATCCCTCTCCTCCGCTTTATTCAGGTCATATTTTGTCCTTCTTGTGACCACTTCTTCCTGATGCCGCAGATAATGTCCCAGCATATCCAGAAGATTGATTACTTTGGGCTCCTGGTTTACCAAAGCCAGCATAATCACGCCAAAGGTATCCTGAAGCTGTGTATGCTTGTAAAGCTGGTTCAAAATTACATTGGCATTGGCATCCTTCCTGAGTTCTATCACAACCCTGACGCCTTCCCGGTTGGATTCATCCCGGATATCCGTAATTCCGTCAATTTTTTTCAGCTTTACCAATTCCGCTATCTTGATAATCAGATTGGCCTTATTGACCATATAGGGCAGTTCCGTGGCTACAATCTGACTCTTTCCGTTGGAAAGGGTCTCAATATCCGTAACCGCACGGACTATGACTTTTCCCCGTCCCGTTCTGTATGCCTCATTGCATCCCCTGGTCCCCAGTATAATGCCCCCTGTGGGAAAATCAGGCGCCTTTACTATGGACAGAATTTCCTCAATATCGGTCTCCCTGTCTTCTTCCACCTTATTGTCAATAATCTTCACAATGGCATTTATGATTTCCCGCAGATTATGAGGCGGTATATTGGTCGCCATACCTACCGCGATTCCAATGGTGCCGTTGACCAGCAGATTCGGATAACGGCTGGGAAGCACTACAGGTTCCTTTTCCGTATCATCGAAATTGGGAGTGAAATCTACCGTATCCTTGTTGATATCGGCCAGCAGCTCCATGGATATTTTGGAAAGCCTTGCTTCCGTATAACGCATGGCCGCCGCCCCATCCCCATCCATGGAACCAAAGTTTCCGTGTCCATCCACAAGGGGATATCTTGTGGACCATTCCTGGGCCATATTCACCAGTGCGCCATAGATGGAACTGTCTCCATGGGGATGATATTTACCCATGGTATCACCTACGATACGGGCACTTTTACGGTGAGGTTTGTCGGGACCATTGTTCAGTTCTATCATGGAATACAGAACACGCCGCTGTACGGGTTTCAGTCCATCCCTTACGTCAGGAAGAGCCCGCGAAGCAATCACACTCATAGAATAATCGATAAAGAAAGATTCCATTCTTTCCTTCAGATCTACATCATGTATTTTGTCTGTCTCCGGACTTTTGTCAAAAATATCATCATTCATACAAAACTCCTTTTTTCTGTCAGCTGATATCCAAATTCTTCACAAACTTTGCATTTTCTTCTATGAATTCCCGCCTGGGTTCCACCTTGTCTCCCATAAGGGTGGTAAACGTAAGATCCAGTTCCGACTCCATCTCTTCGTCATAGTTCACTCTCAGCAAAATTCTTCTGGCCGGATCCATAGTGGTTTCCCAAAGCTGCTCCGCGTCCATTTCTCCCAGTCCCTTATAGCGCTGTATTTTATTATTCTGGTCCCTCCCCACTTCCTTCAGTATTTCATCCAGTTCCTCGTCACTGTAGGCATACCATATCTTTTTGTTCTTCTCCAGCTTGTACAGAGGAGGTTTTGCAAGATACACATGGCCTTCTTTGATCAGGTTTGGCATAAAACGATAAATAAAAGTGAGCAGCAAAGTACTGATATGTGCGCCATCCACATCCGCGTCCGTCATCAGTATAATTTTGTCATACCGCAGTTTCTCGATATTAAAATCATCATGAATACCGGTTCCGAAAGCCGTAATCATGGCCCTGATCTCTGCGTTGGCGTATATTTTGTCAAGCCTTGCCTTCTCTACATTCAGTATCTTCCCGCGGAGCGGCAGAATCGCCTGGGTCGCACGGGACCGGGCTGTCTTGGCGTTTCCTCCTGCGGAATCTCCCTCCACAATATAAATCTCACAGTTCTTGGGATCTTTATCGGAACAGTCTGCCAGTTTACCCGGAAGGGCCATTCCGTCAAGCGCCGTTTTTCTCCTGGTCAGATCCCTTGCTTTGCGGGCAGCCTCCCTTGCCCTCTGGGCAAGAATGGATTTCTCACAGATGGCCTTCGCCACACTGGGATTCAGTTCCAGGAAATAAGTAAGCTGTTCACTGACAACATTGTCTACCGCGCCTCTTGCCTCACTGTTGCCCAGCTTCTGCTTGGTCTGTCCTTCAAACTGCGGATCCTCTATTTTTACACTGATAATGGCTGTCAGGCCTTCCCTGATATCTTCACCTGACAGATTGGGTTCGCTGTCCTTAAGCAGTTTTGCGCTCCTGGCATAATCATTAAAGGTTTTGGTCAGGGCATTCCGGAAACCCTGCAGATGCGTTCCTCCCTCAGGCGTATTGATATTATTTACAAAACTGAACACGCTTTCATTAAAGGAATCATTGTGCTGGAAAGAAACTTCCACATAGACATTGTTCTTCTGCCCTTCAAAGTAAAGAATATTCTCATACAAGGGAGCCTTACTTCTGTTCAGATAGGCCACAAACTCCTTAATTCCTCCCTCATAACAGAATTCCACCACTTTCTCTTTCCAGGCCTGCTTCACCGCGTCCTTTTCCCCTGTGGAAATTTCTGCCCTGTCATCCGGAAGGCTGTCGTCTTCCCCTTCTTTTTCTCTCTCTTCCCTGTCAGCCTCCGCACGCTTCAGAAGCTCATTAATCTGACCGCTTTCAAAATGACCTGCCTCCGGTACAATCTCTTCTTTTCTTCTGCCATCCCTTAAAATAATTCTCAGCCCTTTGGTTAAAAAAGCCATCTCCCTGAGCCTTATTTTCAGAATATCAAAATCAAAGACCACTGTCTCCGTAAAAATCGTTTTGTCCGGCAGAAATGTGATGGTGGAACCTGTCTTTTCCATGGGACAAGTGCCAATCTCCTTCAAAGGATAGCAGACATGTCCTCTTTCATAACGCTGTTTGTAAACTTTTCCATCCTGATATATGACTACTTCCAGCCATTCCGACAGGGCGTTCACAACGGAAGCGCCCACGCCGTGTAAACCGCCGGAAACTTTATATCCTCCTCCGCCGAATTTTCCGCCTGCATGCAGAATGGTAAACACCACTTCCACGGCGGGAATACCGGCCTTATGGTTGATGCCCACAGGAATTCCACGTCCATTGTCAACCACTGTCACGGAATTATCATCGTTGATCCTGACATCTATCGTATCACAATATCCTGCCAGCGCCTCATCCACGGAATTGTCCACAATTTCATAGACCAAATGGTGAAGTCCCCTGCTGGATGTGCTTCCTATATACATTCCGGGCCGTTTTCTCACTGCCTCCAGCCCTTCCAGAATCTGAATTTGATCTGCACCATATTCTTCTTCTACTGCCGTATTGCTGATAGATTCTTCGTTCATAAAAATACCCTTTCTTTATATCCACAAATAAAAACACGTCAGTACTTATATTTCACGTAGCTGTATTCATACAAGTGACAGTTCCCTCAGAGACTTTATATACCTTGTCTATTTCAAAACGATGATTCACAAATTCCTCCAGTCCTGTACAAGTGATAATGGTCTGTATATTTCCGATACTGTTCAGAAGATAGTTTTGTCTGTTGGAATCCAGTTCCGAAAGCACATCATCCAGCAGAAGGACCGGATGATCCTTTGCCAGCTTTTTGACCAGTTCTATTTCCGCAAGTTTCAGGGAAAGGGCTGCTGTTCTCTGCTGTCCCTGGGAACCGTATTTCCGGATGTCCACATCTCCCACCATAAATGAAAAATCATCCCTGTGCGGTCCTACCGATGTCATTTTGGACTTGATATCCCTGTCCTGTCCAAGCTTCAGTTTATTCTCAAATTCTTCTATCTCAACATCAGGCTCATAATGAATGGATAACTCTTCTTTGTTGCCTGATAATTTTAAATGTATGCCATATATCATTTCATTCAGCTGCTCCATGAACAGCTTTCTGCGCTCGATGATCTTACTGCCGAAAGATACCAGCTGCATATCCCAGATTCCCAGGGTTTCCTTTAACGCCGGATTGAGAAACATGTCCTTCAGAAGTTTGTTCCGCTGATTCACGATTTTATTGTAATGATTCAGATTATAGAGATAAAACCCATCCAGCTGGCAAAGTTCCATGTCCACAAATCTTCTTCTCTCCGCAGGACCGTTCTTGATGATTCCCAGGTCTTCCGGTGAAAAAAATACCACATTACACAAACCAAGCAAATCCGCGGCTTTTTTTATTTTTTGCCCGTCGATGGCGATTCCCTTGGATTTGCTTTTTCTCAAGTGCATGTCAATCCTTGTCTCAACGCCCTCTTTTTCCAGATAAGCCCTGATATGGCTTTCCTCTTTGTCAAAATTTACGATTTCCCGGTCCTTGCTTCCCTTGTGGGACTTTGTGGTGGCAGCCACATAGATAGCTTCCAGAATATTCGTCTTTCCCTGGGCATTGTCCCCGTAAAGAATATTCGTCCCCTTGTCAAATGAAACCACAAGAGTGTCATAATTTCTGTAGTCTGCCAGTTCTATCGATTTAATGATCATCTTTTACCTGTCTTTTCATTTTCTATTTTTATGATGGTTCCGTTATATTCCACCATATCCCCGGCCACAAGTTTTTTCCCCCGTCTGACTTCGGTTTCCCCGTTTACTTTTACTTTCCCATCCTGGATTTCAATTTTTGCCTCCACACCGGAACCCACGGCTCCCGCAGCCTTCAGTGCCTGGCCAAGTTTGATATAATCCTCTTTCAAATAAATTGTTTCCATGCGGTTGCAAACTCCTTCTTCACAACATTAACGGCCATAATTTGCCACAAGGCTCACAGGAAGAATCAGATAGATATATCCCTGGTTTTCATTTTTGATAAAGCAGGGAGCTTTGGGATTCACCATGTAAAGCTCCACCTCCTCATCATCAATAACCCTGAGGGCATCAATCAGGAACTTGGGATTAAATCCTATCATCAGGTCACGTCCCTGTTTTTCAATGTCAATATCCTCATTCATGCTTCCAAGGGCAGAGTCAATCCGCAGTTCCATACTTCCGTCCGCTATATTGATGACAATGGGTTTTCTGTCCCCTTCCCTTGTCAGCAAAGTGGCACGGTCAATACAATTCAGCAATTCCCTCTTATTTACCTTTACCTTGGTCTCGTAATCGCTGGAAAGCATTCTGTCAATATTAAAATATTCTCCCTCTATCAGCCTGGACACCACAACGGTATTCTCGAATTCAAACACAATATGCTTTGTGGTAAAATAGATCACCAGGTCATTTTCTGCCCCGCCGGGAAGAATCTTGCTCACTTCGTTCAAAGTCTTTCCGGGAACAATCACCTTTTTGGGCGCATAAGTCTCCCTTAAGGCTGTCTTCCGTATGGAAATACGGTGACCATCCGAAGAAACCACCTTCAGCTCATCCCCGTTGATCTCAAAAAGTTCTCCCGTCATCAGTTTATTATTGTCATTGTCGGAAATGGAGAAAATGGTCTGCCTTACCATTTCCTTCAAAGTAAACTGACTGATTACAATATTATCTTCCTTTTCCACCGCCGGAAGATATGAAAAATCTTCCCCTGATTTTCCCACAATGGTAAACTTTGCCTTTTCGCAGGTGATCAGTGTCTTATAAGAAGCATCTGTCTCTATCCGGATATAACTGTCAGGAAGTTTCCTTACAATTTCAAGAAATATCTTGGCATCCAGCGCGATCATACCGTTTTCTATAATATCACCTTCAATGATGGTCTCAATTCCCAGATCCATATCATTGGCAGTCAAAGTAATCATGCCTTTTGTGGCATCAATTAAAATACATTCCAGGATGGACATTGTAGTCTTATTGGGAACAGCTCTCGATACAATCTGTACTCCGTTTAACAGATTTGATTTGGAACAAACTAATTTCATGTAAATGGCTCCTTTCGCTTTCATGAAAAAGAATCCTGCCGGGATGGACGAAGCTTAAAACAAAATATATAAAGTAATTCATAGTAACCTTAATAATAGCTGTTGATATGTGCATAAGTGCTTCTATTATACTATTTTTCAGGAAAAAATGGAATGGATAAGTGGTGAATATTTTCAGAATAACTTAAAATGAAACTTTAAGTTATTCACATATCACTTTATCCCCATTTTCAGCTCCCTGGCCCTGTCAACATAAACCACATACCACAATGTGGTTAAACCGTGGAAAAAAGTGGATGAAAGGGTTTATCTTTAAGAAGGGTTTATCTTCTAAGAAGGATTTATCTTCAAGAAGGATTTATCTTCAAGAAGGATTTATCTTCAAGAAGGGTTTATTTTCAAGAAGGGTTTATTTTCTTTATGATAATATCCAGCTTATTTTTTAACTCTTCATTGGTTTTTAATTCCGCTGTAATTTTATTGACACCGTGCATTATGGTGGTATGGTCTTTTTTGCCCAGGAGTTTTCCGATATTGACATAAGAAGTCTCTGTCAGCTCCCTGCACAGGTACATGACAATCTGTCTGGGCAGGACGAACTCGGATTTTCTTTTTTTGGAGGCAATATCTTCCGGCCTGATGCCGAAGTGTTCGGAAACCACATTAATGATGATAGTCGGCGTAATCTCCCTGGATTTGTTGGGATAAATGACGTCTTTTAAGGCTTCTTCCGCCAGCGCCAGTGTCAAATCCACCTGATTCAGCCTGCCGGCGGCGACGATTTTGTTAAAGGCGCCTTCCAGTTCCCTGATATTGGATTTAATATTGGTTGCAATGTACTTTATGATCTCTTCATTGATGGGACGGCCGCAGGATTCCGCATTTTTCCGCAGAATCGCCATTCGTGTCTCATAGTCCGGAGGCTGAATGTCAGCGATCAGACCCCATTCAAACCGGGAACGGAAACGTTCATCCAGGGTTTCGATCTCCTTGGGAGGCTTGTCCGAGGAGAGAATGATCTGTTTTCTGGCAGAATGGAGGACATTGAAAGTGTGGAAGAATTCTTCCTGGGTACTTTCCTTTCCTATAATAAACTGCACGTCATCTACCATCAGAACATCCACAGTCCTGTATTTTTCCCGGAGTTTGGTCATGGAAGCGGCATTACCGCTGCGGATGGATTCAATCACCTCATTGGTAAATTCTTCACTGGTCACATAGAGAACTTTTTTTTCGGGATCCTGTTCCAGGATAAAATGACCGATGGAATGCATCAGGTGCGTCTTGCCAAGTCCCGGTCCCCCGTACAGATAGAGGGGATTATAAGTCTGGCCGGGGGATTCCGCCACTGCCAGGGAGGCGGAATGGGCAAATTTATTGCTGCTTCCCACAACAAAGGTGGAAAACTTATACTTTGGGTTCAGATTGGCATTTTCGGAACTCTCCGCGGCAATTTCTTCTTTCTCAAGTTCCTGGGCCACATCACTTTCCAGGACAAACTGTACATCATAATAATGATTAAACATTTCCGTGATAGTGACCTGAAAAAAACTCTTATATTTGGAAGTAATATAATTGATCATGTGGGACTGCTCAGCGGGAATAATGATACTGACCACATTGTTTACAATATTATGGAAGGCAAGTGGTTCCACCCATGTGATGTAAGATATCTCGGTAAGGCCATATTCTCTCTTTATGGATTCTTTGATGGCTGACCAGTTATTTTTTATCTCGTCCATTTTATCTACCTTCCTGATTTTGTTGTCAATCCCTGTATGAAAGCAAAGTTTTTGAGCAGCAGGCAGTGGATTGTCTGAAACGGCATGTCCACTGGGGCTATGTTACCAAAATACCATGTTCTCCCATTGTAATATAGATTTCATAAGATTTCAAATGTTTGTTTTTAAAAAAACAGGGGGATTATATGGATAAAGTTATCCACATAATGTGAATAACTATGTCTATAAGTCATTTGTACAGAGGGGTATGTGGATAGCAATGTGAATAAGTGGATAAAACCATGAATCAGAAAAAAGTGATATTTCAGGGATTTTTTAAAAATTTTCACTTTTAGTTCACATAATTTTAACATTCACAAAAAAGTTTTCCACAAATTATCAACAGGATGTGTATATCTGAAATCAACATTTTTGTTGTGGATATCTATGTGTATAAGTGGAAAAAAATTTTTTTGTCCTTTAAAAAATGGATTTTTGCTGATTTTTCCTTGACATTATGCATTTTTTTTTATACAATCAATATGCTATTTTCCTAAAAAATGAAAATCAGTTGCCTTTATATAAAAGGTCCAGCGAGAAGGAGGTGCTTTCCAAATGAAAATGACATTTCAGCCTAAAAAGCGTTCCCGTGCCAAAGTTCACGGTTTCAGGGCAAGAATGAGTACTAAGGGCGGAAGAAAAGTTTTAGCGGCCAGACGTGCAAAAGGAAGAAAAGTGTTATCCGCATAGGTCACAGTAATGTGACCTTTTTGTTTCATGACAATAGGATACCTGCAGACGAAGGATTCCATTGTCCATGACAATAAGAAGGCGCTGCACGAAAAAGTCTTTCAGGAGGATGAAGCAAAGTATGAAGTTTTCTGAAAGTCTTAAGAAAAACCACCAGTTCCAGTTCGTCTATAAAAACGGTAAATCGTATGTAAATAAATATCTGGTAATGTATGTGAAGGAAAATGGCACCGAAAAGAACAGAATCGGAATCTGCGTGAGTAAAAAGGTTGGAAACAGCATTGTAAGACACCGGGTTACAAGGCTGGTGAGAGAAAGTTACCGACTACAGGAAGCAATGTTCAATAGTGGTTTGGATATTGTAGTCGTGGCAAGGAACAGTGCGGCATCGGTGGGATATTCTGAAATAGAAAGTGCGCTGCTTCACCTTGGAAAGCTTCATCAAATCATATGATCTTGTTTGGATCAGATGTAAGAATGTGACAGAAATATGAAAAAAATTTTGATTGCCGGTATCAGATTTTACCAGAAATATCTTTCTCCCATGAAAAGAACAAAATGTCCCTATATTCCATCCTGCTCCCAGTATGGTCTGGAAGCCATTGAAAGACATGGCGCCTGGAAGGGAAGCCTGCTGGCTGTGTGGAGGATTCTGCGCTGTAATCCTTTTTCAAAGGGAGGATTTGATCCTGTTCCCAAATAGGGGATATCAGGATTATTTGTGTTCCGGCATTACCTTGACTGAGAGGAAAAAGATAAATGAACCTAATTTTACTGACTCAGAATACGACTCCTATTATTGGTCAGGTCGCATGGCTGCTGGGCAAGATCATGAATGGGATATTCTATGTGATCGACTTTATAGGAATTCCCAATATCGGTCTGGCCATTATCCTGTTTACCATTGTGGTAAACCTGCTGATGACACCGTTAAATATCAAGCAGCAGAAATTTTCCAAGCTTCAGGCGAAAATGAGCCCGGAAATCCAGGCCATTGAGGCAAAATATAAAGGCAGGTCAGACCAGGAATCCCTGATGCAGAAAAATCAGGAAGTCCAAATGGTATATGCAAAATACGGAGTGTCTGCCAGCGGAAGCTGCGTGCAGCTGTTGATTCAGATGCCGATTTTGTTTGCCTTGTACAGGGTTATCTATTCCATGCCCGCCTATGTTACAAAGATCGGAAATACCTTCAGGGTGCTGGCCGACAAAATCATAGCGGTGGATGGAGGCGGGTTTCTGCAGGATTCCGGTGTGGACAGCATTTCCAGCGTAGTAAGCATGTATGGCAGTTCCATGACCAACGGAGATCTGTCAAACGGAATCATAGATGTGCTGAATAAGCTGTCTTCCACGGATCTGATGACAGTGGCAGGACATTATGACCTGACACAGCTGACTTATGATGGCCAGCTGATACTGAGCAATGATACCACCAGAGGCCTCATCGACACTTACAACAATTTTCTGGGACTGAATATGGGAGATTCTCCCAGCGCACTGATCAGAAGCGCCTGGGAAATCGGAGCCTGGGGAATCGTAATCGGAGCGGTGATGATTCCTGTACTTTCTGCCGTGACCCAGTGGATCAATGTAAAACTGATGCCCCAGCAGCCCACCAACGGCAATGAGAAGGCATCTTCCATGGCGGCTTCCATGAAAACCATGAATATGCTGATGCCCCTGATGTCGGCCTGGTTCTGTTTCTCATTTCCCGCAGGTATGGGTCTCTACTGGGTTGCGGGCAGTGTGGTAAGAAGTATTCAGCAGGTTGTTATCAACAAACATATTGATAAAATGGATTTTGACCAGGTGATTGCAAAGAATTCGGCCAAGAGCGCCAAAAAGATGGAAAAGCTCAAGGCTACTCAGGAAAAACTGAATGCATATGCAAGTATGAATACAAAAAATATTCAGAATAAGACAGGTGCTGTCAGGCCGGTTCCCGATAAACAGAAGGAAACGGCGGCCCAACAAGATACCGGACCTCATTACGAGAGAAGCAATGCCAAGCCAGGCAGTATGATGGCAAAAGCGAATATGGTCAAAGATTACAATGAGCGAAACAATAAGTAGCGGGCGAGGAGGTATTAAAATGAGTAAGGAGCAGGAGTTTATTGAAGTGTCAGCCAAGACGGTAAATGAGGCCATCACGGAAGCCTGCAGAAAATTAAGTGTTACGAGTGACAAACTGGACTATCAGGTTGTGGAGGAAGGATCCAGCGGATTTTTGGGAATAGGTTCCAAACCGGCCCTGATCAGGGCAGCCGTAAAGCAGGAAGAAATTTCCGTTGAGGATATTGCTGCAGATTTTCTGAAAGAAGTGTTTGCCGCCATGAATATGGCAGTAGCGGTAGACGTGAACTATGACGAAGAAGAGAATAACATGGATATTGATCTTTCCGGGGAAGAGATGGGGGTTCTGATTGGAAAGAGGGGACAGACTCTTGATTCCCTGCAGTATCTTGTCTCCCTGGTAGTGAACAAAGAATCGGAAAATTATATCAGAGTCAAGGTTGATACAGAAAATTACAGGCAGAGACGGAAGGAAACACTGGAAAATCTGGCCAAAAACATTGCATATAAGGTAAAGAAGACCAGAAGGTCCCTTTCCCTGGAGCCCATGAATCCATATGAGAGGAGAATCATCCATTCGGCTTTGCAGAATGACAAATATATATCCACCCACAGCGAAGGAGACGAGCCTTTCAGGAGAGTGGTCGTCACTTATAAAAAATAAAGTATGGCATGGAGGGGCTGTCGCGCGACAGCCTCTTTTCCATAAAACAAAACAGGAAAACAGAAAAATAAAGCAGGGTAAAGGTTAAAATTATGGCAATAGAAGATACAATTGCTGCAATTGCTACGGGACTGACAGATTCAGGAATCGGTATCATCAGAATCAGCGGTGAAAATGCGATTGAAGTGGGAAACAGAATATTTCAGTCTCCATTGGGGAAAAAAATACTTCATCAGGCTGAAAACCGTAAAATGTATTACGGTTTTGCGGCTGATGAGGAACAGGATTTTGTGATAGACGAAGTTCTGGCTGTAGTGATGAGGGCGCCCAATAGTTTTACAGGGGAAAATACGGTGGAAATTCAGTGCCACGGCGGTATACTTGTCATGCGGAAGATATTGGCCACGGCGCTGAAATCCGGCGCCAGAATGGCGGAACCCGGAGAATTTACCAAAAGGGCTTTTCTGAATGGAAAGATGGATTTGTCCAGGGCAGAGGCCGTGATGGATGTGATTGGTTCCCGGAATGAATTTGCCCTGGCATCTTCCGTGAGCCAGCTGAAAGGCATGCTTTCGGAAAAAATAAAAAAATACAGGGCTGAAATTCTGTATGAAGTGGCTTTTATCGAATCTGCCCTGGATGACCCGGAACATATCAGTCTGGAAGGATATCCCGAAAGACTGGAGGAAAAAATAGCCGGTCTTACGGAAAGCATCGAAAGACTCATTGCCACTGCCGAAGATGGAAGATGGGTGAAAGAGGGAATCAACACAGTCATACTGGGAAAGCCCAATGTGGGAAAATCTTCCCTGTTAAATTATCTGGCCGGGGAAGAAAGGGCAATCGTGACAGAAGTGGCGGGAACCACAAGGGATATTTTGCAGGAGTCTATAAGGCTTGGAAATATCAGTCTCAATGTAACCGACACGGCGGGAATTCACAAGACAGAGGACACCGTTGAAAAAATAGGTGTAAAAAAGGCAGTGGAGTATGCGAAAGACGCGGATCTGATTCTATACATGGCAGATGGTTCCATGGAATTAAACGAAAATGACAAAGAAATCATATCTATCTTAAAAGATAAAAAAGTGATTGTGCTGTTAAATAAAAGCGATCTGGAAAATGTGGTGACAGAATCCATGGTACGGAAACTGTTTTCCGAAATGTCAGGACAGAAAGAATTTGCCATAGTCCGGACATCCGTAAAAAACGGCGGCGGCATGGAAGAACTGGGGCGTACCATCAGGGAAATGTTTTTCCAGGGGGAACTGAAGTGCAGTCATGAAGTGATGATTACCAGTCTGAGACATAAGAAAGCTTTGGAGGAATGCAGGGATTCCCTGCACCAGGTCAGAAGAAGTATTGAAAACGGAATGCCGGAAGATTTTTTTTCCATTGACCTGATGAACGCCTATGCATCCCTGGGACGGATTATAGGGGAAGAAGTGGATGACGATCTGGTAGATGAGATATTTTCCAGATTTTGTATGGGTAAGTAAGAGAAATTGTCAGTCAGTATAAATCATTTTCAGTATCAGATGCGGCATGGAGGTTAAAATGACTGAATTTCGTGAAAAAACTGATGTTTGTGTGATAGGAGCCGGACATGCCGGCTGTGAGGCTGCCCTGGCCTGCGCCAGGCTTGGTCTGGAAACCCTTATATTTACGGTGAGTGTGGACAGTATTGCACTGATGCCGTGCAATCCCAATGTGGGAGGATCTTCCAAGGGGCATCTGGTCCGGGAACTGGATGCCCTTGGGGGAGAGATGGGGAAAAACATAGATAAAACCTTTATTCAGTCAAAAATGCTGAATGTGTCCAAGGGACCTGCGGTTCATTCTCTCCGGGCCCAGGCCGATAAAGCGGAATATTCCAGGGCAATGAGAAAGGTTCTGGAAAATCAGGATCATCTGATCATAAAGCAGGCAGAAATCTGTGACATTTTGTGGGAAAAGATTTCCGGTGAGGAAAAGAAAGTCACGGGGGTCAGGACTTTCACCGGAATGGTTTATGAATGTAAGGCCGTGGTTCTGTGTACGGGAACTTATCTTGGAGCCAGATGTCTGTGTGGGGAATCCATCACATATACGGGACCAAACGGGCTTCAGGCCGCCACACATCTGACAGATTCCCTGAAGGCGATGGGAATTGCACTGAGACGGTTTAAGACAGGGACGCCTGCCAGAATGGATAAAAGAAGCATTGATTTTTCTAAGATGGAAGAGCAGTGCGGGGATGAAACAATTGTTCCATTCTCTTTTTCAACGGATCCGGAAACCATACAGAAAGAACAGGTTTCCTGCTGGCTCACCTATACCAATGAAAATACCCATGAAATAATCAGACAGAATCTGGACAGATCTCCCATCTATGCCGGAATTATCGAAGGCACGGGACCAAGATACTGTCCTTCCATCGAGGATAAGGTGGTAAAATTCGCGGAGAAGGAAAGACATCAGGTTTTTATTGAGCCGGAAGGGCTTCACACAAATGAAATGTATGTGGGGGGAATGTCGTCTTCCCTGCCGGAAGATGTACAGCTTGCCATGTACCGGACCGTGCCGGGGCTGGAGAAATGCAGAATTGTCCGGAATGCATATGCCATTGAATATGACTGTATCGGCTCGGGGCAGCTTGATGGGACCCTGGAATTCAGGACAGTGAAGGGACTGTTCAGCGCGGGACAGTTTAACGGCAGCAGCGGCTATGAGGAAGCGGCCTGCCAGGGCCTGGTGGCAGGCATCAATGCGGCCATGTCCATATTCGGAAAGGAACCTCTGGTGATTGACCGGTCGGAAGGATATATCGGAGTCCTGATTGACGACCTTGTGACAAAAGATAATCGGGAGCCGTACAGGATGATGACTTCCCGTGCGGAATACAGACTGCTTCTGCGTCAGGACAATGCAGACTTAAGACTTCGGAAAAAAGGATATGAGGCCGGGCTGGTATCGGAAAAGGAATACCGGGATCTTCTGGAAAAAGAAAAAATGATCAGGGAGGAAACGGAACGTTTCAAAAATACATATGTGGGGGCGGGAAAGGAAATCCAGAGTTTTCTGGAACATTACGGAAGTTCTTCCCTGAAAACCGCGGCCAGCCTTGCAGAACTACTGTGCCGGCCGGAGCTTTCCTATGAGATACTGGGTGCCATTGACAAAAACAGAAAAGAACTGCCAAAGGATGTGCTGGAGCAGGTTGAGATTGAGATCAAATATGAAGGCTATATTCAGAGACAGAAAAGACAGGTAGAACAATATAAAAAGATGGAAAAAAAGGGGATTCCCCGGTCCATCGACTATGATGAGGTACCTTCACTGCGCCTTGAGGCAAGACAGAATTTAAAACATTTCCGTCCTGCTTCCATTGGACAGGCATCCAGAATATCAGGCGTCTCCCCTGCGGATATATCCGTCCTGCTTGTCTATCTTGAAAAATGCAGAAAAACGGAATGATTATGAAAAATATGTAAACTTGTCCTTTCCCTTTTTCTTCAGATGAAATATATGGTATAATATCGAAACATAAGTGCGTGTTTCGACTTCTGATGCCATGTGCGCTGAAGCGCAGAGAATTATGGTATAATAAGTCCATATTTGTGACATGAAGAGGCCGAATGGCCATGAATACCATGATTTTATTTTTACGGGTCCCATGATGACCCCGGTATAAACTAACAGGAGGTCTTTACAGCAATGGATGGAACGGAACATACGACTGTGGAAGATATCAGGGAAGGTTTTCCCACATCCATCAGTCAGATTAAAGAGATGACCATGCTGTATTCCTGTGCCATGCGTGAGATTTGTACAAAACTTGAGAATTTAAGTCAGGAATTTGAATTAAATAAGGCCAGGAATCCCATACAGCATATTACACACAGACTGAAAAAAACAGTCAGTATCCGCAATAAAATGATAGAACATAATCTTCCCCTGGAATATGAAATAATGCGGGATGAAATCACGGATATCGGCGGTATCAGGGTGATATGTTCCTATATCAACGATATTTATGCCCTTGTAAAGATGCTGAAAAAACAAGATGATCTTCTGATCGTAAGGGAGAAGGATTATATATCGAATCCGAAACCCAACGGATACAGAAGTTATCACATGATTGTGGCAATTCCCATTTTTTTGTCATCGGAAAAACAGATTATTCCTGTTGAAATTCAGATGAGAACCATAGCCATGGATTTCTGGGCAAGTCTGGAGCACCAGCTTCGGTATAAGACAGAGGCGGAAGTGACGGATTCTGCCAGAACCAGGCTTACCAATATTGCGGAAAATATATTCCATGCGGATGTGGAGATGCAGCAGATATATGAGGAAATAAGCGCCATCAATTAAAAGTGGTCAGAAGGTATTTTGAACTTTATAAAACGAAGCAGGCATAAAATACGGAAAGGAAAAAGATTGAAAATTGAAAATTTTCAATCCCAAATTTGTGTCTGCGCGGCATCCACAAACCTGACATGCGCAAAAGGCCGCGCAGAAATGGGGGAAAACATGAAAAATAAGGACAGAACGGAACTCTTTGAGAATATGCCTGTTTCCAGTGCGGTGAGACAGCTGATCATACCTACTATCATCAGCTCCCTGATTACAATTGTATATAATCTGGCCGACACTTATTTTGTGGGCATGCTGAATGATCCCATACAAAACGCCGCCGTGACTCTGGTGGCACCCCTGATGCTTGCTTTTAATGCAGTCAATAATCTGTTCGGGGCAGGAACCAGCAGTATGATGAGCCGGGCGCTGGGACGGCGTGAGTATGATACAGTCAGGAGATGTGCGGCAATTGGCTTTTATTTTACTGTTTTCTGTTCGGCCCTTTTCTCCCTTTCCAGTATTTTATTCCGGACAAATCTGCTGAGTCTGCTGGGAGCGGAAGAAAGCACCATGGCCGCCACAAACGGATATATGCAGTGGACAGTGTGCTGCGGTGCAGTGCCTGCCATACTGAATGTGGTGATGGCTTATATGGTTCGTTCGGAAGGAGCCACATTCCATGCCAGCATAGGAACCATAAGCGGATGTGTCCTCAATATGATACTGGATCCGGTTTTCATCCTTCCCTGGGGTCTTGACATGGGTGCTGCGGGGGCAGGTCTGGCCACTTTCCTGGGGAACAGCGCCGCCTGCTGTTATTTCTTTGTCCTTCTGTTTGTCAGGAGAAACAAGACCTATGTGAGTATCTCACCTAAATTATTTTCCTTTGACAAAACAATTTTATTCGGCATTTTTGCGGTGGGAATTCCTGCCTGCATTCAGAATCTTCTGAATGTGACCAGTATGACCCTGCTGAATAATTTTTCCGCCTCTTATGGTTCGGATGTGGTTGCCTCCATGGGAATTGCCCAGAAAATAAACATGGTACCCATGAATATGTTCTTTGGACTTTCCCAGGGAATTCTGCCTCTAATCGGTTATACTTATGCCAGCAAAAATTACCGCCGGATGAAGGAAACCGTACTTTACAGCGTCAGGCTTGCCGTGTGCTTTGTGGCGGTGGTATCGGCAGGCTACATGATTTTTGCAAATCATTTGATCCGCATGTTTATGGACAATGAGATAATCGTAGGTTACGGAACCCGTTTTCTGCGCGCCATGTGCCTGCAGCTTCCCTTTATGTGTATGGATTTTCTGGCAGTGGGTGTGTTCCAGTCTACCGGCATGGGGAATAAGGCACTGGTATTTGCCATTTTAAGAAAAATAATATTTGAAATACCGGCACTTTTTATTTTAAATAAAGTATTTCCTCTTTATGGACTTCCCTATGCACAAGTGACTTCGGAATTTCTATTGTCCGTTATTGCAGTAGTGGTATTGCTGAAATTATTCCGAAATCTGGAGAAGAATCCGCAGAAAGAAATGGCTTCTGCGGGTGACTGAAAACAGGCCATAAAAAACGGAAGGAAGGTTATCCGATGAACCCATATCAGACAGAACAGTTTCAGGCAGATCTGGGCAGTCTGGGTATTTCACTGTCACATGAGCAGCTTATCCAGTTTATCCGGTATTATGAAATGCTTGTGGAATGGAACGGGAAAATAAATCTTACAGCCATAACAGAATATGATGAAGTGATGAAAAAACATTTTGTGGACAGCCTGTCTTTGGTGAAAGTCTGTGATGTAAAAAAACCGGCCGATTTGATAGATGTGGGAACAGGGGCAGGTTTTCCGGGGCTGGCGCTGAAAATAGCCTTTCCCCAGATGAAAGTGACCCTGCTGGATTCCCTGCATAAAAGAATACAATTTCTAAGGGCGGTAACGGAAGAACTGGAACTGGAAAATGTCATAACGGTTCACGGGAGGGCTGAAGATTTCGCAAAACAGGGACAATTGAGAGAGCGTTTCGATTTATGTGTGTCCAGGGCCGTGGCAAACTTTTCTACCTTATCGGAGTATTGTCTTCCTTTTGTAAAAAAAGGAGGCGTGTTTGTGGCCTACAAATCGGAAAAAGCCTCTGACGAATTCAGGTCTGCAGGAAAAGCCATCCAGATTCTTGGAGGGAAACTGGAGAAAAAAAGGGAATTTACCCTGCCGGATTCCGATATTTACAGAAGTCTGTATGTGATCAGAAAAGAAAAGGCAACGCCGGGAAAGTATCCGAGAAAGGCGGGGTTACCGGGGAAAGAGCCATTGTAGGCAGCGGGTCAGACAGGCGGGGAAACATTACGCTGACATTGCGATGGAAAAAACAGGAAAAAGATACTGTTATTCTTCTGGTACAAGGAGTATAATGTAGAAAAAACTGGTTGAGGAAAGTAAGATGGGGAATAAAAGAAAGCGACAGGTCAGGGGAATCAAAATACAGAATATCAATATTTGCATGATTCTGATTTCATGCATTCTTTATGTTTTGTTAATTGTTGCCACGGTAGATGCTTCCCACAGATATAAGGTTATGATATCTGCCATGGGAAATTATATCAACTGTGAAGAAGATGCCGCTCTTGTAAAGGAAGCTTCCGATTATCTCACAGAACAGGTCAGGCTTTATACCGTGACCATGGACCCTGTATACGTGGACCGGTATTTTAATGAGGTTTATGTTGAAAAACGCAGGGAAATTGCCATGGACCAGATGAGTTATTATCACACCAATGCCATGGCTTATGAATATTTTCATACCGCCCTGGAAAATTCCGACAAGCTGATGGAACAGGAAATTTATGCCATGAAGCTGATAACAATTGCACAGGGATATGAAATGTCTGATTTTCCGGAAGATATCAGGGAGTATACCATACTGGAGGAAGATCAGTTTCTGAGCCCGGACGAAATGACGGAAAAGGCAAGGAATCTGGTGTTCAGTTCCGAATATCAGAAAGCCAAGGAAGATATTTCGGGAAATGTTTCTTATTTTCTGGACAATATTATTGATAATACCATGCAGGAACAGCAGAAAAGCGTTGTGGATTTAAAAAGGACCATGACGGGACAGCAGATTCTCATCAGCGTATTGTTTGTGGAAAATATTCTTATGTTCGTGCTGATCATTCTGCTGGTCATAAAGCCTTTGAAAATCTATATTGAAAATATAGAAGATAAGGAAAAATTGTCAGTACTGGGATCTTATGAGTTTAAATATCTGGCGCTGACCTATAATAATATCTATGAGCTGAATGCCACCAATGAAGCAATGCTTCATTACAGGGCGGAACACGATCCTCTTACGGGAATCATCAACAGAGGAGCCTTTGACAGACTGAGGCAGCTTTTGAAGGGAAAACAGGCTCCCCTGGCGCTTTTGATTATTGACGTGGATAAATTCAAACAGATCAATGATGGATTTGGTCATGAGATGGGAGATCAGGTTCTGAAAAAAGTAGCGCGGCTGCTGGAAGAATCTTTCCGTTCCACAGATTATATTGCCAGAATCGGCGGGGATGAGTTTGCGGTGATAATGACAGATGTCAGAGAGGATATGAAGCCTCTGATATCGGACAAAATAAAACAGATCAATGACGATTTACAGCATCCAGGGGATGATCTGGCTAAAACATCCCTCAGTGTGGGCATTGTTTTTTCTTCCGCAGGATTTCCGGAGGATTTATATACAAAGGCAGACAAGGCTCTTTACAATGTAAAAGAAAACGGAAGATGCGGCTGCGTATTTTATGATGAGAAAGAATAAGATTCTGGTATCAAGAGGATAATAAAATGATGTTGGATGAATATAACGGGCTGTGTGAAATGTTGGAGGAATTTCGGCAGGAAGCGGCCGGGCTGGATGAAAAGATAAATTCTAATGAGAAAAGGATGGCGGAACTGGAGGCGCATCTGAAAATTTACACGGAATCCGAGCCGGAAGATTTTAAAGTTTTTTCTCCCAGAAGAATGGAAACTGTTTACAGCGAGGAAATTGAAAAAATCAGGACAGAAAAAAGCAGCAGGGAGGAAGAAAATCAGGAGCTGTATCAAAAGAAAAGTGTTTTGGAAAAGCGTATTCATCTGATTTCAAATATTATAAACCGTCCCACGAAAAATACAAACTCTGCCGACACTGAAAAACTGGAACTGCTCACAGACAGGGAGAGAGAAATACTGGTACAGATTGCAGAGGGAAAGCTGAATAAAGAAATTGCCATGTCTCTGGATATCAGTGAGAGAACGGTAAAAAACCATATTTCCAGTATCTTTCGCAAAATTGACGTGCTGGACCGGACGCAGGCCGCGGTTTTTGCCATTCGGAATCACATTGTGGAACAGGGAGAATAACATAATGTATTCATGGCGGGAGGCATGACAAGATGGAAAACAAAAAAGAAGAATACTGGGATATTTATACAAAGGACAGAATCAGGACCGGAAGACTACACAGGCGCGGGGACAAAATGAAAGCGGGGGACTACCATCTTGTGGTTCATGTCTGCATTTTTAATCATAAAAACCAGCTGCTGATACAGCAGAGACAGCCTTTTAAAAAGGGCTGGCCGAATATGTGGGATGTGACGGTGGGAGGATCCGCGGTGGCAGGAGACAGCAGTACCCAGGCGGCCGAAAGGGAAGTATGGGAAGAGCTGGGACTGAAAATTGATTTTTCGGAATACAGGCCTGTTTTTACCATGAATTTTTCCGATGGTTTTGATGATTATTACATAGTCAGGGAGGACATCCAGCTGTCAAATCTTCATCTGCAGAAAGAAGAAGTGAGGAATGTATGCTGGGTGGACAGGGAGAAAGCCCTGCAGATGCAAAAGGAAGGCATCATGATTCCGTACTGGTTTCTGGACTGGTTATTTGACATCAGGGATACACAGAGTTTTGATGCCCATGGGGACAGAAAGAAAATGATTCAGATAGAATATGCGGGGTCCAAACGGCTGAAATCCTGGATGAGCCTGGCTGAAATTGTGAGAGACAATTTTCCGGGACTGGAAACCGAAGAAGCGTTTTTGGAGTATCGGGATACCGTTATCCGGAACATGGAAAGGAGAAGCGCCATCTGTGCCCTGGATGGAAATACAGTGGTGGGAATTCTTCTTTTTTCCGTAAAAAGAAATCTGATCTGCTGTATGGCGGTTCATCCGGAGTACAGGAGACAGCATATTGCCGGCCGGATGCTGGATATGATGATGCCGCATATGGATGAAAACAGGGATGTGACAGTGGAAACATTCCGGGAGGACGACGAAAAGGGAACCGCCCCCAGGGCATTTTACCTTTCCCGGGGCTTTGTTCCCGGGGAATCAGGCATTTCCCTGGGATATCCCGTCCAGAAATTTGTACTGAAAATGAAATCATGAAACGGGGATGGTAAAGGAAATACAGGTTCCCAGCCCCTGATGGCTCAGGATGCGGAGACAGCTCTCCGGCCCGTAATTTAAAACCAGGCGTTTATTCACATTGTCCAGACCGATACCTTCTGTGGGAATATCTTTGAGCAGATTTTCCCGCAGTTTTTTTAATTCAGACCGGTTTATTCCGATTCCATTGTCTATGATAGAGACATGAATCTTTTGCTGCCGGATAAAAATACGTATTTTCACATATCCGAACCGGGAAGCCGGACGGATGCCATGGGAAATACTGTTTTCCACCAGAGGCTGCAGAAGAAGTCGCTTCAGGGGAAGCTGCAGGATGGCATCATCCACATCCTCATACACAAGAAAACAGTCAGGAAATCTGTATTTCTGTATTTCCACATATTTATGAATATTATTGAGTTCATCCCATATGGTGACAGGTATTTCCGCAGGCATCAGGGAATATTTCAGGATATCGGAGAGATTATTGATAATCTTGTTTACGGAAGTTGGCTTCTGAACCTCTTTGTAAACTTCAAAATTCAGGGTTTGGAGCGTATTCACCATAAAATGCGGGTTGATCTGCAGCTGAAGGGCGGCTAATTCCACCACCTGCTTTTTATACCGCTGTTCTGCCAGCTGGCTGTTTAGAAAAGTAGTGTTCAGAAACATGCGTACAACATTGTTCAGAATCAGATCATATTCATTTTCCACAGTCCGGGGACAGGAATTGTCCCCCGGGATGATTCCTTTTTCCGCATTGTCAAACAAATCTATGATATACCGGATCTGGGAAAAATTATCCCTGGTGGTTTTCAGGGAAAGCACAAACACAAAGATACAGTTTGCCATAATAACAGCCAGAAACCATGTCAAATTGTTCAAAGTATTCCGCACTACCTCACCGGCGGGTGTCAGCAGGAGAAATGTCAGGTCATAATCCTGATTGGAAGCGGCATTTTTTAAAAACAGCCTGCCATCTATGACAATCCACTCATTTTCAACGGACAATTCGCCTGTTTTGTGAAAGTGGTCTGCAAAATTCAGGGAAGAATTCTGGGCGTTTGTATGGGACAGTAAGATATCATGGTCCGTGTTGAGTATAAAAAAATAATTTTCCCATATGGGAAAAATACTTTTCATGCTGCCCAGGAAAGCTTCCAGGGGAATATTGGACACAATGACCCCGTCCAGGTAAGTCATTTTCTGGTAAAATGTCATGACCTCCGTCTCTTTTTTGCTGCCATTGGCAGGAATGGTGCGGTGCGTAATATAGTTGGAAGTATCCTCGGGGAGCTGTCTGTAAATATCATACCAGGAAGTGTCATAATAATGGTAAAGGCTGCAGATTCCTTTGTCGGAGGAGAAAAAATTATCATACTGGTTCAGGGACAAATAGATGCTCTGGATAAAAGGATGCGATTTTGTGGCGCTGTTCAGGATGGTTTTCATACTGTTTAAGAAGACATAGTCTGTGTAATTCGTGGCCTCAAACAGAAGAATTTTGCGCAGGGAAAGGGAAAGCTGGGGATTGAGAGTCATCAGATCCTGCTGATAAAAAGAGTTTGCCGTAATCAGGTCAAAAGTTTCGTTCATATTCTCCAGTGTATTTCCGGAGGTGGTATTCAGATTCCGGATCTGGGAATTTCCCATAATACAGAAAAATAAGAGAAACAGTACAAGTGTGGGTGTCATCAGGATGGTAAAATAATTTTTCAGACGTTTCAGGAAAAACTTTCTGCTCATGGTAACTCCTATCTATCTGCCTGCATGTCCGGATGGAAGGGTTTTTTCCCCATTCTGTATTCCTGGGGTGTAATTTTATAATAATCTTTAAAGTTGCGGGAAAGATTTTTCGGATTCATATATCCCACGGCATCTGCCACATCATAGAGTTTTCTTTTGTCATCCGCAAGCAGTTCAAGGGCTTTTTCCATTCTGATTTTCAGGAGATAATCAGAGAAACTGATTCCCGCGGCCGCCTTAAACGTGCTGGAAAGATAGGCAGTGGAAAAATGTACTAAAAGCGCGGCATCTTCCAGGGACGCCGTGCGGTAATTTTCCCTGATATATTCTTTTACCGTTTCTGCCATGTCTTCATGGGCAGAGGAGGGGCGGATCACATCGGACGCAGGCTGTTTTGCGGGATTTCTGTTGTCAAGAAGATGCCTGACTCTCTCAAAACAGGCCTCCATGGCCTCATATTTCATGGGTTTGATCAGATAATCCACCACATGATTGATAATGGCCGATCTGGCATATTCAAATTCCTGATATGCGGAAAAGAAAATGACAATAATGTCAGTATTGATCAGATTCCGTGACAATTCTATTCCTGTCATACCCGGCATCTGGATATCTGTCATGACCACGGAAATATCGTCGTGACTGTTGATATATTCCAGGGCTTCTTTTCCGCTGGTGAAAAAACCGGCCACTTCAAACCCGAGATTCCCCCAGGGAAACAGATTGGCAAGTCCTTCTCCTATCTTTGGTTCGTCATCTACGATTATGATCCGGTACATATTGACTCCTTTCATAATCTCCTGTTTCCGGTTCCGGATTGAGACCTGCTGCCACAAGTGTGTCGTACATTACATGGAAAGCGGCTTTGGGACATATCCTGATATAAATGTATTTTGCAGGATAAAAATAGTATAAGCGAAAAAAGGCATAAACACAAGTGCCTGGAAAGATGATAAAAGTCACTAATATTTTTCCCATCTAAAAAAAAGTGACTTTTTCCGAAAAAGGAAAAAAGTCAGTTCCTTTCGGGAAAAGTCATGCCCTCCCAAAACAAAGGGGAATTCATTATAATGTAACTTACAAAAACCCACGAACAGCCCTGCTGTGAGTAAAGTGACGGATCGGCAGCATTTCTTCGCTTCCGGTCAAAGACACATGGAAAACATGGTGGATATTTCAGTACAAAGGAGGCAATGGTATGAAAAAGAAAAAAGTAGCTGCATTATTTCTGGTGATGATGATGGCATTGACGGCCGTGGGCTGTGGAAAAGAGTCTGAGGGAACATCTTCCGATGGATCAGAATCATCCGCTGAAAATTCCGACGCACCGGAAAGTACGGAGACAGATGCAGAATCTTCCCAAGGGGAAAGCACGGCTGCAGAAGAAAATCAGGAACCGGTGACACTGCGTTTTATGTGGTGGGGAGGAGACGACAGGGCAGAAGCCACCCTGAACGTTATCGACGAATTTGAAAAATTATATCCCTGGATCACCATAGAAGCCGAGTACGGCAGCAGCGATGGATATCAGGAAAAACTGACCACACAGCTTGTATCCGGTACCGCGGCGGACATTATTCAGATGGGAACGGGATGGATGCCCGGATATGTGGAATCCAATCCGGATTATTTCGCGGATTTTAAAGAATACCCGGACAGCATCGATCTGAGTCATTTTGAGGCTTCTTTCCTGGAGAACAACGGTGAATTTGACGGGCGTCAGTACGGACTGCCCACGGGTATTTCGGGACACGCATTTCTTTACAATGCAGGTCTGGCAGAAAGCATAGGACTTGATTTCAGCCAGCAGTATACCTGGGATGATCTGATCACCATGGGGAAAAAGGTCAGGGAATATGATGATTCCATGTATCTTCTGACTATGGGTGCGTCGGAACTGAATACCATGATTGTCAGGCCTTACCTGACACAG
This sequence comes from uncultured Acetatifactor sp., assembly GCA_910577185.1. GTDB lineage: Bacteria > Bacillota > Clostridia > Lachnospirales > Lachnospiraceae > Acetatifactor. Next base: position 33,996 of record CAJTLR010000007.1, read on the forward strand.
CTGACAGGCAATATGGTGCTGATGAACGATACCAAATCCATGGGATTCACGGAGGAAGATCTGGTAAAGACACTTTCCTATATTAAATCCTTATATGACGAGGGTGTGGTTGTGCCCATATCCAATGTGATATCTTACGGGGCGGACATTATCACGGATCCCAATTGGATTAACCAGAAATATGTTTCCATTTTCAGCTATTCTTCCACTGTGGAAACAGCCCAGGCCGCATGTCCGGATGGAACATTCCAGGTAGGCAGGCTTCCGGTTATGGAAAATGCCAAGGACGAAGGATGGTATGGAAACTGTCCGCAGTATATGTGTGTGTCAAAGAAATCCGGGCATGTGGAAGAAGCCATGATGTTTTTGAATTATTTCTACAATGACGAAAAAGCAGCAGAACTGCTTACCACGGTCCGTTCCGTACCTCCCACCAAAATAGGGCAGGATGTGTGTGAGAGACTGGGCCTTCTGCAGGGTGTGGCAAAAGACAGTGTGGATATGATTCAGACTTACAGCGGAACCAATGATCTGGGGCTCACAACGGAAGAGGAAGTTACGGCTATTCTGGAGGATGCGGCTGTACAGATCGCTTACGGTCAGGATACCCCGGAAAATGTGGCCAAGAGTACCATAAAGCTTTTGGAGGGATATCTCTCGGAATAGTATGGGAGCCATCTGATAAGGGGACGCCGCAATATCCTTTTGCGGCATCCCTTCTTTTATGCGCAGGGGTGCAGAAGGAGGATTGTTGCTGACGCAACACGCGCCCCGCGCGGCGGGCAGAGGAGAAGGGCATTCCCCTGCTCGATTGCGCAGCCCCGACCCCCTGATAGATTCTGCCCATGAAATTCTGGTCTGGACAATTTGGAGAAAGAAGGTAAAAATTTGAAAAGAAAGTTAAAGCGTAAACAATATATGGGCCTTTTGTTTATCATGCCCTGGGTGATTGGTTTTCTGGTATTGCAGTTATATCCCCTTGTATCGTCTTTTTATTTTTCCCTGACGGAATACAATATCATGTCAAAACCCGAATTTATCGGTTTACAGAATTATAAAAAACTGCTTACAGCGGACAACGACTTCTGGAATTCCTTAAGGGTAACGGTGATCTATACTGTGTTCACTGTTCCCGGAAAACTCATTGTGGCATTGATGGTAGCCATGGTCATGAATAAAAATATGAAGGGAATCAATGCCATCAGAACCATTTATTATCTTCCCTCCCTTTTTGGGGGAAGCATTGCGGTTTCTATATTATGGAAATTAATGTTTCAGGATCAGGGAATTGTCAATTCCATTCTGAATGTATTTCATATTCCCTCCGTCCAGTGGCTGGGCAGTACAAAGATGGCCCTGCCTACCATTATTTTACTGAATTTCTGGCAGTTTGGTTCTGCCTTTGTGATGTTTCTGGCGGCTTTGAAAAATGTGCCGGCGGATCTGTATGAGGCGGCAGACATTGATGGCGCGGGAGGAATGACGAAGTTTTTCCGGATTACACTTCCCCAGATTTCCTCCATTATTTTCTTTAATGTGATCATGCAGACCATCACCGCCCTGCAGAGTTTTGCAGGTCCCATGGTGATTACCGGGGGCGGTCCCCTGAAATCCACCTATGTGCTGGGATTAAAATTGTATACAGAGGCATTTTCTTACTACAAGATGGGTTATGCATGTGCAGTTTCCTGGATTATATTTATCATGATTACGATAGTGACTCTTGTGTTGTTCCGCTTTTCTTCCATGGTGGTGTATTACGAGGATGGCGGGGACTTCTGATGGTTATGGATTGGAGATTTACGCAAATTTGTGCCTGCGGCCCAAATTCGCAGGTTACGGAAAGGCATGGGAATTTTAATGAGAAAAAAACATTTACGTCGAGGCCGGGTATCCGTATGGACCTATATTCTGGTGATGGTGATCGGAATTATAATGATGTATCCCATTATATGGATGTTTTTCGCCACATTTAAGACAAACGCGGAAATATTCGGGAGTATCCGGCTGCTGCCGGAACATTTCAGCCTGCAGAGTTACATAGATGGCTGGAAAGTAAACGGAAGGATCACATATGCCACATTTTTTTTAAACAGTTTTACCCTGACGATTATCACCACTTTGCTGACTGTGTTTGTATGTGCCATTGTGGCGTATGGTTTTGCGAGATTTAAATTTCCCTGCAAAAAAATACTGTTCGCCATTCTGATCACTACCATGATGCTGCCGGATTCCGTTATGCTGATTCCCAAGTATTCCCTGTTTAATTCCATGAACCTGCTGGATTCCTATGCGCCTTTTTACCTGCAGGCGGGCCTGGCATGCTATCCCTTTTTTATCTTTATGCTGATTCAGTTTATCAGGGGACTTCCCCGGGAACTGGATGAATCGGCGTATATCGATGGCTGCAGTGAAATGGGTGTTTTTCTCAGAATTTTGATGCCATTGATGAAACCGGCGCTGTTTTCCGCAGGATTATTTCAGTTTATGTGGACATACAATGATTATACCAATGTGCTGATCTACATTAACTCCGTGAAAAAATATACATTATCACTGGCATTGCGTTTGTCCCTGGACGCAGAATCGGTGATTCAGTGGAATAAAGTGATGGCAATGTCATTTCTTTCCATGCTTCCGTTAATAATTTTATTTTTTGCCGCACAGAAATATTTTGTGGAAGGAATTGCCACAAGCGGCCTGAAAGGATGATAAAATGAGCAGATTATGGTATGGGCAGGAGGCATCCTGCTGGGACGAGGCGCTGCCGGTGGGAAACGGGAAACTGGGCGCCATGGTTTTCGGGGGTGTGGAAAAGGAGCATTTACAGCTGAATGAAGAAACCATATGGTATGGAGGGCCCAGGAACAGAAGAAATCCGGGAGCCTTAAAAAACCTGAAAAAAGTCAGGGAGCTTATTTATGAAGAAAAAATACAGCAGGCAGAAGATCTTCTCAGATATCATTTTTCCGGGATTCCCCAGAGCCAGAGGCCGTATCAGAGCCTGGGAGATCTGTGGATTCAGATGAGGGAGGAAAACGCACCTGCGGATCACTATGAAAGGGAACTTTCTCTGGAGGAAGCATATGCGGGCGTTTCTTATCAAATAGGAAAAAAGACATATCAGAGAAAATATTTCGTCTCTTTTCCCGGGGAAGTATTGGTGGGGGAAATCAGCGCCTGCGGAGAAAAAATATCCCTGGATATTCTTCTGACCAGATCCCGGTTTTATGAGACAGTGGAAGGAATGGGGGAAGATACTCTTCTTTTAAAAGGTAATCTGGGGGAAGGAGGCCTGGATTTCAGGATAGGCTGCAGGGTCTGTGTACAGGACGGGCAGGTCAGCCGTCAGGGAGAACATCTGCTGGTAAAAGATGCCGGGAAGGTAGTTTTTTATCTGGCAGCAGGCACTGCTTTCCGGCAGATACAGGAGGATCACAAAGAAATTCCCGACGGGAAAATTCATCTGGAGATGCAGGAGAGGGAGGCTTACGTCAGCCGGCTGGAGCAGGAAATTCTTGAAAAACTCAAACGTGCGGCGGCAAAGGGAGCCGGGGCATTGTGGATGGAGCATCTGGAGGACTACCGGAATTTGTATTATAAAGTGAGCCTGGAGCTGTCATCAGACCGGAAACTGGAAATGCTTCCCACGGATGTTCGCCTGGAAAAGGTAAGGCAGGGAGGAACGGATGTGGGTCTGGCAAAGATTTGTTTTGACCTGGGAAGATATCTTCTGATCTCCAGCAGCCGGCCGGGTACCCTTCCCGCCAATCTGCAGGGAATCTGGAATGAAAGCATGGAACCTTCCTGGGACTCTAAATTTACCATCAATATCAATACCCAGATGAACTACTGGCCTGCGGACAGATGCGGTCTGGGGGAATGTCAGGAACCCCTTTTTAAACTTCTTCACAGAATCATGAAAAACGGAAAACTCACAGCCAGGGAAATGTACGGATGCCGGGGATTTGTGGCCCATCATAACACGGATATCTGGGCAGACACGGCGCCCCAGGATATCTATATTCCGGCCACATACTGGGTCATGGGAGGCGCCTGGCTCAGCACATGCATCCGCACACATTATGATTATACCAGAGATGCGGGATGGCTGGCAGAAAAATATGATATACTGGAACAGTCTGTTCTGTTTTTCGTTGATTTTCTGGAAAAAAGGGATGGGATATACTGGATCTGTCCATCTGTGTCCCCGGAAAATACCTATATTATGGAAGATGGAAAACAAGGGAGATTATGCGTCAGCTCTGCCATGGACAATCAGATTCTGAGACAGCTTCTGGAGGATTACTTGTATGTGACAGAAGAACTGCGGGACAGGGATCAAATATCCGAAACTGCGGAAAGAAAAGAGATTCTGGAGAAATCCCGGGAAATTCTGGATCATCTTCCGGAGGATAAAATCGGAAAATACGGACAGATCATGGAATGGCAGAAGGATTATGAAGAAGCGGAACCGGGACACCGCCATATTTCCCAGTTATACGGCCTCCATCCCGGAAGGCAGATTACCGTGGATGACACGCCTCTTCTGGCAGAGGCCGCAAAAAAGACTCTGAAGAGAAGACTTTTGTACGGGGGAGGACATACAGGCTGGAGCTGTGCCTGGCTGATCAATCTGTACGCCAGGCTTATGGAAGGGGAGGAGGCCTGGAAAATGCTGCAGAAGTATTTTCAGGATTCCACTACCCTGAATTTTCTGGATACACATCCCAGAAAATGGGGAACGGTATTTCAGATAGATGGGAATCTGGGCGCCTGCGCAGGAATTCTGGAAATGCTGGTACAGAGCGATGAAAAAAGGGTCATACTTTTGCCGGCTTGTCCCGCCGCATGGGACAGCGGAAGCATAAAGGGTGTCAGACTCCATGGGAACGCTGTTCTGGACATGGAATGGGAAGAAGGAAAGGTGAAGAGAGCAGTCATAAAGTCATTTTGTCCCTGGGAGAGAATGTTAAAGTGGAATGGAGAGCAGCAGCGGATACAGACAGGACCGGAGCATATTTTCCGTTATTCCCGCCAGCAATGAGGACAAATACCAAAGTGTCCTTTGGACGCTTTCTGCTCTGCAGTATTGCAAGTTTGATACCCCGTTGCCTGCAGCGGGGTATTTGATTGTGCAATCTGAAAAAAATCTGAAGATAAAATAATCGTATACATTAATACAGTAATACATAATATACTAAAAAAGGAAACAAAAGATAAAAATATTTATACTTTTTATGAAATATTTGATTGTATCATCAGGAAATATTTGTTATACTCCAAGTGGAGCGAGACTCCGAAGAGGTGCGTAAATTTATATTTTGACAGCCGGCCCTGAAAATGTGTCATCGGGGCTATCAGGCTGGAACTGCCGTATCTGCCTGACAGTGCAGGGTACTTGTCAGGGACTGCGGAACGGGAACAGGAGGTCACAAGGAATGATTTTATTGCCATTACCGAAAAAAATGGAAGAACAGGAAGGAACACTGATGCTCCGGATGAATACCATGATTGTCATGGATATGTCCTGCCCTCAGGGAGCAAATGTGTATGCAAAGCTGCTGAAGGAAGAGATCTTTACCTGGGCAGGTCTGACGGTGGAAATAGGAAGAGGTACCTTCCGCAAGGGAGATATCTTGTTAAAGCTGGAGGAATCCCTGGGTGAGCATCATTATGATATGAAGATCAGCGAAGAGGGGGCATTTTTAAGCGGAGGCAGCCTGAATGCCCTGGGATGGGCAGTGCAGACCCTGCGCCAGATTGTCCGTCAGAGTGCGGGCCTGCTCCCTTGTGTGGTGATTGAGGATGAGCCCGACATGAAGAACAGGGGATATTATCATGATGTGACCAGGGGCCGTATCCAGACTCTGGAAAATTTAAAGAAGCTGGCAGATACCCTTTCTTTCTACAAGATGAACCAGCTGCAGCTTTATGTGGAGCATACATATCTGTTCCGGGATCTGACGGAACTCTGGAGGGACGATACGCCCATGACGGCAGAAGAAGTCATGGAGCTGGATCAGTACTGCTATGAGAGAGGCATTGAGCTGGTTCCTTCCCTGGCCACATTCGGACATCTGTACAAGTTGCTGAAGACCAAAACATACGAACACCTCTGTGAACTTCCCGGAAGTTTCGGGCAGCCCTTTGGTTTCAAGGACAGGATGGCGCACCACACGGTAAATGTTTCCGACGAGGATGCCATGGCGCTGGTCAAGAATATGATAGTGGAATATATGCAGCTGTTCCGCACGGATAAATTCAATATTTGTGCCGACGAGACTTTTGACCTGGGCAAAGGAAGAAGCGCTTCCCTGGCAGAGGAAAAGGGAACGGGACACTTGTATATGGAATATATCAATGAATTGTTTGATTTCCTGCTCCAGAAAGGCAAGATACCCATGTTCTGGGGGGATATTATCTGTGGTCATCCGGAACTTTATTCCCAGCTGCCCAAAGAAGTCATCTGCCTGAACTGGGGATATGCGGACAACCAGCCGGAGAGGGAGACAGAAATCCTTCACAGTGTGGGAGCCACACAGTATCTGTGTCCCGGAGTACGGGGCTGGAATACCTGGGTGAATATGATCAGGGGCGCGTATCTGAATATTACCAGAATGTGCGGCTATGCCAGAAAGCATGACGCCGTGGGTATGCTGAACACGGACTGGGGTGATTTCGGCCATATCAATCAGCCTGTATTTTCCATTCCCGGCATTATCTACGGGGCGGTATGCTCCTGGGGAGAGAATGTACCGGAATATGAAGACCTGAACAGACAGATCTCCATACTGGAGTTCGGTGATTCGTCCGGGGAACTGTTAAGCTGCCTTGCCCGGGCAAATGATATGATGTCATTCGGATGGTACACTGCAGTGGCGCTGCGGGAAGAGTATCTGAAGGGTATGGACAAGGAAGAACTCCGCAAAATTTTCGAAAAGGATAATATGTCAAAAGCGTCTGATCACAATGCGCATATTGCAGACCTGGAAGTATCCCTGCGCCGGATCAGCCGTACCATGGACTCTGCCAGCCGCCGGATCGTGGAATATACCCATGTATCCCTGGAAATGACAAGAGTGTGGAATGAGGTGGGCTTGTTCCTGACAGCGCTGAATCAGGGAGAGAAGCCCGCAAACGGCATGGAAATCGCGGCAGATCTGGAAAGATGCCTGCATTATTACCAGCAGCTCTGGAGGGAAAACAGCAAAGAAGGAGATATCGGGAAGATATCCGAAGTATTCTGCTGGTATGCAGATCTTTTAAGAAAGTAATATACCTTACCGTAGACAATCAATCATGTAAATTCAGAAATCAGAATGGCAGAATCCCGGAAAAGGCGGAACAAACACTGCTTTTTCCGGGAAATAAGGGAGAGTTAATATGAAAAACGAAATCATTGGATATGTAGGCAGCGGTGAATTCACGGAAGAAGACGCAAAGAAACTCACAGGAATCAATCTTGCGTTCGGGGAACTTCATAATGACGGTAGTGTCACATGCAACGGATGTAAGGAAAAAATAGAAATGATTCCCCAGATCAGGAAATGGAATGCGGATCTGCGCATTGTGCTTTCCATGGTGCAGGCGGACAGAGATGCTTTCACAGTGTGCTGCGGTTCTGAGGAAATGCGGGAGAAGGCAGCGGCATCCCTGGCGGAGGCTGCCGTGAAATATGACCTGGACGGCATTGACCTGGATTGGGAATACCCCTGTGTTCCCTCCAACGGAAGCGCCGTATCTCCTGACGACAAAAAGAATTTCACTTTATTCTGTGAGGCAATCCGTAAAAAGCTGGATGCCATTGGCGGGAAAAAGTACTATCTGACCATTGCTGCCGGAGCGGATCTGTACTATGTTAATTGTGTGGAACTGCCGGAACTTATGGAATACCTTGACTATATCAATATTATGACTTATGACCTGAAATGCGGTTTCCATGCCCTGGCAGGGCATCATACTTCTCTGTTTTCCAAGAGCGCGGATGTATTCATGAACGGCTGTGCCCAGGCCCTTGCCCTGTTTGAGGCCCATGGTGTCAGCGCTGACCGTCTTCTGATGGGTGCCGCATTCTATTCCAGGAAATGGGAGGATCTGAAGGACAATGAAAATCATGGTCTGCTGGAACTGTGCCCCAAAGGAGGCGGATACGGCCCGGATTATGATATTCTGGTAAAGGATTATATCAATAAAAACGGTTTTGTGGAATATTGGGATGATGAGGCAAAGGCTCCTTATTTGTTTGACGGCTCTGTGTTCCTTTCCTATGACAATCCCCGTTCCCTGCAGGAAAAAGTACGGTATATCAAGGAAAAAGGATACGGCGGCATTTTCTACTGGGAACATAAATGCGACAGCACCAGAACTTTGCTGGATGCAATCTGTCAGGAAATGAAGTAAGGAAGGAAACAGAGAGGTCATTATGTTTTCAACAGAGTATTATCAGGAAATCAGAAAAGGTTTTGACAGGCAGATGCAGTTTGTGGAAGAGAGAATCCATATCCTGGAGAAGGAAAAGGATATGGGACAGGGACTGGCACAGGTGACCGGACGCCTTCTTCTGGAAAAGAAAGAGGAAATTCAGGATACTTTCAGCCGGTGTACGGAAGAGGAAGCCCAGGCGCTGACCTTTCTCTACAGCGCCATGCCCCTGAGCGATCTGCAGGATTATCCGGCAAGCCTTTTTCTGGCTTATGCGAAGCACGGAGTTTACTTGTGGAACCATGGACCTTTTGCAGGGAGGGTGCCGGAAAAAATATTTGCCAATTATGTGCTTCATTACCGGGTAAATAATGAAGATATAGCCGATACCAGGGGATTTTTCCATGACCGGCTCAAAGAGGCAGTGGAAATCGGTTCCCACAGAAGCATGTATGACACTGCCATAGATGTCAATTACTGGTGTGCCAGGGAGGCGACCTACCGTTCCACGGATATCCGCACACAGAATCCCAGGACCATGTACGGCACAGCCATGGGACGCTGCGGGGAAGAGTCTACTTTCGGAGTGACATCCCTGCGCAGCATCGGCATTCCTGCCCGTCAGATTTATGCGCCGCTGTGGACACATTGTGACGACAATCATGCCTGGGTGGAATTGTGGTGCGATGGGGAATGGCAGTTTTTGGGAGCCTGCGAGCCAGAAGAAAAAATGAACCGGGGATGGTTTATCGGGCCCGCTTCCCGTGCAGTGATGCTGCATTCCAGATGGTTTGGAAAAGAAGAGCCGGATGAAACACAGGTAGGTCCCAAAGGGATGGCCAGGGTATTGAACCATATGGACCGCTATGCCGGGACGGTGGAACTGGCATTGCGGGCGGAGGATGAGGCCGGAAGGCCTGTTCCCCATGCAAAAGTGGTGTTTCAGGTGTTGAACTACGGATCTTTGGGTCCGGTGGCTGTGGTTTATACCGGTTCGGAAGGGGAAGACTGCGGCAGGGCAGGGCTTGTGACGGGTCTGGGAGATCTGTATGTGACCGTAAGCACAAATGATCTTTACGGGGAAAAGAAAGTTTCCCTGAAAGAGATAAAGCCCGGCGAAAAAGCAGAGTGCAGAATTGTGCTGAAGGATAAGCCGGAATGTTCCGACGAATGGGAGAATCTGGAGTTTCAGGCGCCGGAACCGGGACATATGCACGATGGAGACCTGACGGTGGAACAGCAGGAAACCGGGGCAAGACGTCTTTCCCAGGCGGCGGAATACAGACAAAAAAAGGCGGAAAGTTTCTATGACGTGAGGGAAGCAGAAAGAGTTCTGGGACGTTTCCCGGAGGATGACCGGGTTTGTGTGGAAGCGATTCTGCAAAAGTCCCATAGCAATATAAACGAAATAATACGTTTTATAGAATGGAATGCCAATCATTTACTGCCTCTTCGCTGGCAGGAGCATTCCGGGGATCACTGGAAGGTGGAAGTATTAAAGACTCTCAGTGAGAAAGATTACTGGGATATTAAGGCAGAAACCCTGATGGACTGCTGTATCAGCGCCCTGCCCTATGCGGGAAAGGTGCCGGAAGAGATTTTCTACAGATTTGTGGCATGTCCGCGGGTGTCCCGGGAATTGCTGCGTCCCTGCAGACTGGCGCTGGAAAAATACGTAGATGAAGATACCAAAAACCAAATACGTAAGAATCCCGGTATTCTTCCGGAGCTGGCGGAAAAGTGGATACTTTCCATGCCGGAACAGGAATATGAGGACTTGATTACAACTCCCCTGGGCTGCCTTGCAGGCGGCGTGGGAAGCCGGTATTCAAGGGAAGTGTTCTGTGTAAATCTGTATCGGAGTCTCGGCATTCCGTCCAGGTTAAACAGGCTGGATGGAGGCCTGGAATACTATTTGGATGGTCAGTTCCGGAGGGCGGAAGGCGGTGAGGAAAGCTGCAGGCTTACGCTGTGCACGGATGATTCCTTAAAATTAAACGAGAGGGAACATTATTCCCTGGAGCGGTTTGAGGAAGATGGTTTCTGCCGCCTGGGACTGTGGGATTGTCAGATGGAGGGAAATCAGGCAGAACTGCAGCTGAAACCCGGTATGTACCGTATTCTGACCACAAATCGCAGGAGAAATGGCGACCAGCTTGCAAAAATGCTGACATTCCGGCTTCAAAGGGGCGAAAGCCGTGAGATCCTTTTGTCCATAAGGGATATTCCCGTGGAAGATTTGTTGTCGCGGACAAAAACAGAGGACTTTTCTGTAAGTACCCTTGAAGGCCATGCTAGTCTGCTGTCCGGATTCACCGGGGAAGGAAAGGCTCTTTTCCTGTGGCTGGAAGTGACCAGGGAACCCACAGAACATATTCTGAATGAGCTGTTTGACCTGAAAGAAGAATTTTCTGCCCTGAAAGTGCCGTTGTATGCGGTGCTGCGGGATAAGGAGGATCTGCAGAACGCCACTCTTCGACGGACAATGGAAGCGCTGCCGAAATTGACGCCTCTTCTGGATGATTTCGGCGCAAACTATGAGAAGCTGGCGGAAACCGTGGGACAGCAGGCAGGAAAACTTCCCCTTGCAGTGGTTATGGAAGGCCGGGAACAATGTATTTACAGTGATGCCGGTTACAATGTGGGACTTGCGGATATGCTGCTGCGGGTTCTGGAATAAAAATGTCAATGGGAAAATTGATAGAAATAAAAAAGGGGCTGCCATCGGCAGTCCCTTTTTATGCGCAGGGGCGCATAAGGAAGATTGTTGCTAACGCAACATGCGCCCCGCGCGGCGAGTAGTGGAGAAGGACATTCCCCTACTGGATTGCGCACGGGACATATAAGGAAAATAGTTGCATAAGGAAATTAGAACATGCTCTCAGGCCGGAAAGGAAGTGGTTTTTCCATCGGAGAAAATGGCAAGCACAGTTTTTCCATCCGCTCCGGGGCAGGTGATCTCAAAGGTATGGGCAGTGGTGCCAATCTCATAAGGGAGATCCCGCACTGTTTTGTTTTCCTGGCAGGGGCTGAGCCTCTCAAGGGTTTCCTTTAATTTGTCAAAACTGTCCGTATAGTTTCCGGTTTCGTCCCGGAGAGCCTGCTGGGCATAATAAAGTTTGCGCAGTTCCCATTTGCGGTATTCGTCTTCCGGAATGGGGAATGCTTCGGACTCCCGGCCTTTTTCTGCAAAGAAAATAAAGGCCCACAGTTCCGGATAGTGAATATTGACAACGCCTGTGGGAGCCCACACCCAGTTATCTTCCGGCAGGGGACATCCTGTTTCCTCAGACAGACGTTTCTGGAAAGCGCCGTCTTTTTTGTCCACTTTCCACTGTACCCTGGAGAAATTCATCCGGTAATATTCCCCGGAAACGGGAGGACGGTTTTCGGAGGCACATTCCTGCAGGGCCGCAAAGGGAATCACGACCTCCACGGACCAGGAACGGCTGTCCGCTTCCGGACAATTCAGCTTTCCGTCAATGTGTACGGCAGTACGCATTCCACGAAACTCAAAACCGTTCACCGGCTTGCCGTTATCCCGGTAAGCTTTGGTCAGAAGCAGGTCCCAGGTAGTGTTCAGGGCATTCATCTCAAATTCATAGTAAGCCTGGGTATCGGAATCAGGATCTATAAAAATCTCAAAGTCATTGTCATGGAAGATGACACAGTCATGTTCCGTGAGGTGTGCCCAGATTTCATTTCCCTCCAGGAGAGCGCCGATATAAAGATTTTCATGATCCCATGCCAGCTTGGCCCGGGTGCGGAATCTGGGTATGGGACGGATATCTCCCTCAATATCCGGAAAATCTTCCGTAAAAGGAATGTCTTTCCAGAAATCCTTGTCTAAATTTCCATCCAGTTGAAATTCTTTCGGATTGTAGCGGCAGACATAGACGGGGGGATGGAATCCCACGGCCGGAACAGGTATGCGGTGTTGTGTACTCATATGATTACCTCACTTATTTGGATTTGCCCTGATTATAACATTTTGGGTCCGGGAAGTAAATAGGCAGAAAAACCGGAGAAGTCAGGCGTCCGTGGAAACGGTTCAGACAGGGTGTTGAACTGTTGCGGCCGGCTTCAGAATGAAAATGAAAGGGAAGAAAAGTGAAATATGGTCAATATGGACAGAATATAAAATTCTGTTAAGGCAAATTAACAAAAGATAAACTGAGGAATGGGTATAATTAACAAAAAATAAATAGAATATTAAAAAATTAGTTGACAAATTGTTCACAAAAAGATAAACTTATAACTAATCTTAATAAAAAATATTAAGAGAGTTCTCAAAAAACACAAATCAATAAAAGGAGGATTATTGATGAGAAAGAAATTGGCAATGAAGATTTGTGCCCTTGCAATGACAGCTGCAATGGTAGGCACAATGGCTGGCTGTGGCAACGGTGACACAGCATCCGGCAGCGCAAATGAAAGCGGAAGTGCTGCAGAAGGATCATCTGACGCCGGAGCCGGTACAGAGGAATCAGGGGGGGCAGATCAGGGTTCTGAGGAATCTTCTGCAGATGGCGGAGAAGGCGCCGAAGGCGGAGAAGCAGCCAGCACATTTGATGGCGGCGGAGCTACCATCAGAATCAACGGCGGTATGTGGGATGACCTCAGGGACGACAATAAGAATGAGGACGGAAGCTACGCACAGAGCTATACCATCGCATGGGACATGGCAGCCCAGCTGGAAGCAAAATACAACATCAAGCTTGAGTATGTGAAGCTGCAGAACGACGACGGTTATGATACCGCTACCGCAATCCAGAACGGAATTCTTTCCGGAGAGTGCTTTGCGGATATTTTTACCGCAGGCGACGACGTAACCCTTTCCCTGAGAAATTACCTGGTAGATATTACTCCGTTCAAGGATTCCCTGGAGATGGGTTCCATCTACCTTGAGCCCGCAACCTGGGCAGGCAAGTGCTACGGATTTACCTATGACAACATGGGCAGCGTTTATGTTCTGGCTTACAGCCGTGACTATCTGCAGTCCATCGGTATGGATGTGACACCTACCCAGAAATTCCTGGAAGGCAAGTGGAGCTATGAGGACTGTACGGCATATCTTACCGAGCTGAAAGCAAAGCTTCCGGATGGCGTATATCCTTTCGGTATACATAGCACTCACTGGGCAAGTATGGCTCCCGCTGCAAACGGCGCAGTTTCCGTTGATTCCGACGGCGGTATCCACATTGCAGACGAGAATTACACAGTGACCCTGGAGTACTACCGCAGTCTGGTTGACGCAGGACTGGCAGCTCCCATTACGGATGTGAAGAAAAATGATGATGGTTCCCTTTCCGCAAACCAGACCTATGGTATGGACAATATGTGTGCATCCAGCGGACCTAAGAATGCGGAAGGCGACAATGTGGTTATGACCATGGTAGAGGCATGGCAGATGGAAGGTCTTGAGACCAGCCTGGCAGGCAGCTGGGGTATCGTTCCTTTTCCCTGGGGTCCTGATGTAACCGTAAGCGGCGATTATACCACTTTGAGCGAGAATTACAGTGTTGCACAGTCTATCTGGACCAACATGCTGGTTCCCAAGGCTGAGTACAGGGCAGCAGGCGCAAAGGATATTCCGGACGAGGTGCTGTTCCAGATTGCACGCGACTGGTGTGATATGAAGAATGTTGCCGGCGGACAGGTGAGAAAGGCAGCGTTTGACGCAGAGCAGAGCGGAACTCCTTATGTGAACCTGGGATATGATCCGGGACAGATCGGAGCATTCAGTACGGAAGAAGACGCGGCGCTGTATGACTGGCTGCACTCCAGAGTTATCGTTGACTGGGGTCATGCTATGCAGACTCTTGAGTATGTTAACGTAAACAGAAACGCTGCATTTGTTATTGCAGCCGGTGACGACGCAAGATCTTCAGGAGAGAGCTTCAAGCAGGCAGGCGAAGAGAAACTGGCCGAGGCATTTGGCAGCAACTAATCCGAACGGAATGAAGTAGAATATATTGATTACATTTGTGTGGCTGTGGTTCCCGTCTGAACGGTGGGGGCACAGCCACATAATCGAAATGAAAGGGCTGATGGGGTGAAAAAGAAGAAAAACAAGACCCGCATTCGCAATATTAGCATTCTGGTTGTACTGGCTGCCATCATTATCATAGCATTTAACCTGGCCTCCAGTGACGAATATGCAGAAACCCGTGATAACGTTCTGGCGAAATATCTGAGTTATGAGAATACTTCCGCTGTCACTTATGACGCTTATATTTCCCAGCACGCGAAAGCGTATGTTTCCGACCAGACACAGAAGATCGCGGTGAAGGCTTCTGATTATGCGGAAACGGATATGACCGGTTTGACGGAAAATGAAGGTGTGGTATGGACACAGGACGAAGGATCCGTTACTTATCAGTTTAATGTACCGGAATCCGGCCTGTATCATATCCAGCTTACATATTATCCTGATGTTACCAGTACGCAGTCTATATTGCGCAATGTGTATGTAAATGGAGAGTTACCGTTTGACGATTGTAAAGATATTACCATCAACCGCCTTTGGGTGGATGACAACAAGAATTGGCTTATGAATACCAACGGCAACCAGGCTGCTCCCACGCAGGTGCAGGGAGAGGGACCCGCGGTTGCATATATTAATTCTTCTGACTGTGACACCTTGGGGAACTATATGTTCTATTTTGAGAAGGGTGAAAATAAAGTGACCCTGGAGTCAGCACAGTCGGCGCTGGGACTCAGTGAGATTGCCCTGGTTCCAGCATCAGAACTGCTGGGCTACGAAGACTATCTGGCCAGGTGCAAGAATGCGCTGGATGCGGAAGTGATCAGTGCCAACAATGTACCGGATGGCGCCATTGTCATCCAGGCAGAGGACGCGGCCGTGAAATCCAGTTCTTCCCTGTCTCCCAACAATGACCGGACATCCGTGGCAACACAGCCTTATCATGCCACTTACACGGTATATAATACCATAGGCGGAGAAAGCTGGGCAACTGTAGGACAGAATATTACATGGACAGTGGATGTGAAGCAGGCAGGTCTGTACAAAATAGGTCTCCGTTTCAAACAGTCCCTGAACAGAGGTTTTTATTCTGCCCGTTATCTGACCGTAAACGGAGAACTTCCTTTCAGGGAAGCAGGAGAAATTAAATTCGATTATGCTCCCGGATGGCAGACTGCTTTTGCAGGGGGAGACGCAGGGGACTATTATTTCTATCTGAAAGAAGGTTCCAATACCATCACAATGAATGCCACATTGGGAAGTCTTGCAGATGCGGTGGATCTGGCCAGAACAAGTGTGGATAACCTGAACAATCTCTATCGTGAGCTGACTGCGGTGACAGGAGTGGATCCTGACCAGTACCGTGATTATCAGATTACGGATTATGTTCACGGCATGGTGGATGTTCTGGAAGTAGAATATACGCGGCTGAATGCGGTGGTGGAAATGTTCGGCGAGAGCATGGAATCCGCCAACAAGACATCAGGCGTGGTAGATATGATGAATTCCATGGTGAAGCTGATCAAGAAACCCGATGATGTTGCAAAATACCTGGGTGATTTTAACTCAAAACTTTCTGCCCTGGGAGAATGGATCAACAGCATCAACAATCTTCCCGTGGAACTGGATTATCTGATGGTAACCGGAGACGGTTATAATCTTCCCAAAGCAGAAGGGGGATTCTTTGCAAAGATTGCACATAACTGGAATGCCTTTATCGGCTCTTTCACCAATGACTTCAAAGTACATGCGGAAGGTTCCGATAATTCCCAGAAACAGCAGCTGGATGTGTGGGTAGCCACGGATACCAGAAAGCAGTATGACATCATCCAGAAGATGATCAATGCTTCTTTCAAGGATTCCAACTATGAAGTGAATCTGAGTATGGTAGGCGGCGATACCGTACTGCCTGCTACAGTGGCGGGAGAAGGACCGGATGTGGTATTACAGTCCAGCTACAGCCAGCCCACCAACTTTGCATACCGCAGCGCGGCATATGACCTGACACAGTTTGCTGATTTTGAAGAAGTATTCCAGCGTTTCCCTGAGGATACCAGGGCATTTCTGGAGTATGAAGGCGGGGTATACGGTCTGCCGGATCAGTTATCCTTCCCCGTGATGATCTACAGAAAAGACATTCTGGATGCGCTGAATCTGGAAGTGCCGGAGACATGGGACGATCTGGTGGGAATCATTCCTTATCTGGAAGCAGACAATATGAGCGTGTATCTGGCAAGTAACGAATACCTTACCCTTGGCGGAGGAACCAGTTCCACCACAGTGCCTGTGAACAGTATCTTCCTTTCCATGCTGTATCAGCAGGGCTATGAACTTTATAATGAGAGTCATACCCTGAGTCTGATGGATCAGGTGGATCACATGATGGTATTTAAGAACTGGACAGAGTATTATACCAATCAGGGACTGAACTATTCCGTAAACTTGTCAACCAGGTTCCGTAAAGGTGAAATTCCCC
Organism: uncultured Acetatifactor sp.; assembly: GCA_910577185.1. Classification (GTDB taxonomy): domain Bacteria; phylum Bacillota; class Clostridia; order Lachnospirales; family Lachnospiraceae; genus Acetatifactor. The sequence continues at coordinate 50,882 of CAJTLR010000007.1, forward strand.
TGGCAGTGGTGGATTATACTTATGTCAATACTCTGAATGTATCTGCCCCTGAAATATCCGGTAAATGGTCCATTGCCAAGATACCGGGCACCATGAAAGAGGATGGAAGTGTGGATCATTCCGCAGCCTGCATGATCGGCACCTGCTTTATCGTATCCTCCACAGTGGCTAAGGATGGCATGGCCAACGAGTCCTGGGAATTCCTGAAATGGTGGACCAGCGAAGAGACACAGACAAAGTACTCTACCGAGCTGAAGGTAGAAAACGGAGAAGCGGCAGAATTCCCTGTCTCCAATGTGAATGCCATTGCAAACGGCGGTCTGAAGGAAGAGTTTAAGCAAGTGGTGCTGTCCCTGCTGGATGATCTCCGCGCAGAGCCCCAGATCCCCGGCGGTTATATTACGGGCCGTGTGATCAGAAATGCATTTACTTCGGTTGTAACTGACAACACAGATCCGGTAGATACGCTGTATATCCTGTTGGATGATATCAACAAGGAGATTGAAAGCAAACGTACCGAGTTCGGTTTAAACACGGCAGAATAGGAGGGGAGAGATGGCTGCTAATAAGATATCTTTTAAAAGAAGGGCCGAATTGACCCTTAGGGACGTGAAGCGCAGCATCCCTTTGTATGTGATGATCGCCCCCTTTATGTTGCTGTTTTTCACATTTGTGGTATATCCGGTGTTAAAGGCTGTATGGTTCAGCTTTACAGACTATAATGTTCTGGAGAAGGCCAATTTTGTAGGTCTGCGCAATTACCGCAAGCTGTTTTTGGACGATTCCACTTTTATCACTGCCATCAAGAATACTTTCATTATCGCAGTGATTGTAGGACCGGGCGGATACATTCTCTCTTTCCTGCTGGCCTGGATGATCAACGAACTGCCCCATAAGGTAGGTACTGTACTGACGGTGATTTTTTATGCGCCCAGTATGGCAGGTACGGCTGTGGTGGCTGTGTTCGCACAGATTTTCTCCAATGACAGCAACGGTTATCTGAACGCTATACTGCGTAATCTGGGGATTACGGATGAAGCCATTCTGTGGCTGTCTGACGCGGATGTGGTAATGGTAGTCGTCATTCTGGCATCTCTGTGGATGAGTATGGGTGTAGGCTTCCTTTCCTTCGTAGCCGGTGTCAAGGGTGTGGACGAAGCCCAGTATGAGGCAGGCGCCATCGACGGTATCCGGAACCGCTGGCAGGAGCTTTGGTATGTGACATTGCCCAATATGAAGCCCCAGCTGCTGTTCGGCGCCGTTACCACCATCACAGGTTCCTTATCCGTAGGTACCATTGGAGACAGCCTTGTAGGTTTCCCCAGCCCCAATTATGCGACCCATACCATTGTCAACCACCTGAACGACTATGGTTCTATCCGTATGGAAATGGGTTATGCATCGGCAATTGCCGTTATCCTGTTCCTGATTATGATTTTATGCAATATGCTGATCCAGAAGCTGCTGCGTAAGGTCGGAACCTGATCGGAGAGAGGAAGGGTGAATATGGAAACGTTAAAAAGACTTTATCAAAATCATTTGACTAAAAAGAGAACGAAGAATTTTAAGCCGACTGTGAAGAAATCCAAAAGAAGCTTCTGGGGAAACGTAATTCTCGGATTGTTTCTTCTGGCCATGGCTTTTACCTTTTTCTTCCCGGTAGTGTATATGATCAGCCAGTCCCTGAAACCCATGAACGAGCTGTTCATATTCCCTCCAAAGATTCTTGTCTCCAGTCCGACCACTAATAACTATCGGGATTTTGTCAATGTCCTGGCAAATACGGTGGTTCCTGTAACCAGGTCACTGTTTAACTCGCTGTTTGTGGTAGCCATAGGTTCCGTGGGCCATATTGTACTGGCATCCCTTTGCGCCTACCCGCTGGCAAAATATAAATTTCCCGGCAGCGCGTTTTTGAACCAGATGATTGTGTACTCCCTGATGTTCAACACGGCAGTTACCATGATACCCAACTTCCTGACCATTGCCGGTCTGGGAATGCTGGATACCCAGTGGGCTATTATTATACCCGGTTTTGCGTCTACCCTGGGTCTGTATCTGATGAAGAACTTTATGGAACAGATTCCGGACTCCCTGATGGAGGCAGCACAGATCGATGGCGCCGGATACGTAAGGATTCATTTTACCATCGTGATGCCGGTGGTGAAGCCCGCACTGGTGACAGCTTTTATTATGGTATTTCAGGCTTTCTGGACCAATACCGGCGACAAGTTTATCTACACGGAGGCACAGAAGGGATTTGCCTATGTGGTGGGACAGCTGGCAAGCGGTAAGATCACCGGCGTGGGCAGCTCCTATGTAGGTATTTCTTCCGCATCGGCCGTTGTCATGTTTGCGGTACCGCTGGTGGTATTCCTGATCATGCAGAACAGCGTGGTATCTACGATGGCAACATCCGGAATGAAAGAATAAGAGGTGGCGTATGCAAAAATCAAAAAAGATTTGGAGTAAGTGCCTTGGGGGACTTTCTCTTGTATTATGTGCCATCCTTGGATTTGGCACTGTATCCTACGCGGCAGATTCTTATTCCTATGACATCTGGGGCAATGTGATTGCTGCACCGGCTGCATACGAATTGGAACAGACGATATACGCAGCGGATCTGGGAGTTGAGAGCATGGCTTCGGCATCGGGTGTCTTCTACCGGAATGACAAAGTTTACATTGCTCTGAACGGAAGTATCGTTATTGCCGACAAAGAATTTGAGAATTTCAGTTATATTACGGATTATGTAAGAGAGGACGGTACCCAGAGTACGGTCAATGCCCCCACCGGCATTTTTGTCACGGAAGACGAACACATTTATATCTGTGAACAGGCCAAGGGAGAGATCATCGAATTTGACGAGAACGGAAAGTACATAAGGGCTATCGGAGATCCTGAGTGTATCGGTCTGACTACCACATATGCGCCCAAAAAACTTGTGGTGGACAAAGTGGGACGTATTTATGTACTGGTGCAGAACTGTTATGAAGGTTTGGTGGAACTGGACCCGGAAGGTAATTTCAACCGTTATGTTGGCGCTACCGAGGTATCGTTCAATATGCTGGACCTGTTCTGGAGAAATCTGATGACAGAGGAGCAGCTGGCGCGAAGCGCACTGTGGCTGCCTACCTCCTACAGTGACCTTGCCATTGATGAGGATGGATTTATTTTTGCCAGTGTATCGGGAGCTTCCGATGATGAACCCATCAAAAAGCTGAATTCCTCAGGTGACAATGTCATGCCGTCGCATGAGTTTATCACGGAACCCATGGGAGACTATGAGAACAAGAAGTCTATTTCCAACCTGACCAATATTGCGGTGGCGGACGATGGCAGATTTGCCGTTCTGGATACCACACGTTCCCGGATATTTGTCTACAGTCCGGATGGTTATCTGATGTATGAACTGGCTGGAAACGGAAACGCGGAAGGACTTTTGAACTCTCCCTCCACATTCTGTTTTATGGATGACAAGATTGTGGTGGTAGACATTGTGTACCAGTCCCTGGAAATTTTTGCTCCTTCTACTTACGGCGCACTGATCAATTCGGCTCTGCAGGCTGAATCAGAGTATGATTACGCCACGGCGGCAGGCTATTGGGAGCAGGTTCTGGATATCAACAACAATTTCTATTATGCAAATCTGGGACTGGGCAAACACCAGATGCGTACAGGGGAGTATGAGAAAGCCAAGGATAATTTCTATATCGGCGGCGACAGAAGCTATTACTCCAATGCATATGCCCAGGTGTCCGGCGAGTGGATGAACCGTAACTTCAGCAAGATCATAACAGTGCTTGCAGTGTTGCTTGTGGCGCTGGTGGCATGGAAGATCTACAGAAAATTCCGCCCTGCACAGCCCAGGGACACAAAACTGACAAGATTCTGGAAAAAGACCAAGTTTACATTGTTCAAATGGCCGGGATATGTTCTTTCAAGTCCTTTCAAGGCCTTTGATGATGTGAAATACTATGACGACGGTTCCCTGGTATTCAGTATTGTGGTTATTATCCTGTTTGGCTGGATCAGTCTGATCAAGTACAGATATGCCGGATTTATGGTTAATTTTGTGGATATTGACAATGTAAACGTGCCTTTGATTGTGGGCAGCGCCATTCTTCCCTATGTGGCCTTTATCGTGGGCAACTGGGCAGTGGGTGTGCTTCTGTCAGGTAAAGGAAAGGTAGTGCATATTACCAAGGTAGTGGGATATTCCCTCTATCCGGCCTGCTGGCTGTACCTGGTGGGAACCATTCTCTCCAATTTTGTAACGGAAGATGAAGCGGCCCTGGTGAGTGCGCTGTTTACATTCGGTATGGTATTATTCTTCTTCTATATGTTCATCGGAACCATCATGGTGAACCAGTATACCTTTACCAAGAACGTGGCTACACTGTTGCTTTCGGTTGTGGCAATGCTGATTATCTGTTTTGTGGCAATGTTGTTCGCAACGCTTCTGGCACAGTTTGTCAATGACTGGACACAGATCTTCAGAGAACTGTTTTTGGTGCTTTAGGAAGGAGGCGAAGAAAATGAAAAAACGTTCTATTTTTACCTATGCCGCAGTGGCTGGTCTTTGCCTTACTTTGCTTGGGGGCTGCGGTTCCCCGGAGGAAACGGTTGAAGAAGAGCAGGCCAGCTACTGGGAGACCCAGCAGTTTGATACTTTCAGCGGAACCGATTTTGTGGAAGTGGCAAAAAGCGGGGACATGCAGCTGCTCTTAAATCCTGCCACAGGTACCATCCGCTGGATGGACAGCAGTACCGGCGTATATCAGGATACCAATATGAGCCATGACGATGGTATCACCGGTCTTACAAATGCAGAGCAGTCCGACTTAATGGTAAGATATTTTAACGGCAGTAAGAATGCAAATAAGCTTTATTCTTCGGTAAATACATATGATTCCTACAGTATGTGTTCCAGCCTGGGTCAGCTTTCTTATCAGAAGATTGACAACGGAGTCCGCATTCTTTATACTCTGGGAGATGACAGTGTTACTTACAAAAATTTCCCGGAAAGAATCTCCGACGACAGAATGCAGGAATATGTGGCTCAGTACCTGGATGATTCCCAGATGAATCTTTTGAAAAAACGTTACCAGCAGCTGTCTTCCGGTGACTGGCTCAGAAGTTTCGGCGGCGGGGAAGGCGGAAACCAGAACCGTTTAAGCTCGGCGGCCCTGAAAGAGTTTTACAATCTCTTTTATGAAGTAGGAAAGTATACAGATGAGTTACTCTACGAAGACCTGGAAACACATGAAGTAAATCCGGAGAACTATCCCAGCAACCTGAGGATTCATGTTCCGGTAGAGTATTATCTGGATGGCGAAGAACTGATAGTAAATGTGGATACCAGTAAGATTGAGACAAAAAAGGAAAATCCCATCAATCAGATTCAGCTGCTTCCTTATTTCCTCACATCCGATTCCACGCAGACAGAGGAAGAGGGATATATGTTTATTCCTGATGGCAGCGGCGCCCTGATCTATCTGGACAGCACGAAGATTCGGGAATTCCATTATATGTCATCCTATTTTGGCGGTGACAAACTGGTGGGGGCAACTAACTACAACAGTGTCAATACACAGATGATGCTTCCTGTACTGGGTATGAAAAATTCAAACAGCACTATATTCGGTGTGATTGAAGAAGGCGCGGAAGTGGCTACACTGGATGCCTATGTGAGCGGAACAGATAATTCGGAGCCGTTCTCCAAGATGAAACTGTCCTTTGACATCCAGACCCAGCAGACCATTTCTTCCGGTGTGAAGAATGCCAGCGGTGAGTATACCCTGATTAAGGTCAGCGACGATATCTACGATAAAAATATTACCCTCCGGTATTTCTGGCTGGGTACAGATGCCGATTATGTGGATATGGCAGACTGCTATGCCGGATATCTGGAGGAAAAAGGCGTGCTGACAGCGGGTACTGCTGAAGACACCGCTCCCTTTTATGTGGAGTTGATGGGCAGCACGGATAAGACCAAGTACTTCCTTGGAATTCCGTATGATGGAACCCAGACGCTGACATCTTTCAGTCAGGCAAAGGAAATCCTTCAGAACCTGACGGACAGCGGCGTGGGAAATGTGAAGCTGATTTACAGCGGTATGGTGAATGGGGGCATGAATCAGAGATCCCTGGCATCCGGAGTGAAGATAGCTCCCGGTCTGGGAGGAAAATCCGGGTTAAAGAGTCTCACATCCTATGCGGATTCCGTGGGAGCCCAGGTGTTCCCGAACCTGCAGCTGCAGACGGCTTATACAAAGACCAAGATCAACAATGAAATGGCAGCATGGAATATTCTGAATGAGCGGGGCCAGATTTATTCTTTTGACCCTGTGAAAAAAACAGTGGAGAGTGAGGCGGATTATCCCCTGTATCTTGTCAGCCCTGTTTATATGCAGAAGTATTTCGGCAAAGTAAAGAGTTCTTTTTCCAGCAAAACAGGTCTGAATACCATGGCTTCCAGTGATTTGTATACCTTTATCGGAACAGATTACGGTGATAACCAGGTAGCGCCTGCATCCGGAAGGAATCTGATGAAGGATGCGGTAGCCGGGCTGGCAGACGGTATGACACTGATGCTGTCAAATCCTGTTTGTGACGCTTATGCCTACAGTACGTATCTGACAGATATTCCTACCACTGACAGCGGTATGAGAGTTCTGGATGCTTCCATTCCTTTTCTGGGACTGGTGCTGAACGGCCATAAAGAATATTCTTCCGAGTCCTTAAATAAAGAATCAACGGATGTGTATGTGAACTTTATGCGTGTCCTGGAGAGCAGCAGTGTGCCGAAATTTACATTTATGTATGAAAATGCTTCCTTGCTGAATGGCACCGAGCAGGAGAATTATTTTGCGGTGGATTACAGCTACTGGAAAGACAAAATCGGCACATACTACGAAGAGTACCGTAATTTTTACGATCAGGTAAAGGGTGCGACGATAGTGGAGCATGAATTGTATGAACGCAATGACAATCTGCGTGTCGTAACTTATTCCAACGGGGTCAAGGTTTATTTTAACTACAGCGACCTGGAAGAACAGATTGACGGAGTGACGGTGCCGGCTTTCAGCTATGTAATAAAGTAAAGGAGGAGGTAAGATGAAAAAAGAAACAAAAACGGCAGTAAAAAAGCCGGCTCTTTCCTGGTATAAGAGAATGGACTTCTCCAAAAAGACGGCATTATGGGGCTTTATCTTCCTGCTTCCCTGGCTCATCGGTCTGATATTCTTCTTTATCAGACCCCTGGTGAACACTCTCTGGTATTCACTGTGTCATATGGAGATGGTGAACGGAAAATTTTCGGGAACATTTATTGGTATAGAAAATTTCAAATGGGTATTGGGCGTAAATGCGGATTATACCCGACATCTGGCAGAGGCGTTTACCCAGATGGCCAAGGAAGTGCCGTTCCAGATTTTTGTTGCATTGTTTATTGCAATGCTTCTAAACGGCGAATATAAAGGAAGGGGATTTTTCCGGGCAGTTTTCGTAATTCCGATTATTCTTGCAACAGGAATCGCTACTTTTACCCTGGCAGAGGTAAAAACGCTGACGACGGAGACAACCGAATCTGTCATGAATATGAAATGGCTGGAGGACCTGGTAATCAATTCGGGTATTCCGGAGGAGCTGACAACGCTTCTGGTGACTTATGTAAAGAATATTTTTGATGTGGTAACCACCTGCGGCGTACAGATATTGCTGTTCCTGTCCGGTCTGCAGGCCATTTCCCCTACCTTGTACGAGGTGGCGAAGATGGAAGGCTGTACCCAGTTTGAAACCTTCTGTAAGATTACGCTTCCCATGGTATCGCCCACCATTCTGGTATGTCTGGTGTACAGTATTGCGGAATCTTTTGCCCATGCAACTGTTACCGTTGGTGAGACCACCAAAGCATTTTCTACCTATATTCAGGAAATAACTTTTACGGGAGCTGCCGAGTACTACGGCTATGGCGCGGCAATGAGTTTTATCTACTTTGCGGCAACCCTTGTTACGGTAGGCGTGGTTTGCGGTATTGTATCGAAGGGGGTGTTCTACTATGACTAAATTGAGCAGAAAAGAAAGAATGCAAAAAGCCGAGGAAATGGCGGGTATCAGCTTCTGGGTAGACTTGCGCAAGGGACGTCTTTCAAAGTATACCATCCAGAAACACGTGAGAAGCTTTTTTGTGTCGCTGTTCCGGTATGTCATCCTGATTTGTTTAGGCTTTGTGGTTATTACTCCTCTGTGGAACCTGGTCAGGGATGCTTTTACGGCGCCGGCTGTACTGGGAGAAAAATCCAGCTCCTGGATACCGCAGCAGGTTTCCACAATATTTATGTCGATGTCTATTTCCAAGAACCTGATGGATTACTGGCCCAGCCTGCTTTATACGCTGCTTACCACGGTAGTGCTGACTTTTCTCCAGGTACTTTCCACAGGCCTTGCGGCATATTCATTTGCCAGACTGAAGTTTAAGGGCAGTAATATTCTCTTCTTCTTCGTGGTTCTGACCATTGTGGTACCCAGTGATTCTATTATGCTGGCCCAGTACGCCGCATTCCGGAACTTTGACATATTCGGCCTCATCGGCCTGATCAACGGCACGGGAGCGGGGATTAATCTGATTAACCAGCCGGTAGCCCAGTTTATTCTTGCGGGAACCGGCATGGGTGTGAAGAGCGGTCTGTATATTTACTTCCTGCGCCAGGGTGTCAGGGGTCTGCCTATTTCCGTGGAAGAGGCTGCCCATGTGGACGGCGCCGGATTCCTGAGGACATTCTTCAGCATAGTGGTTCCCAGTATGTCCGGTTCTATCCTGACGGTATCGGTTCTGAGCTTCCTCTGGAATTATACCGATACTTATTATACGGGGCTGCTGAATCCTAATGTAAAGCAGCTGGCTTACCGCTATTCTTCCCTGCAGAGCAATGTCCGCTGGGGTATCAATAACGCGGCCAAGACCAGACCCGAATGGCTGACCACAATTGATGCAACCAATCCTTTCCTGCAGACAGCCGTCATTTCTGCATGTGCACTGCTGGTAGTGGTGCCGCTGCTGATCATGTATGCATTTGTGCAGAAGCGTTTCGTACAGGGCGCGGCACGAAGCGGTCTCGGTGGAGATTGATTTTTACGGACAAAATACAGGTTTTCAAAGTGGCAGTTTTATGATCCGGCGATGGTCTGGTGAGTCGTGTATCAATAAGCACAAAAAGAGAAGCGGTGTCGGTGATCCCGATGCCGCTTCTTATGCACAGGGGCGCATAAGGAAAATTGTTGCTAACGCAACATGCGCCCCGCGCGGCGAGTAGTGGGGAAGAGCATTCCCCTACTCGATTAGACCCCTACTTGATTATCACAGGAGTCCAAAAAAGTAATTTGCCGCTTCACAAGAGTGTTATATTATGGTAGGATCAAAATAAGAAAAAGATCATAATTTTTATACAAGGAGGATTTTATGAGCAGAATCATTGGAAATGCTTTGCCGGGCATACCCTGGCAGGACAGACCGGAAGGGTGTGACAGACCCATTTGGCGTTATTCCCGGAATCCGGTCATCGGACGTCATGACATTCCCATCGCCAACAGCATCTTTAACAGTGCGGTGGTGCCTTTCGGAGATGGCTATGCGGGAGTGTTCCGCTGTGACTCTCTTTCCGTGAGCATGGATATTTTTGCCGGGTTCAGCAAAGACGCCATTCACTGGGAAATCAATCATGAACCTGTCAGCTTTGAGGGAGAAGACCCGGAGGTGACGAAACGGGAATATCGCTACGATCCCCGGGTGGTCAAAATTGAGGACCGCTATTATGTCACATGGTGCAACGGCTACCATGGACCTACCATTGGGGTGGCTTATACATATGATTTCAAGACATTTCATCAGCTGGAGAATGCATTCCTGCCTTACAACAGAAACGGCGTGCTCTTCCCCAGAAAGATCAACGGGCGTTACATGATGCTGTCCAGGCCCAGTGATACGGGACATACGCCTTTTGGCGATATTTTCCTGAGCCAGAGTCCCGATATGGAATTCTGGGGACATCACAGATTTGTCATGGGAACAGTGCCGGGAGATACTTCCGCATGGCAGTCCATGAAAATCGGTCCCGGACCCTGCCCTATCGAGACAGATGAAGGATGGCTTTTGATTTATCACGGTGTGCTTCGTACCTGCAGCGGTTATGTGTACCGTATGGGATGCGCCCTGCTGGATCTGGAGGAGCCCTGGAAGGTAAAGATGCGTTCCAGATACTATCTGCTGGCACCGGAAGAGACTTATGAGCAGAACGGGGATGTTCCCAATGTAGTATTCCCCTGCGCTGCCCTGACGGATGCGGAGAGCGGACGCATTGCAGTTTATTATGGATGTGCCGACACGGTGACAGGGCTTGCCTTTACCACTGTGGACCATCTTATGGACTGGATGAAAAAATATCCCATGCCTGACTGTTAAAAGATGGCATGACATGAAAATACTTTGATAAGAACTGCCGCATAGTACAATCTGTTTTGAAAGACTGCTGCGGCAGTTTTTGTTATGAAATCGGAAATCCGGGATTTGCGGAGAAAACGACAACATAAGGGAAGCTTGAAATTTTATATCTCCATGGGAAAACAAAAGTGCGGACGGTTTTCATGGAAAATGGGGAAGGAAAGGTTATTTAAAAGGAAAGAAAATGTTTTCAGAGACGTATTTTGGCGAGATCAGGCAGTATTTTGACAATCAGATGAATCTGCTGGATGACAGAATCAGAGAATTGAGGAAGAAGGAGTCGGAAATTCCGGATGAGGACAATCGCTTATGCGGTTTCAGCCGTATGCTCCTGGAACAGAAGAGGGAGGAAATCTCCGGGGTATTGAGACGGTGCACGCAGGATGAGGCAGAGGCGCTGCAGTTTTTGTACAGTGCCATGCCCCTGAGCGATATCCTGGATTACCCGGCAGCGGTGTATCTTGCTTATGCAAGGCATGCGGTGTTTCTCTGGAAGGGAGGACCCTTTGCGGGAAAAGTGCCGGAGAAGCTTTTTGCCAATTATGTGCTGCATCACAGAGTGCATAATGAAGATATTGCGGATACAAGAAGTTTTTTTTATCATAAACTGAAAGACCGGATTTCCGGCAGAAACATGTATGATGCCGCTGTGGAGACCAATTTCTGGTGTGCGGAGAAAGCGACTTACCAGACTACGTTTATGAGGACCCAGAATCCAATGACCATGTATAAGACCGCCATGGGCCGGTGCGGGGAGGAGGCGCCTTTCGCGTCCACAGCCCTGCGCAGTATCGGTATACCTGCAAGGGAGGTAGCGGCACCATGGTGGTCCCATTGTGATGACAACCATGCCTGGGTGGAAGCCTGGTGTGATGGAAGATGGCATTTTCTGGGAGGCTGTGAACCGGGCAGATGCCTGGATAAGGGCTGGTTTGCAGGTCCTACCGCCCGCGCCATGCTGATCGATTCCAGATGGTTCGGCAAAGATACCCCGGAGGAACCCATGCTGGACAGACCGGATATGTCCGTGAAGGTGAATCATCTGAAGCAGTATGCCAGGACCATAGAACTGACGGTGCAGGTGACGGATGAAGAGGGAAAGCCTGTTCCGGATGCCAGAGTGGATTTTGCGGTGCTGAATTACGGCAGATTTAACCGTGTTGCCTCTCTTTTCACCGGCAGGGAAGAGGATGGGGAAAATTATGGCAGGGCAAGGATAGATACGGGATTCGGGGATTTTCTGGTATGTGCCGGCAAGGATGACTGCTATGGAGAAACGCATGTTTCCCTGGCAGGTTTTGGCGGGTCAGGGCCAGACCATGCCATTTCAGGGAATGTGAGCAGGGCAGAAGGAAAAGTGGTTCTCAGAAAGGAAATGCAGGGGCTGGACCAGTGGAGAGAGATGGATTTCTGTGCGCCGGCGGAAGTACCTTCTGATGACAGGGAGACGGAAGAAGAGCAGCAGGAAGAGAACAGCAGACTGAGTGCGGCGGCAGACAAAAGGGAGAAAAGGGCCGCGGCATTTTATCGGGAAGAAGATGGGGCAAGAGTCCTGATGCGTTTTGACGGGGAGGAAAGAGAGCAGGCTGAGGGAATTCTGCGCCAGGCCCGGGGCAATATGGGAGAGATTGTCCGGTTCCTGGAATGGGATTTTGCAGGGCGCGTGTGTGAGCTTCAGAGGGAGTACGGGCCGGAGAGCTGGAAGCTGGAGGCGCTGAAAGTACTGAATCAGAATGATTACTGGGATATCAGGGCAGAGGTTCTGGCAGAGTGCTGCATTTATGCTTCCCCTTATGCCGGGACGTTTCCCAGGGAAGTATTTTTCTCCGATTTGCTGAATCCCTGCGTTATGCATGAGTTTCCCAGAGCCTGCAGGGGAGTCCTGGCCGGCCTCTTCAGCCCGGAACAGAAAGAACAGATCCGGAAAAATCCGGGATGTCTTCCGGAAAAGCTGGACCGTTTCCTGGTATCCATGCCGGAACAGGAATATGCCAACCTGATTACTTCCCCGGTGGGCTGTCTGACCGGGGGAATGGGCAGCGAGATTTCCAGGGAGGTTCTGTGTATTCACATATATCGTGCGCTGGGAATACCGGCCAGGATACGTTTTGTGGACAGAAGCCTGGAATATTATTCGGAAGGAAGATTTGTGCCTGTCACAGGGAAGGAAAGTGCAGGAAGGGGCACCCTTTTGCTGGAGGCCCAGGAGCCACTGAAACTGGAGGACTGGAAGCACTATTCCCTTTCCCGTTTTGAGAAGGGAAGCTTCATGCCTTTGTTTCTTCGTCCCGGGAAAAAGGGAGGGGATTCTTCCGGGCAGAATCGTGAATTTGAACTGGAGGAGGGAATATACAGAGTCGTTACCACAAACCGGCTTCCGGATGGAAAACAGTTTGTAAAAGTTTATGATTTCCGGCTGCAGGAGAACCAGACCAAATCCATAACGCTGCAAATGCGGGATATTTCCATGGATTCCGTGCTGCAAGAGGTGCAGGTGGATGATTTAGCCCTGCAAAAGGCCGATGGAGAGAAGGTTATGCTTTCTTCCCTGGGCGCAGGGCAGAGAAGCCTGGTATTGTGGCTGGAGCTGACCAAGGAACCCACGGAGCATATTTTAAATGAAATGTGTGAAAAGAATGAGTTGTTCAATAAACTGACAAATCCCATTTATTTTGTAATCCAGAATGGAGCGGATTATGCCAGGGATCATACGTTGCTGAAAACCTGCGGGAAGGTGAGCAGGGCAGAACTGCTGTTCCATGACTTTGGCACAGAGTATGAGGCTATCTCCCGCCAGACAGGCCGCAGCCCGGGAAAACTGCCTCTGGCCATGATTATGAGAGGGAAGGGCTGCCTTTTTGCAGATTCAGGATACAATGTGGGCATGGCGGATACGCTTTTACGTATTTTGTCATAAGAAACAGATAAAACCGTACAGACCTGCCCCGATACCACGGTAACATTGCGGAATCAGGGCAGGGAACGGAACATTACGGTAAACAGGGACACTGGGGAACCAGAATGGAGGTAAGGATGTTAGAAACAAGACTTGTGAGCTCACTGGAAAAAGTAGGGATTTGCGGGGAACCCACAGAACTGAACAAGGATTACACTTTCAGCGTTCTGCTGGGAGAGACAATTTCTTTCCAGATTGCATACCGGGAAAGTGATAAGGAAAAGGTATCTGAATATCATCTGAACAAGGAAGTGGTCAGAGTCCATGAAACAGATGGAGTGCATGAGAAACTGCAGGAGATGGAGGCGCCCGGGATCCGTGTCAGGAGGGTGCTGCCGGTGATGTGCCGCTACAGCTGCAATCCGGAATCCTGGGATGAGGACTATCTATTCCGGGACTCCAGAATGGCGCCGGATCTGCTGCGCGATATCGGGGAAGAAAGTCTTACTGCCGGGGAGGAGTGGCAGAGCCTCTGGGTGGATATTACACCGGGGCAGGGACAGCTTCCGGGAAACTACAGGGTATCGGTGAGCCTGAAGCCGGCAGATGGAGGAAAAGAGACGGAATGCTGTGCGGATGTCCGTGTAATTGACAGCGTCCTTCCTCCCTTGTCCATTCCCCATACGGAATGGTTTCATTTCGACGGGATTGTGAATTACTATAAGGTGGGTGCATTCACGGAAGAATTCTGGAAAATTTTCAAGAATTTTCTGGAGGTTTATGTCAGGCGCGGAGGCAATATGATCTATGTGCCGGTGCTGACGCCTCCCCTGGATACAGGTGTGGGATTGGAGCGGACTACGATCCAGCTGGTGGATGTGGAAGTTTCCGGTGACAAATATTGTTTTGATTTTTCAAATCTGGAGCGTTTTCTGGACATTTGTCTGGCTGACGGAATTACATATTTTGAAATCTGCCATCTGTTTACCCAGTGGGGCGCTGCGGCTGCCCCGAAGGTGGAGGCAAAAGTGAATGGGGAGCGAAAAAAGATTTTCGGATGGGATACCCCCTCGGATGCCCCGGAATACCTTCACTTCCTGGGGGAACTGCTTCCGGCGCTGAAGGGTGTCCTGGCCGGGCGCGGATTACTGCCGCAGACATTCTTCCATATTTCAGATGAGCCGGATCTGAGTTCTGCCCATTATCAGACGGCCCAGAAAGCAGTGCGCAGTCTGCTGGAGGGATGCACGATTATGGAAGCTGTCAGCGATTATGAGTATTATGAGAAGGGACTTGTGGATATTCCGGTATGTGCGGTAAATCATATAGAACCGTTTTTGGAGAAGCATACTCCCGGACTGTGGAGCTATTTCTGCTGTGCCCAGACCGTGGAAGTTCCCAACCGGTTTATCAGTATGCCTTCCCGGAGAAACCGTATTTACGGAATTTTGATGTACTGGCATGAAATCAGCGGATTTTTACACTGGGGATTTAATTTTTACAATAGTGCCTTATCCAAAGAACAGATCGATCCTTACGAGACCGTGGACGCAGGCGGTACTTTCCCGGCGGGGGATGCTTTTCTGGTGTATCCCGGGGAAAACGGCGTTCCGGAGGAATCCATACGGTTAATGGTGCAGGAAGAGGCAATCAGCGATTACCGGGCCTTGTGTGCGCTGGAGTCCCGGATAGGCAGGGATAAAGTGCTGGAGCTGATCCGTCAGGAAGCCGGCATGGAGCTTTCCTTCCGGCAGTATCCCAAAACCGACGGATTTATTTTGTCCCTGAGAGACAAGGTAAACAGGCTTCTTATGGAAAAGGGGAATTAAAATAGAATAATATGGAATTGGGTAGACAGATTGACAAGAATCTATTATAATTTACATATGGTATTAATATAATTTTTCAATCCATAAATAATATGTCGTCGGATGCCGAGTCCGGGTGAGATGAGTAATCGACCGTAGTTGTTTATGGGAAAGTAAGGAGGATGGGAATGAAAAATCTCAGTATCGGAAAGAAATTGCTGCTGACATTCATGCTGATTATCCTTTTGTTTATCGGTACAGTATGGATTGCCATCAGCGGACTGCGGGAGAATGCGGACAAGTACTCGGAATTTTATAATGTAGGGTATCAGATTACCAACAGAGTCATGAGTATGCGCCGGGGACTGCAGATTATTGTGAAGGATCTTTCGTTTATGACAATTGAGGAAGATCAAAGCAAGAGCGATTCCTATTTGGCTGATCTGAACAAAGAGATGACCAAACTGGAAGAAGATGCAGAGTGGCTGTTTGGAAATTTCACCGGTGACAGAGCCATGCTGGATGTGTTTGCCACCAATGTGAGGGATGCCGTGGATCTTCAGGAACAGGTTATTGCCATGGTCAACACCGACATGGAGAAAGCACAGGAAATGCTGCTGGACCAGTACCAGCCCCTGGTGGAAGAAGCGGTGAATAACCTGATAACAATCAGCGCTGCTGCAGAACAGAGTGCAGAGAACGATTATGAAGAAACGGTTTCCATGCAGGAAATGCTGGTCATTGCACAAGTGGCAATGGCAGGAGCGGCTCTGGTGATCACGATGATCCTTTCCACGTACCTGACCAGATCCATTACGCGTCCTCTTCGTGAGCTGGAGAAGTCGGCAGACAAGATCGTAAAAGGTGAGTTTGATATTAACATAACCTATCAGTCCAAGGATGAACTGGGAAGGCTGGCAAAGGCTTTCAAGAATATGACAGTCATACTGGATGCCGTTATCGCGGATGCGTCCATGCTTCTGAGTGAAATGGCAAACGGCAATTTTGATGTGCGGACCAGGGCTGAGGAGAGATATGTGGGTAATTTCCAGAGTCTGCTTTTGTCCATCCGTAAACTGAACCGTGACCTGAGCATGACGCTGGGACAGATTAACCAGAGTGCCGACCAGGTTGCTTCCGGATCCGGACAGGTATCCAACGGAGCCCAGGCCCTGGCCCAGGGCGCTACGGAGCAGGCTGCTTCCGTGGAAGAGCTTGCCGCCACGATTACAAATATTTCTCATCAGATTAAGGAAACCGCGGATAATGCCCTGAAAGCCAGGACACAGTCAAATACCGCAGGCGACGAGGTGGATGAGTGTAATAACCAGATGCGGGATATGATGTCTGCCATGGAAGAGATTACCCGTACATCCAATGAGATCGGCAAGATTATCAAGACAATTGAAGACATAGCTTTCCAGACGAACATATTGGCTCTGAATGCCGCAGTGGAGGCGGCACGCGCAGGCGAGGCAGGCAAAGGCTTTGCCGTTGTGGCAGAGGAAGTGCGCAGCCTTGCCAGCAAGAGTTCCGTTGCGTCCAAGAATACGGCTGAGCTGATCGAGAGTTCCATCAGTGCAGTGGCGCGCGGAACCCAGATTGCAAACTCAACTGCGGAATCTCTGATGAAAGTGGTTGAGCAGGTTCGTGATGCGTCTGCAAATGTGGACAGCATTGCCAATGCGGCAGAAGAGCAGGCAGGCGCTGTGGAGCAGGTTACCCTGGGTGTGGACCAGATTTCCAGTGTGGTACAGACTAACTCGGCTACGGCGGAGGAAAGTGCAGCTGCCAGCCAGGAACTTTCGGAGCAGGCCGCAATGCTTAAGAGCCTGGTTGCAAAGTTTTCCCTTCGTGAAGAGTACGCCATGGCAGCAGCAAATGCCGGGGACGGCTTTGGGAATAACCAGATGCCCATAGGGGGAATTGATCTGGATTAACAAAAAAGAGATACATAAAAAAGACTGCCGCTTACGGAGGGCAGTCCTTTTTTTATGCGCAGGGGCGCATAAGGAAATTAGCAGCAAAAGCTGCATGCGCCCCGCGCGGCGGGTAGTGGAGGAGAGCATTCCCCTGCTCGATAGCACAGGGGCGCGTAAGGAAAATAGTTGCGGACGCAACACGCGCCCCGCGCGGCGAGTAGGGAAGGTGAATCTTTCCTGCTCGATTGGAAAAAATTTACTATAAGACATGTATATGGTCAAATGAATTTTTGAAAAGTTTATGTGCAAGGTTATGGAATGTAAATGTCGGTATTACATATTATATAGAAAAAGTTGTTGAAATAGTTTATAAAATTTCGATAAAATTGTGGAAAATATTGCATTCAAATGTTAAATATGTTAAGATGAAGCTACTTCATTTATGATTTATTTGTCAGTGGTTTTATTTGATTGCAGAAAATCTTATCTGACAAAAGAAAGGAAACCATGAATAAAGTAACGATGCAGGATATTGCGGATGCACTTGGAATTTCACGGGTAACCGTTTGGAAAGTCTTTAATAATTATACAAATGTATCAGCATCGCTCAGGGAAAAAGTGCTTACAAAGGCCAGGGAACTGGGGTATACGAAAGGACTGGCAGACCTGGAACAGACTGTACTGGAGAAAAATATTTCCCTGATTGTATCCAGACCGAATTCATCAACTTTTTGGACCAATATCATTCACAGAATGGCACAGGAGCTTTCTCTTCACAATGTCAATCTGGTGTATACTTATATGCCTTCCGGGTATTCGGATAGGTTCAGAATGCCTGCCGTGCTGTCCAATGGTACGGTTCAGGGTGCGGTAGTCCTGAATGTGTATGACGAGAATCTGGTAAAGGAAATTAACCAGCTGGATATTCCCAAGGTGTATCTTGACACGGTTCCGCAGATCGATTTAAATCAACTGAACGGGGATTTGATTATTTTGGAGGGTAATGACAGTGCATATCAGATTACACAGTCGGTTGTGGAAAAAGGGATGTCAAAAATCGGCTTTATCGGAGACATTCAATATGCCAGGACAAACTATGACCGCTATGAAGGGTATTGCCAGTGCATGAAGGATTATCATCTTCCGGTGGAGGAAAGGTTCTGCCTGACGCATAGGATTGGCATTTTTTCTTACAATAAGGAAATAAGCAGGTTTCTTGATGCCCTGAAAACGCTTCCGGATGCCTTTGTATGTGCAAGTGACTATATTGCGCATATCCTGCATCTCTATTTTCAGGAACATCAGGAGAGAATCCCCCGGGGAATTCTGGTGACCGGTTATGATGGCCGGAACGAATATGATGTGGGCAGAATCATTACCACGGCGGATGTGAAGACAGAGTATATCGGCAAACGCCTGGCCGTGCAGATTATATACCGCATGGAGCATGAGGATGCACCTTTTGAGAGGACCTTCATAAAACCTTCGATTATATACAGGGATTCGGTTTTATACGGATAAGGGATGACGACAGAAAGTTGACACTTGTGTGTGCCAATGATAAAATAAAAAGAAAAAGCATAAAAAGAAAGGCGCGGGTGTAAGTATGAAAATTTATGCAGCAAAAGATTACAACGATTTAAGCCGTAAGGCGGCAAATATCATTTCAGCCCAGATAATTCTGAAGCCGGATGCGATATTGGGCCTTGCCACAGGCTCTACTCCTGTGGGCGCTTACAAGCAGCTGATTGCGTGGTATGAGGAGGGAGACCTGGATTTCTCCGGAATCCGCAGTGTCAATCTGGACGAATATAAGGGATTGTCCGGAGAGCATGACCAGAGTTACCGCTATTTTATGAACCACAATCTGTTTGACCATGTGAATATTGACAAAGAAAATACCAATGTGCCAAATGGACTTGCAGAGGACGCAGAGGCAGAGTGCAGCCGTTACAATCAGGTGATCAGGAACCTGGGCGGCATTGACTTGCAGCTTCTGGGCATTGGCGGCAACGGCCATATCGGTTTTAACGAGCCTTGTGATGTATTTGAAAAAGGAACCCATGTGGTGACCCTGACAGAAGAAACAAGACAGAGCAATGCCAGATTTTTCAGTTCCATAGATGAGGTGCCCACACATGCACTTACCATGGGCATCCAGAACATTATGTCGGCAAAGAAGGTACTGCTGCTGGCATCCGGTGAGGCGAAATCAAAAGCGCTGTATGATTCCTGCTTCGGGCCGGTGACTCCGGATGTGCCCGCTTCCGTACTGCAGCTTCACAATGATGTGGTAGTGATTGCGGACGAAGCTGCCCTGGCCATGATCAGGGAGAACACGCACTGGGAGGGGTCTGTATATGATAATTAAAAACGGCAGGGTCTTTCAGGAAGATAAAACTTTTGTGAAAGAGGATCTGTATCTGGAAAATGGAAAAGTAGTGGAAAGCCCTGACCAGGTTTCGGATAAAACAGAAGTGGACGCAGAAGGACTGCTGGTATTTCCCGGACTGGTGGACGTGCACAGTCACGGGGCTGTAGGCCATGATTTTTCAGACGGGGATATGGAAGGGCTGAAAAAGATCCTGTCCTATGAATATGCCCATGGCATTACTTCCTATTGCCCTACTTCCATGACCATCGATAAGGAAGACTTGCGCAGAATTTTCCGTGAGATGGGCAGCTTTTCGGAGACGGAGAATGCTTCGGGGGCACCCCTGGCCCATGTGGCCGGCATCAATATGGAGGGACCTTTTTTGGATGTATCCAAGAAGGGCGCCCATAGGGCGGAATGTATCATGGCTCCGGATGTGGCTTTTTTCAGAGAGTGCAATGAAGCCTGCGGGAATCGCATCCGGCTTGTGACTCTGGCCCCCAACACGGAGGGAGCCATAGAGTTTACCAGGGAGCTGCATGATGAAGTTTCGATTTCCCTGGGACATTCGGGGGCAGATTATGATACGGCGAAGGAAGCCCTGGAAGCTGGGGCAAACCATGTGACACATTTGTTCAACGCCATGATGCCACTGGGACACAGGACGCCAGGGCTGATCGGAGCGGCCGCAGAAGATGATAAATGTATGGCAGAGATGATCAGTGACGGGATTCATGTGCATGAGAGCATGGTACGGGCTGCCTTTAAACTTTTCCCGGGCAGAATCGTGCTGATCAGTGATTCCATGCGTGCCACAGGACTGGAGGATGGCACGTATGATCTGGGAGGGCAGCAGGTGACGGTAAACGGCAAGCTTGCCACACTGGCAGACGGTACTATCGCCGGTTCGGCAACCAATCTCTACGACTGTATGCGCACGGCTGTATCTTTCGGTATTCCTTTGGGAGAGGCAATTGCGGCAGCGACGATGAATCCTGCCAGAAGCATCGGGATTTATGACCAGGTAGGTTCCCTGACTCCGGGGAAACGGGCAGACGTTATACTGGCGGATGAAGAACTGAATCTGGTGAGAGTGATATCCTGACAGAAAGGTATCAGGAAACGGTGAAGTGATCAGGCAAAAGTGTAAAACCGAAAATGCAACAGATACGGTTTTACACTTTTTTGCCCTAAAGGGATTTGTAAGTTTTATCCGCAAAGAAATTGAAGAAAGTAATTTCCGGAAAAAAGAGTTAGTTTATGTGCTCAGCTTCGGAACAAGGCAGTGGCAACAAAGACAGAAGTGATTCGGGAGAAAAAATGATAAGGGAAGTGACAGATCCGTTTCCGGAGAACTGTATGGGGAGCAGAAGGTTTCGGATTCCCTCCATACTGGTAACACAGAAGGGCGCTGTGGCCGCGGCCTGCGACGCGCGGTGGAACCACGGACTGGATTCCGCAGGGAATCTTGAGACAGTAATGGCAAGATCTTTCGATGGGTGCAGAAGCTGGGAAAGACAGTTTGTAAATCACTTTGAGGATGTGGAAGACGGTTCTGACAGGTGCATATTCAGTGCAGGGTTTATTGACCCCGTGATGGGGGAGGACAGTCAGGGGAATCTCTATCTGCTGACAGATTTGTGCCCGGCTTTTGTGGGAGCCTGGGCAGTAGACGGTATTGTGTGCGGGCAGCAGCAGGGAGGCAGGCATCCCAACGGCCGGCCGGCTCTGAAGGATATGGAGAGTTATACCCATGCGGAGTCCCAGGAGCTGAATGAGAAGACATATCCCTATTATGTGGGAGATCCCGGAGAGGATGGTTTTCTGCCGGTTTTGTGTCTGAAGGACAATAAGCCGTATGAGAATTATCTGCTGGACGATGAAATGTATCTTTACCGCCGGGAGGGGGAGGAGATCAGGAAAGTGATGATTCCCCAGCTGGATGGAAAGGGAGAAATGACTTCCCGCCTGATACATGCCAATGTCTATTTTGCGGCATCTCCCATTAAAGCCTATCCGGCCTTTCATATTGTGTGCCGTGTCAGCAGGGATGGCGGAAAAACCTGGGGAAGAATGCAGGATATTTCCGGCCAGGTGGATGTCCGGGGATTTACGGCCGTCTGCCCCGGAAGGGGACTTTCCTACCGGTACGAAAATAAGGAGAGGATGATTTTTCCCATTTATGATAATAATCTGGGACCGGAATTTTCCAGTGTCATTTATACGGAGGACCAGGGAAAGACCTGGAAGCGCGGAAAACGTGCAAAGGAAACAGGCTATAGGGAAGACGGTTCCTTTGTCAAATCTTCAGAATCCCAGATTGTGGAATTGCCCGGCGGTATATTGAGAATGTATTCCAGAAACCTGATTCAGGAGATCACATATACCGACAGCAGTGATGGCGGGGAGACATGGAGTGCATACCGAAGGGAACCTATGCTTACATATTGTGGAAATTGTATGGTGTCCGTGATCAATTATTCTCATCCCGTTGAGGGAAGGCCTGCTTTGGTGGCAAGTTACCCGGGAGGGGATGGGGAGCCGTACCGCAGGGTGAACGGTGTGATTGCCATCGGACTGGTGGAAAACACGGGAGACGTGAACTGGAAATATCACTATTCCGTGAATCAGGCGCCCTTTTACTATAGCTGTCTGGCAGAACTGCCGGCTGGGAATATTGCGCTTTGGTATGAGTATGAGGAGTATGAAATAGGATTACGGGTTTATACACTGGAGGAATTGATACAGACATCCGGCTGAGATAAGATGGACGGCCGGGGGATATGGCAGGACAGTATCGGAACATTAGGACAGAGTGTGTGCGGAGAACTTATGGAAGCGGAAACAGACATAAATGATTGTGGAAAAAGGTACAGAAGGACATATTGGAATAAAAAACAGGAGGAAAATATGAGTAACATAGGAAAATATCAGGGAATTATTCCGGCTTTTTATGCATGCTATGACGAAAAGGGAAAGGTCAGCAAAGAGGGCACCAGAAATCTCACGAGACATCTCATAGAGAAGGGTGTGAAAGGCTTATATGTATGCGGGTCTTCGGGAGAATGTATCTATTTGAAGAAAAAAGAGCGCCGGAAGATTCTGGAGACAGTGATGGAGGAAGCGGAAGGGAAGATCACGGTTATCGCCCATGTGGCATGTAATAATACGGAAGACAGCTGTGAACTGGCTGCTCATGCAGAAGAACTGGGAGTGGATGCCATTGCCGCCATCCCTCCGATTTACTTCCATTTGCCGGAGTATGCAGTGGCAGAATACTGGAATAATATATCGGCAGCAGCCCCGGATACAGATTTTGTCATTTATAATATTCCGCAGCTGGCCGGTACAAGGCTCACCCTGCCCTTATATAAGAAAATGCTGGAAAATCCCAAGGTAATAGGCGTGAAGAATTCCTCTGAATCAGCCCAGGATATCCAGATGTTTAAGGATGCGGGAGGGGAAGGAAGGGTGGTTTTCAACGGCCCGGATGAGCAGCTGGTAAGCGGTCTTGCCATTGGGGCCGACGGCGGAATCGGCGGTACCTATGCCGTGATGCCGGAGCTTTATCTCGCTATTTTTGATGCCGTGGCAAAGGGAGATATGGCCAGGGCAAAGGCAATACAGAATGATGCCTGCCGGATTATTTATGCGTTGTGCGGCTGCCATGGAAATATGTACGCAGTGATCAAGAAAGTGATGGAATTGCGGGAAGGTTTGTATCTGGGCGGTGTCAGGAAGCCTCTGGCAGACATTGCGGAGACAGATATGCAGAAGATCAGACAGTGTGCACAGATGATTGATGAGGCCGTGGGAAAATTATGAGCATAATCTGACCGGAAGTAACAGTTCTGTGTCCTGACTGAACCGTTACGGTTAGAAGCGGCAGTCAGTTAAATGCGGTGATATCAGGCTTGCTTTTTCATGCGGCCTATGTTAAAATACTGACTTAAGTGAATATGGACATCATAGGTGCCGGAGGGTAAGTTATTTGCCTGGTCCGGTGAAAAGGGAAGCAGGTGTAAGTCCTGCACGATCTCGTCGCTGTGAGAGAGGAGTTTTGTTTCCACCGCTGAAACAGAGGAAGTCTGCGGTGTATGTCACTGGGAAATGTTCCCGGGAAGACGAAACAGAATGTTGATACTTGAGTCAGAAGACCTGCCTTTGATGGGTACTGTGAGGCCACGAGGAATTGGCTGGTACGTTGAATGAAAAGTCAGTCAGACTGCTTTCTGTTATGCCTGAACAATAAAGACACTATGCCAGCTCCCGCAATATTGCGGGAGTTTTGTTTTTCATGGGCAGCCACAGTCCCTCTGTATTCCATACCGCATCAGGCTCAGCCATAAAATGGCAGAAACCGGGCCTGCTGCGGGCGATCCGGGAAGCCGGAAAACCAGGATGTTAAATCATCATAAAACGGAGGAGAATATGGAAAACAAAAGCAAGACAAGCAGTAAGAAAATTATTTTCGGTATTGTGGCATTGGCGGCGGTGATTGTACTTTTTGCCGTGATATACAATGTATACCGGGAAAAGCCAGTGGAGGGCGGCAAATCCATTACCATTGAAGTGGTGGATGGGGAACAGAAAAGTACTGTCTATGAATTAAAGACAGATGCGGAGTATTTCCGGCAGGCCATGGAGGAGACGGAAGGGCTTACTTTTTCCGGAACGGAAAGTGAGTATGGGATGATGGTGGATACGGTAAACGGTGTGACAGCAGATTTCAATGCGGATGGGGCGTACTGGTCTTTTTATGTAAACGGTGAGTACTGTAATTATGGAATTGATACCCAGCCGGTGCTGGACGGGGATGCCTTTTCCATAGTCTACACGACGGAGTGACGTCCGGAAAGCGCGATTGCAGATGGAAAAGCAAAAAGAACAGAGAAAACTGTCTATTCAGGATATTGCCCTGGTGGGCGTGATGGTGGCAGTGATAGAAGTGAGTAAAGCGGCACTTGCGTTTCTTCCCAATATAGAACTGACCAGTTTCTGGGTGATTCTGTTTACGCTTATGTTTGAGTGGAAGATTCTCTTTGTGGTGCCGGTCTTTATTCTGACAGAAGGTACTGTTTATGGTTTTGGGCTGTGGTGGATTATGTATTTGTACGCATGGCCTCTGCTGGCCCTGCTGGCATGGATTTTCAGAAGGCAGGAATCTGCGTGGTTCTGGAGCGTGCTGTCTGGCGGATTCGGACTGATGTTTGGCTTTCTGTGCGCCATACCCTATGCGGTGCTGGGGGCAGCAGGGGACGGCGGCTTCCGGGACGGCCTGGTGGCGGGATTTACATGGTGGGTGGCAGGCATTCCCTGGGATATCGCCCATGCCGTTGGCAATTTCGTTTTTATGCTGATATTGTACCGTCCGGTTCGCAAAGCGATGTCAAATATGAAAAAGTCCCGGATCAGGTAAAATGTCACACCGGAGAGAGGACAGTTTCCGGTGTGACTTCAGGATGATGCAGGGTAAGGGTTTGTCCCATTTGCTGGGACGAAAAGACGGTTTTTTAGTCTTCCTCGTCTTCGGACAGCGGCAGGGAGAAGATAAACTCGCTGCCCACACCCTCGGTACTGATGACATTGATATTTTCACCGTGACAGTTGATGATTTCTTTTACAATGGAGAGTCCCAGGCCGGTTCCCTTTTTGTCTTTGCCCCGGGACAAGTCAGATTTGTAAAACCGGTCCCAGATCAGTTTCAGGTCATCTTTGGGAATTCCGATGCCGGAATCCTTGACAGAAACAAACATCTTATTATTTTTCACGGAAGTCTCCACTTTGATCACGGAGTCATGATGGCTGAATTTGATGGCATTATCCAGCAAGTTGTAGAGTACTTGCTGGATTTTTTCCATGTCGGCGGTAACATACAGTTCCTCTCCCGTGAGAATCATTTCTATGACGATTGTCTTTTTACGGCAGGTGCCCTCAAAAGACGCCGCCGTAGTCCGGAGAATCTGGTTGATATTAAAATCCGTGCGGTCCAGGAGCATTCCCTTGGTATTCAGATTGTTCAGGGAAAGCAGGCTGTTGGTGAGCTTGGTGAGACGCTCCGTCTCATTGAGAACGATGTTCAGGTATTTATCATGCATTTCCGGCGGGATAGTGCCATCGATCATGGCTTCCAGGTATCCCCGGACAGAAGTCAGGGGAGAGCGGAAATCATGGGATACATTGGCTACGAATTTTTTCTGGTCATCCTCAGCCCCGGCAATCTGGCTGGCCATATAATTGAGACAGGCGGCCAGATAACCGATTTCGTCGTCACTTTCCACCTGAAATTCGTAATGCATGTTTCCGGAGGCATACTGCTCCGTGGCATATGTGATTTTCCGCAGGGGAATATACACCATCTCCGTAAAAAATATCAGGATGATCAGGGACAGCAGAAACAGGATGACCAGTGTGATATAGGAGATATTCAGCAGGCTGTTGCAGGATTCCTGAATCTCCTGCATGTCACAGTGAATAACCACATACCCTTTTACTACATAGCGGTAAGTAATAGGCGAAAAAACACTGATCATGTCTCTGTCAAAATTGCCGAAAAAATCATTTACCATGTAATAGGACCCGCTGGTGGCAGTGGGATCAAAATTTTCGATGGTGACTTCCTCCTCCACATTCAGGGATACATCCGTGTCCAGCACCAGGCGTCCCGAAGGATTGATAATGCGGATGGTGGAATCCAGATAAAACGCCAGGGAATCCAGCTGGTCCTTCACGGTCTCCAGATCTGTTTCACTGGCGTATAATCCTGCCGCATAGGTATCCGCAATGCGGACTGCCTCCACATAGAGATGTTCGGCCTTTTCGCGCACCAGATGTTCTATGGTCATGCTGGGCACAAAGGTGGTTACGATGATGAAACTGAATACTCCGAAAATAAAATACGCCAGTATAAATTTCAGGTAGAGGGTCTTTTTCATGTATTGCGCACCTCAAATTTATATCCGATGCCCCAGATGGTGCTGATCTTCCAGTTGGCATGATCCTTGATCTTTTCCCGGAGACGCTTGATGTGCACATCCACAGTGCGCGTGTCCCCGATATATTCATATCCCCAGATCTGGTCCAGAAGCTGTTCCCTGGTAAAAACATGGTTGGGGGACGCGGCAAGAAAGTAGAGAAGCTCCAGTTCCTTGGGGGGCATATCTATGGTACGGCCCTTGTATAAAACGGAATAATTGGTCAGGTTCACGGACAAGTCGGCATACTGCACACATTTTTCATCAGATGTGGCGGGAACGCTGGGAGCCGGCTTGTAGCGGCGCAGGACAGCCTTGGCCCTGGCCACCAGTTCCTTGGAATCAAAAGGCTTTTCAATATAGTCGTCGGCGCCCAGCTCCAGCCCGAGAACCTTGTCGAATACTTCCCCTTTGGCCGAGAGCATGATGATGGGAACGGAATGGGAGGAACGGATTTCCCGGCAGACCTGATAGCCGTCTATGCCCGGAAGCATAATATCCAGCAGAATCAGGTTTGGCGAGAAAGTTTCCAGGGCAGGCATCACGGACTCCCCATCATTGACAATCATGGTTTCATAACATTCTTTTGTGAGATAGAGGGCTATCAGTTCGGCTATGTTATTGTCGTCATCCACAATCAGTATTTTCTGTTTGTTTACCATTGATGCAACACTCCTTCCGGGTCATTTTTATTGTTGGAACGTGACGATGGTGACACCGGAGTCTCCCTCGCCATATTCGCCCAGACGGTATTCCTTCACATACTTCAGCCGTTTCAGATGACTGTGGACGGCATTGCGCAGCGCACCGGTTCCTTTTCCGTGAACCACGCGGACGCTGGGAAGATGCGCCAGGTAGGCATCGTCCAGGTATTTGTCCAGAACGGAGAGAGCTTCGTCCACTGTTTTGCCCAGCAGGTTGATCTCCGTGGAGATGGACAGGGTCTTGGACATTTTGATTTTGCCGGAACCGCTCTGTCTGGGGGCTGGTGCGGAGAAACTGTTTTCTTCCACATAAACCAGGTCCTTTACATTGGTGCGGGTGCGGATGATGCCGCACTGTACAAACAAACCGCCCTTGGCATCGGGCAGGGTGCTGACCGTTCCTTTCAGCCCCATGGACAGGATCTTCACCGTGTCTCCCTTTTTTAATTTTTGGGGATCCAGGGCCTTCTGTTCCGGTTCTTTTTTCAGCCCGCCTTTTACGGAGAGACGTTCATTTTTTTCACTGATTTTATCCCGCACTTTCTGGCGCTTCTTTTCCAGGTCCCTGATGTCTGTCCCGGCGCCTGCCTTATTGAAATCCCGTATGGTTTCATCTGCGATTTCCTTGGCTTCCTGGAGAATTTCCCGGGCCTTCTCGTTGGCTTCCCGGAGAATTTTGTCCTTTGCCTGGTCAATCCGGTCATTCTTTTGCTGAAGCTGTTCCTGAAGGGTGCGGATGCGCTCCTTGTGCTGTGCGATTTCTGTCTGTTCTTTCTCAATGGTGATACGGCTCTGTTCCAGGTCAGCGATCACATCCTCAAAAGTTTTGTCTTCCTTGCCGATCTGCTCCCTGGCGGCATTGATAATCTCGTCTGAAAGTCCCAGTTTGGAGGAGATGGCGAAGGCATTGCTTTTTCCGGGAATGCCGATAAGCAGCCGGTAAGTGGGCCGCAGGGTTTCCACATTGAATTCACAGCAGGCATTTTCCACAAAAGAGGTGGAAAGGGCATAAATTTTCAGTTCACTGTAATGGGTGGTGGCCATGGTGCGGATTCCCCTGTCGTGAAGATAATTCAGGATGGAGATGGCCAGCGCCGCGCCCTCGGTGGGGTCTGTCCCCGCTCCCAGTTCGTCAAAGAGGCAGAGGGAGTCCGCATCCGCGTGGTCCAGAATGTATACAATGCTCTTCATATGGGAGGAAAAGGTGGAAAGGCTTTGTTCAATGCTTTGCTCGTCCCCGATATCTGCATATACTTCCGTAAAAATGGAAAGTTCTGAACGGTCTGCCGCAGGGATATGCAGCCCGGCCTGGCCCATAAGGGTAAAAAGTCCCACGGTTTTCAGGGAGACTGTCTTTCCGCCCGTGTTTGGTCCTGTGATCACCAGCAGGTCAAAATCACGGCCCAGATGGATATCAATAGGAACTACCTTTTTCTTGTCCAGCAGGGGATGTCTGCCCTTGCGGATGTGGATAAAGTGGTCTTCGTTGAACAGTGGCTCCGTGGCGTTCATCTCCATGGCAAGTTCTGCCTTGGCAAAAATAAAATCAAGAAGCGTCATGATTTTCTGGTTGTCCGAAAGCTCCTCTGTGTGGACAGCGGCCTGGGCACTCAGATCGGCAAGAATCTTTCCGATTTCTTCTTTTTCCTCCAGCTCCAGTTCCCGCAGCTGATTGTTCAGGTTTACCACGGCGGCAGGTTCGATAAAATATGTGGAACCGGTGGCAGACTGGTCATGAATCATACCGTTTACCTGCCCCTTATACTCTGATTTCACGGGGATGCAGTATCGGTTGTTGCGCATGGTGATCACGGCATCCTGCAGATAGGTGCGATAGGCCCCGCTGAGCATGGAGGTAAGCTGGGTGTGTATTTTGTCATTTGTCTGTATCATGGATCGCCGGATGCTTTTCAGCCTGGGACTGGCATCATCCGCAATCTCATCCTCAGAGAGAAGACAGCGGTGGATCTCATTGGATAACTGGGTCAGGGGAGTCAGCAGCTCAAAATATTCGTCCAGGGTATCCTGGGGTGAATCTTCCCGGTCCCTTCTGCCGTAAGATTTGATCCGGGACACATTGTCCAGAAAACCGGCAATATTCAAAAGCTCCGGAATGGACAGGGCAGAGCCGATCTCCAGGGAGCGGATGGAGAAACTCAGGTCTTTGTTGCTGCCAAAGGAAGTGCTTCCCAGCTGAAAGAGCCGGCGAAGGGCATCGGCGGTCTGACGCTGATTTCTGCGGATTTCGCTTAGGTCGGTGCAGGGGGCCAGCTCCCGGCAGAGTTTTTTCCCCGGGGCAGAACCGGCCTTGGCTGCCAGCATTTCTGTAATCTTGATGTATTCTAATGTTTTTAATACTTTTTCGTTCATGAAAAACTCCTTATTACGCTCTTGTTCTATATTGTTTACGGCTTTGCTGCAGGGTAATGTCATAAAATATCATGAAACTTATGCCATAATCATTTGCGCACTGGCGCACATGGAATCAGAAGTCGAAACAACGCCCTTCTGTTTCGATATTATACCATAGTCAAGTGCGCGCTGGCGCACATGGAATCAGAAGTCGAAACAACGCCCTTCTGTTTCGATATTATATCATGTTTAGAAAAAAAAGGCGAGAAGTTTCCGGAAAATGCAAAAATGTATCCAATGGTTGAGGTAGCCCGCAGGGTTAAAAGGGTATTCTACGCAATCCTTACAAAAGGTGTGGATTATGATATCACAGTTGGATTGAACCTTTAGAAAATACTTCATGTATCCAGAATCAGCTATTTTCGTATCAGATACAGAGAAATGCCCATACCAATGGCTCTTTCTTCTGAGATATTTATTGATAGTATGTAATGGTGATATTTGTAGGAAAAGGACTGACTGAGGGCTCTTTTTAAAATTTCTATTCCAGAAAAAATTGTTTCGTGCTATTGGAATCAGTAGACATCTTTATTTTATAGAGTGGGACGCTAAAGATAACATATACTATATGTCACAGCAGTAAAGTATTACATTAGCTATGGAAATTACGTTTATCCCATGTTATAATTATATCAGCTATTTTTACAAAAATGTAAGGGGAAAACATATGGATAAAAAAATTACATGGCTGCATTTATCAGATTTGCATTTTAGAGTTGCGGAAGATAATTTTGAAAGCCAATTGATTTATAAAAAACTTTTGGAAGATTTGAAACATATTAAAGAGGATATTGATCTTGTCTTTGTGACGGGGGATATTGCTTTCTCTGGACGTACTGAAGAATATGCATTAGCAAGCGAATTTTTTAATAGTGTTTTAGAAATTTTGAATTTAAAGAAAGAAAATATTTTCTTTGTACCGGGTAATCACGATATACAACTGAGCAATACCGCAAATTATATGTCTAAAATATTAGAGAGCATACATAGCGAAAAAGAAATATCGGAAATTTTAGGAAACAAGGAATTAAGAGAAGTATTTTTAAAAAGATTAAATAATTATTATGAATTTGTGGGAAATAATTCTTTTTCGATTGAAAAGTCCGAATTATCTTATACAAAGAATATCAATATTAATGGGATTGAAATTGCAATTGTTGGCTTAAATTCAGCTTGGGGTTCAACCTCTAGTTCAGAAAAAGGAAATATTGTACTTGGTGAAAGGCAAGTATTACAAGCATTTTCTAAAGTAGAAAAACCACAAATAACAATTACTTTATTACATCACCCAATCTATTATTTTAAAGATGATGATGTTGAACGCGTAGAAACGCTAATAAACAATAGAAGTGATTTTGTTTTACATGGGCATATTCATAGTCGAAAAGTAATCACTCAAAAAATGCCGGATAGTGTGGTTCATTATCTAGTAGCAGGAGCTTCATATGAAAATAACAATATCACATCTAGTGTATCCTATAATTTTGTTTCTGCTGATTTAGAAAGTGGAATTGCAAATGTATGTTCAAGAAAGTTCCATAATATTAGCAGTAGCTGGGCAAGTGATGAATTATACAGCGAAAACAGCAAATTGCGCTTTTCGTTACCATCTCGTCTAGTAGAAAAGAATATTGATGGCGCCTATGGTTTTAATGAGGCAATTGGAAGTTTTATTGAAGAAAAAGATGAAGCATACGCCATAGAAAAGATAACTATAGACAAAACACCACTAGTTATTCCGTCCATTCCGAAGCAGTTATTAACTAGCATAAAGGATAATAAATGTGTTTTGTTTGCAGGTGCGGGAGCTTCAATGGATGCAAAATTGCCGTCATGGAATGAGTTAGTCGTTGCTTTAGTGGATTGCCTGAAAGACGAATATTCCGACCTGGCAGACAGAGAACTTGAAGAAATTGAGACACTACTTTGTGAGAGAAAATATTTGGTATTGGCTGAATATTGTTTAAAGAAATTAGGTCCATATGATTTTTCACACGTTCTTAAATTAAAATTATCATGTGAGGGGAAAAAGTCGCTGACACATAATTTGTTGGCACAGATACCATTTAGAGCTGTCATAACGACTAATTTTGACTCATTTATAGAGCAGACAAATGCCCAAAATGGGCGTTTGTGTAAAATAATATTGCCCAATGATATGAATATTTCAGAAGATAGATTAGGAGGTGTGCTGCCAGTATTAAAAATTCATGGTTCTTATGAAGTGCCAGAATCAATAATATTGACTAAAGCTAATATAAGGGAATTGCTTTTTAATAAACTACAATATAATGAAACGCTAAAGCGATATTTTATTGAGAATACAGTTTTGTTTTACGGATATAGCTTTAATGATCCAGACATTGATTTTATTCTACAAGGAATAATGGCAGATAAAAGAGGGATGACAAGAAAGCATTATGCTTTACTTCCGAATGTAGGACATATTGAAGCAGAATATTTATTGAAAGAGTATAATATTCAAATAATTTCTTATAACACGCAAACACATGGGCATTTAGCAGCAAGAGAATTTTTACAAAAAATAGTTCAGGAATTAAATAATTAACCATAAAGAGTAACCGATTTCGGTTACTTTTTTATGGTTAATTATGCATACCTTTTATACTGTTAACTCTGCATCCTGAAGGCGAAGTAACTCTGCCTCAGTCATTCCGGTAACTTTCATAATTTTTACGATTTCAGTGCCGTCTTCCAGTAAAGCCTTTGCAATTTCTATGGTTTTTTCCCTTGCTTTTTGATTGCCATATTCAATTTTTTCTTTTTCATAAAGCTGTCCTGCTGTTTCCCTTCCGAACCAGAAACCGTAAGTGGCAGGATCACCAGCCGCATCAGGTCATCATTTGCCAAAGGGATGCCGGACTGGAGTTTGCCTTGGATTTCATGGAATGCTGCCTCGCCGTCTATATGGGATAGGAAAGCCTGCTCGGTACGCAGGGTAAAACAGTCCGTTTCAAGCCTTGTCCGGCTTTATTTCAGTTATTCTTTTATGGATTGCTTTGACCAGCTGGCTGGAGAATGTTCTGGCGCCGGCCTATCTGACGCCCGGGTTTTACATTGATGACAAGGCTTCCCTGGCGGAATATGCAGGATGCCATCTGTATAACAAGGATGACGATATCCTGGGTGACACCTTAATGTTTGCCCTGAAGGGGATTTGTTAGGAAGCACTTTCCTTTTCCGGCAATATTTGATATACTGGTTTCAATCAAATACCCCGCTGCAGAGCAGAATGCGTCCAAAGGACACTTTGGTATTTGACTTTCGCGGCAGTCGCCAAATGTCTGCAGGCAGCCACTTGGCTCGTTGCCCGCGGGAATAAAAAGGTATTTATTTCAGGCTGGATGGCATGAGGCCGGTTTCCCGCCGGAAGGCCCTGGAAAAATAACTCTGGCTGTTAAATCCAAGTTTTTCGGCCACATTGGACACGGTTTCCCCGGCCTGGAGCAGTTCGGCCGCGGCCTTGATTTTCAGTTTCAGCAGGTATTTGTGGATGCCCATACCGGCATATCTGTCAAAAATGCGTTTGATACTGGCCTGGCTGACATTGCAGAAAAGGGCAATCTCCGGTACGGAGGGCTGCCGATGGATATTACTGTTCAGGTAACTGATGGCATTGCGGAAAATCAGCACATCCGGCGCGGAGGAGACGGAAGAGACCGCGCCGGCCTCCGCCAGGGAGAGCATCAGCTGCTGCAGCCAGGAGGCCAGCATCTGGGGATAGGTCGGCTGGGTGTGAAAAGGCTCCAGATAGGAGCAGGGCGTTCCGGCCGCCAGAGAGCCTTGGTCTGTCCTGGCGCGCAGGAAGGCCAGCAGTTCCGCCATAATACCTTTCTGGAAATCTGACAGTTCAAACACTTTTTCTTCCAGGTAAGCGGTAAGCGGTCCTTCGGCGGAAAAGGAGAAAATAAAAAGCCTTGCGCCCTCGGGACTGTTCACAATGAATTTGTGCAGTTCCAGGGGTTTGTGAAAAATGATGGAGCCCTGGGCAAGATTGTATACACGTTCGTTGCCTGATACCAGGGCTTCTCCTTTTATAATATAGACACATTCCCAGAAATTGTGGGTTTCCCCGGGAAATTCGTATCCGTTATCGTAATGTACCTCAAACAAGGAATACATATCTGTAATTCGGATTTGCTCTTTGATGGAATAAGCAAGCCATACCATATTGTTCCCTTTCTCCTGACAGATTTATGAGCCAAAAGTGTCCGAAAATGAGCCGATTTTATATAGATATATACTTTTTACCATGATATCATAGATAAAAAAGGATGTAAAGACAGGCCATGAAAAATACAGGGATCCGGCCGCCGGGAGAGTGATTATAAATCAGGATGGCATTGAGACGGCAGAAATGGAGGGAAAAATGAAAGATATCAGAATCGGATTTATCGGGCTGGGCTGCAGGGGATACGGGCTGCTCAGCTATGTGGTACTGAAGCAGGGAGAGCAGGTTGTGGCAGTGTGCGACAGCTATGAAGACAGGGCGGAAGAAGGAGCCCGGGCGGTGGAAGCGCAGGGGCAGGCGCGTCCTGCCGTATATCTGGATTATAAGGATGTGATCCGGGACGAAAGAGTAAACACCATTATCATCGCCACTGCGTGGGAAAGCCATGTGGAGATTGCGGTGGAAGCCATGTATGCGGGTAAGGCCGTGGCAATGGAAGTAGGAGGGGCGTATGAGCTGCGCCAGTGCCACGAACTGGTGGAAGCCTACGAAAAGACAGGAACACCCTTCATGTTTCTGGAAAACTGCTGTTTCGGCCGCCGGGAAATGATGGTGCTGAACATGGTGGAGAAGGGCGCGTTCGGGGAAGTGGTACACTGCGCGGGGGGATACCATCATGACCTGCGGGATGAGATTGCTTTCGGAAAAGAGAACCGACATTACAGACTCAGGAATTACCTGAGCAGAAACTGTGAGAATTATCCCACCCATGATCTGGGCCCCATTGCGAAGGTGCTGAATATCAACCATGGCAACCGTATGCTGACCCTGGCCTCCACGGCTTCCAAAGCGGCAGGCCTCAGGGATTTCATCCGTGAGCAGAAAAGCGATGACGCCGCTTTAATGAACAGCACATTCGTCCAGGGAGATGTGGTAACCACCGTGATTAAGTGCGCCAGGGGAGAGACCATTGTGCTGACGCTGGATACCACCCTCCCCAGGTATTACAGCCGTAATTTTACGGTGCGGGGAACAAAGGCCATGTATGAAGAGACTACCGATTCTGTTTTCCTGGATAGAAAAGAAGATAAGGCACATGACTTTGACTGGAGGGAGAACTGTATCGGAAACGCAAAGACGTATGAGGAAGAATATGATCATCCCGTCTGGAAAAAATATATTGAGGAAGGTGTCAGGGGCGGCCATGACGGAATGGACTGGCTGGAATTTGAAATTTTCTTCAGGAATCTCAGGGAAGACATTCCCATGCCGGTGGATGTGTATGATGCCGCCAGCTGGATGGCAGTCACGGCATTGTCCGAAATGTCCATAGCCAGAGGCGGGGCAGTGGTGGATGTGCCTGATTTTACAAACGGGAAATGGCATATGATGTAGGCAGTGTAAAGAGGCGGCCCGTTTCTGCGGCAGGAGAAGGCGGTACCGGGCCGGCAGAGAAAAACGTGTAAGGGGGTACACAATGAAAAAAGAAATGACTATGAGTGAAATCCTGCAGCAGTTTGAAGTGGCGGCAGAGACGGAAAGCTACGGAAACGGACATATCAATGATACATACCTGGCCACAACACCCAGGTATATCCTGCAGAGAATCAACACATCCATTTTCAAAAAGCCGGATGAACTGATGAGCAACATAGAAAATGTGACGGCGTTTCTGCGGGAAAAGATAGCGGCTGCAGGCGGAGATGCCGACAGGGGAACCCTGACGGTGATTCCTGCCAAAAACGGGGAAACCTATTACCGGCTGGACGAGCAGAATGTGTTCCGTGTCTATAAGTTTATCGAGGGTACGAAGACCATTGAAAACAGCAAAACAGAGAAGGATTTGTATGAGGCGGGAGTAGGTTTCGGACATTTCCAGAAGATGCTGGCAGACTTTCCGGTGGAAAAATTATTTGAGACCATTCCGGATTTCCATAACACACCCAGGCGGATAGAGGCATTGAAAGAAGCCATCCGCGAGGATAAGGCGGGACGGGGGAGCAGCGTAAAGAAAGAAGTGGATTTTGCACTGGAAAATGCACTCTGGGCCGACAAGGTTGTGAAAGGAATGGAGGATGGCAGCATTCCTGTACGGGTGACCCATAATGACACCAAGATCAACAATATCCTGTTTGACCAGGAAAGCGGGAAAGCCGTCTGTGTGATTGACCTGGATACGGTGATGCCGGGAAGCGCGCTGTACGATTTCGGGGACGCACTGCGCATGGGCGGCTCCACGGCAGCAGAGGATGAGACGGATCTGGAAAAGGTGGAGTTTGACGTGGGGGCGTTTGAGGCTTTTGCCAAAGGGTATCTGAGCGAGATGAAGGAGGCCCTGACGGAGACGGAAATGGAACTTCTGCCCCTGTCCGTGAAGCTGATGACCTATGAATGCGGAATCCGTTTCCTGACGGACTATCTGAACGGGGACACCTATTTCAAAATCCACAGGGAGCACCACAATCTGGACAGGGCCAGAAACCAGTTCAAACTGGTGGAAGACATCACCGGAAAAGAAGAGATTCTTGCAGGTGTGATAAAAAGGTAAAAAAAGAAAATTTACATTGAGAATTCTGATATGACATAGTATAATAAGCTTTGGTTTTTCGCAACAGTTCAGGTGCCGCCGGACTGTTGCGGTTTTCCGCTGGAAGACAAGGAGACGCGGAGGGAAACGAAAGTGAAAAATAAATATCAGAAGACTGTTTATGCCTGCTTTATCGGATGCATTGCACAGGCAATTATCAATAATTTCATACCGCTGCTGTTTCTGACATTTCAGGATACCTACGGAATTCCCCTTTCCCGGATTACCATGCTGGTGACCATCAATTTTGGTTTTCAGCTTCTGGTGGATCTGTGTTCGGTGGGATTCGTGGATAAAATAGGTTACCGTATCTCCATGGTGCTGGCCCATCTTTTTGCGGCGGCGGGCCTGGTCCTGCTGGCGGTACTGCCGGATATGTGCGGGGATCCTTTTACAGGCCTGCTGGCAGCAGTGATTCTCTATGCCATTGGCGGCGGCCTTCTGGAAGTGCTGGTGAGCCCGGTGGTGGAAGCATGTCCTTTGGAACATAAGGAACAGACCATGAGTCTGCTGCATTCCTTTTACTGTTGGGGACATGTGGGCGTAGTGTTGATTTCCACTGTATTTTTCAGAGTATTTGGCATCGGAAACTGGAAAGCGCTGGCAGTTATATGGGCACTGGTTCCGCTGCTGAATGCGGTTTTGTTTGCAAAAGTTCCCATTGCTTCCCTGATAGAAGAGGGCGAGAAGGGACTTTCCATAAAAGAACTGGCGGGAATGAAAATTTTCTGGGTATTCCTGCTGATGATGGCATGCGCGGGCGCCAGTGAGCAGTCCATGAGCCAGTGGGCATCTACCTTTGCGGAGAAAGGCCTGGGTGTCAGCAAGACGATGGGCGATCTGGCAGGGCCGCTTGCGTTTGCCGTTCTCATGGGCAGTGCAAGGGTCTTTTATGGAAAATACGGAGAGAAAATAGATTTGGATAAATTTATGGCGGGAAGCAGTATTTTATGCATTGCCGCCTATTTGTGCGTGTCCCTGGTGCCAAGTCCCGTGCTGGGGCTGCTGGGCTGTGCCTTGTGCGGACTGTCGGTGGGAATCATGTGGCCGGGAACATTCAGCAAGGCTGCGGCGTCTTTGCCAAAAGGCGGGACGGCCTTGTTTGCGCTGCTGGCCCTTGCCGGGGATCTGGGATGCTCCGGCGGGCCCACTGTGGTAGGCATGGTTTCCAGTTATTTCGGGGAGGATTTGAAAAAAGGAATTCTGGCTGCAGTCGTGTTCCCACTTTTGCTGCTGACCGGAATCGGATTGTGCCGTAATTTTTTCCGGAGAAAAAAGGATTTGCCCATGTAGTAACTTTACTTTCCGCATATATTTTTGTATACTGGAAGTGAAATCAGAAGATGCACAACCGTGTCTGTGACGCAGGGAGGAATGGTAACAGGTAAAAAATGCCGGATATAGAGAATAAGCAAAATGATTTTATGGTGGAAAGAATAAAGGTAAAGCCGGTAAATAAAAAGAAGCTGATCCGACGGACCATGGTCACGATTTCCATGGCCATCATTTTCGGACTGGTTGCCTGCGTTACTTTTCTTGTGCTGGAACCGGTTATAAACAACTGGCTTTACCCGGAAGAGGAACCTCAGACACAGACGGTAAGGTTTCCGGAGGATAAGGAAGAAATGCTGCCGGAAGAAATGCTTGCGGAAAATCTTCCCACGGAAAGTCCTGAGCCCACACCGGAACCGGTGCAGGAGGGCGAAGATCCGGAAGCAGGGGAAACATATGTAGAACTGGGAGAGGAGCAGATTCAGGAGATCCTGTCCCAGGTAACTTTTGACATGGAGCATTATAAAGAGCTGTATGGCACACTTGCCGAATTTGCCAGGGAGCTGGACCGGTATATGGTGACGGTCACGGCTGTGACATCCGATGTGGACTGGCTCGATGGGATACAGGAGCGAAAGAATCAGTGTTCCGGGGTCATTGTCTCGGAAAACGGAATGGAACTGCTGATCCTGACAGACTACTCTGCCATTGCCTCCGCAGAGAGACTGCTGCTGACTTTTTATGATGAATCCCAGGTTGAGGCGCAGTTAAAGCAGCATAATATGGCCACCAATCTGGCGGTTTTGTCCGTGGCTCTGGAGAGTCTGTCCGAAGAGATGAAGGCAGGAGAGGAACTGCCCATAGTAAAATTCGGCTATTCCAACGGAAAAAATCTGGCCGGTACGCCGGTGATTGCCATGGGAAGTCCCATGGGTTCCAGCGATTCTGTGGGCTATGGCATGATAACATCTTCCAACACGGTGTTATCCATGACTGACAGAAATTATAAACTGCTGCTGACGGATATCAGCGGAAGCCAGAATGCCAGCGGAGTGTTATTTGACCTGCAGGGACAGATGGTGGGGATGATCACCAACAATAAGACGGGTTCTGACATGAAAAACTTAATTTCTGCATACGGAATTTCGGAGCTTCAAAAGACAGTGGAAAAAATGTCCAATGCCAGCGTCACGGCTTATATGGGGATTCGGGGCGCGGATGTGCCCAGGGAAGCAAACCAGGAACTGGGAATGCCTTTCGGGGCATATGTGGAAGAGGTGGAAATGGATTCGCCGGCCATGCGTGAAGGAATCCAGCGAGGGGATGTGATCACAATGCTGGATGATAAGATAGTTGCCAATTATGATGGTTACAGTAATCAGCTGATGCAAATGGAAGAGGGGCAGACCGTGGTGGTGACGGTCATGCGGCAGGCGCAGGAGGAATATAAGGAAATGCAATTCAGTATTGAACTGGGAGGAGTAAGGTAGATGAAGTATATCAAGGAATTAAAAGAGGGCGACCGGATTCATGACATTTATCTCTGCAAACACAAGCAGGGAGCCGTGACCAAGAACGGAAAGGCATATGAAAATGTCATTCTGCAGGATAAGACGGGCACTGTTGATGCCAAGGTCTGGGATCCCAATAATCCCGGAATCGGAAATTATAATTCTCTGGATTACATAGAAGTAAACGGGGATGTGAATAATTTTCAGGGGAACCTCCAGGTCAGTATCAAGAGAATCCGTGTCTGCCGGGAAGGCGAGTATAATCCTGCGGATTATCTGCCGGTAAGTTCCAGGGGAATCAGTGTGATGTATCACGAGCTGAGTGAACTGATACAAAGCATTGAAAATCCTTTCCTGAAGCAGCTTCTGAAGGCCTTTTTTGTGGAGGATACTGCCTTTTCCAAAGCATTTTGCAATTCTTCCGCGGCAAAAACCGTACATCATGGGTTTGTGGGTGGATTATTGGAGCATACTGTTAATGTGGCGAAGCTGTGCGAATATTACTGCAAGGCCTATCCCGTTCTGAAAAGGGATTTGCTGCTCACTGCCGCCATGTGCCATGATATCGGAAAGGTGAAAGAGCTGTCTCCTTTTCCGGAAAATGACTACACGGACGATGGACAGCTGCTGGGACATATTGTCATGGGCTCCCAGATGGTGGCGGAGAAGGCAGCGGGTATCGAGGGATTTCCCCATGTGCTGCTGACCCAGCTGCAGCATTGCATTCTGGCACATCACGGCAAATATGAATATGGTTCCCCGAAGCTTCCGGCCCTGATGGAGGCACTGGCGCTGAATTACGCGGACGACACGGACGCAAAACTGGAAACCTTTAAGGAGATATTGGAGAATAACAGCGGAAATCCGGGCTGGCTTGGATATAATAGGCTGTTTGAGTCCAATCTGAGGAGTACAAAAATGTAGAGGGAAAAGAACCCGGGTGCAGGGAGTACTGTATTGGCAGGAAAGCACCGGGGGGCGTGAAGGCCGGGGCAGAAAGGAAAGCCCGGCGGGAGAGAGACCCCGGAGAACGGGGAAAAATAAGAGAGAAAGAAGAGGAGCCTGACATGAAGATAACTGAGGAAATTATGTATGTAGGTGTCAATGACCATGAGGTGGAATTATTTGAAGGACAATATCTTGTTCCCAACGGCATGGCCTATAATTCATATGTGATCATGGACGACAAGATTGCCGTAATGGATACGGTGGATGAGGCTTTCGGGCAGCAGTGGCTGGCGAATCTGGAGTCCGTGATGCAGGGCCGTAAGCCGGATTATCTGGTGGTACAGCATATGGAGCCTGATCATTCCGCAAATATCCTGCTGTTTTTGAGCAAATATCCCGACGCGCAGGTTGTGGCAACTCCCCAGGCTTTTAAAATGATGAACCAGTTCTATGAGCTGGGGCCGGAAGTAAAACAGGTCCCTGCGGCAAACGGAGGGGAGCTGGTTCTGGGACAGCATAAACTGAACTTTGTCTATGCGCCCATGGTACACTGGCCGGAAGTTATGATGACCTATGAATCCAGGGATAAAGTGCTTTTTTCCGCAGACGGCTTTGGCAAGTTCGGCGCGCTGGATGTGGAGGACGACTGGGCAGACGAGGCGCGCAGATACTATATCGGCATTGTGGGAAAATATGGCGCCCAGGTGCAGAATGTGCTGAAAAAAGCGGCGGGACTGGATATTCAGATCATCTGTCCTCTCCACGGGCCTGTGCTGAAAGAAAATCTCGGTTATTATATGGGCCTGTACCACACCTGGTCTTCCTATGAAGCAGAGACAGAGGGCGTGGTGGTGGCATATGCCTCCGTATATGGACATACAAAGGAAGCTGCGCTGTATCTGGCAGAGGAGCTGAAGCAGAAAGGCGCCCGGGTTGCGGTATATGATCTGGTGAAAGATGATATGGCGGCCGCAGTGTCGGATGCTTTCCGCTATTCAAAGCTGGTCATGGCGTGCAACACTTACAATATGAGCATTAATCCGGCCATGAATGATTTTATCACCCGGCTGGTAGAACATTGCTATCAGAAGCGCAAGGTGGCTTTTGTGGAAAACGGTTCCTGGGCACCTGCGGCGGCGAAGGTAATGAAGGCCATGTTTGAAAAAAGCAGGGATATTGCGTTTGCGGAGAACACTGTGACCATTCTCTCTGCCATGAAGCAGGAGAATGAGGCGCAGCTGAAGGCGCTGGCGGAGGAGCTGACGGCATAGATGATTTTCATGGACCCCCCTTTTTCATGGGGGGGATGTAAACCGCCGCAGGGGCACTGTGTTCCTATAAGAATAGACAGAGGTATCATATGAAATTTCAGAAGAATGACATTATCATGGTGACTATCGAGGATATGGGCAATGAAGGCTTCGGGATAGGCAGGGCCGATGGCTTTACCTTGTTTGTGAAGGATACTGTGGTGGGCGACCGGGTGGAAGCCAGGATTGTGAAAGTGAAAAAGAATTATGCTTATGCAAGGTTGGAGAAGGTGCTTTCACCTTCTCCTTTTCGTGTAGAGCCGGAATGCGCTTACCACAGACAATGCGGGGGATGCCAGCTGCAGCCGCTGTCTTATGAAAAACAGCTGCAGTTTAAACAGAAAAAAATACGCGGTAATCTGATCCGCATAGGAGGACTGGCACCGGAGTATGTGGATGAACATATGGAGCCCATTGTGGGAATGGAAGAGCCGTTCCGCTACCGGAATAAAGCCCAGTATCCGGTGGGGACAGACCGGGAGGGCAATATCGTCACCGGATTTTATGCCGGCCGGACACATACCATAATTGCCAATACCAACTGTCTTCTGGGGCCTGCGGAATATGAGAGGATTTTGAAATGCATTTTACAATATATGCGCAGGAATGGGGTCAGCGCCTATAAAGAAGAGGAAGGAACCGGACTGGTACGGCATATCCTGATTCGCAAGGGATTTTCCAGCGGAGAGATCATGGTGTGCATTGTGATCAATAAATCTTTGGGGGAAGGGAAGCCAAATAAAACCTACATGGGTGATTCCGCCGTCCGGGAAGGGACGGAAGAGACCTATGGGGAAAACCTGCCCGGCCGGGGCCGCAGGAGGCAGGAGAGAGAAATAGGGAATATTCTGCCATGTCAGGAAGATCTGCTGAGCCGGCTGGCAGAGATAGAAGGCATGACAAGTGTGTCAGTTAATGTAAATACCGGGCGCACAAATGTTATTTTGGGAAAGGAAGTTTATACTCTCTGGGGCAAAAACACCATTTCCGATGTCATCCGTGTCCGGGATATGAAGCAGGACGGCTATCCTTTTACGGGAAAAGAACTGGTTTTTCATATTTCCCCATTGTCATTTTACCAGATAAATCCCATACAGACGGAAAAGCTGTACAGTCTGGCGCTGGAATATGCAGGTCTGTGTGGGGAAGAGACCGTGTGGGATTTGTACTGTGGAATCGGAACCATATCCCTCTTCCTGGCGGGCAGCGCGAAAAAGGTTTACGGGGTGGAAATTGTACCCCAGGCTATTGAGGATGCCCGGGAGAATGCCAGGCGCAACGGAATCACAAACGCGGAATTTTTTGTGGGAAAATCGGAGGAAGTCCTGAGGGATTTTTATCAGAATAATATGGAAGAATCTCACCCGGATGTTATTGTGGTGGACCCTCCCCGAAAGGGATGTGACGAAGCCTGCCTGGAGGCCATACTGGCAGTGCAGCCTGAAAAAGTTGTATATGTAAGCTGCGACCCGGCTACCCTGGCGCGGGACATTAAGATTTTGTGTCACGGTGGATATGAAGTCAGAAAAGTCAGGGGCGTGGACCAGTTTGGGATGACGGTGCATGTGGAGACTGTGTGCCTCTTGAGCAACCGAAAATCAAAACCGGATACCCATGTGAAACTGAGCCTGAGTATGGATGATTACTACAGGATTAAGGAAGAGGGTAAAAATAACCAATAGCCAAATTTAATACACTGAACTAAAGCGATAGCTGCTGATGCGAAAACATTGGCAGTTATTTTTTTGCGCTGAGGGGAGGTGGTGCCATTGGGCTGATTTTCGGAATTGAGCGGTAAGTACATTATTTCCAGAGTAAATGTTCATTTACAATTTAAGGAGGCAAGTCTATGAAATCAAAGAAAGTCAGAAATATTAAGGTTATCTCACAGAGCGGACGTAATTATAAGCCT
>CAJTLR010000008.1 GCA_910577185.1 uncultured Acetatifactor sp.
GGCGCATAAGGAAAATAGTTGCAGACGCAACATGCGCCCCGCGCGGCGAGCAGTGTAGATGGGAGTGCCCCTGCTTGATAGTACAGGGGTCGCACGGCGGGTAATGGAGAGGGGAAGATGAATCGGATAGAAGCTTTTCTGGTATTGGGAATTGACGTGACAAAAGAGGAAAGGACCATTAAGAATGCCTACCGGGGTAAACTGGCGGTGACAAATCCCGAGGACGATCCGGAAGGATTCAAAAGGCTGCGGGGGGCCTATGAGGAGGCTCTGAAATATGCGAAGGAAACAGAAACAGACCAGGAGGAAAAGGAAAGGGATACCACGCCTTCCGGACTGTGGCTGGAGCGTGCGGTGGAAATCTACGGAAATATCCGTACCAGGCAGGATATGGAGCTGTGGAAGGAACTTTTTGAGGACGACGTGTTTTTTTCCATAGAGGAAGAAGAAAACTGCCGCCTGAAGCTCCTGGGATTTCTCACGGACCATTATAAACTGCCCACCGGGGTATGGAAACTGCTGGACCAGAAGCTTTTTATAACCAGGGATGCAAAGGCGCTCAGGGAGAAATTTCCCCCCAATTTCATGCATTATATAGTGGGCAGGTGCGAGCGGGGGGAGGATTTGGAATTTAGTCAGTTTGAGGGACCGGAAGATGCGGACTATGATCTGTTTCTGGAGTATTACGACCGCTGCTGGCAGGCTTTGGGGGAGAATAATCTGGAAGAGGCGGAAAACTGTGTGCGGAATGCGGATAAACTGGGCATCCGGCATCCGGTCATGGAGATCAGCAGGGCCAATATACTGATGCGCAGGGAACAGGGGGAGGCGGCTGTCAGACTGCTGGAGGAACAGAGAAACAAGTATCCGGGGGACGCCATGATCTGCTATAATTTTGCGGAAATGCTCTGGAAGCAGGGCGGGGATTACAAGGGCAGGGCGGCAGAATTATATGAGGAACTGAAAAACGGCAACGACTTCCATTACATGGCTAATATGCGGCTGACAGAATGGTATTTTGACCGGAAGCGCTTCCGGGAGGCAAAGAAATGTGCGGAGAAGGTGATTGCCTCCGGAAGCGACGAGGCTTTTCTGAATCTTCTCGTGGATATCAACCGGGAGATTGAAAAAGACCTGGAAGCGCGGTGCAAGGATCCGGCTGACTGGGAAGCGGGCCTGGAGCTTAGCTGGTGTTACCTGCAGGACGGAAAGACTGCCCGGGGAATCCGGCTTGCGTCAGGGCTGGAAAGTCTGCTTCCCCCGAAAAAGGAGATGGAGTACAAGGGGCTGCTGGCAAAGCTTTATGTGGAGCAG
Organism: uncultured Acetatifactor sp.; assembly: GCA_910577185.1. Classification (GTDB taxonomy): domain Bacteria; phylum Bacillota; class Clostridia; order Lachnospirales; family Lachnospiraceae; genus Acetatifactor. The sequence goes on from CAJTLR010000008.1 coordinate 1,315, forward strand.
GGCGAGTATGAGGATTCCATCGCCATGACCAGGGTCTGGGAAGCCCTGCTGGAGGAGCGGCTGGCAAAAGGATACGACGGGGACGAAAAGAAGGAGAAAAAAGACAGGGACAGACTGCGCCAGGTCCATCTGATCCGGATGCAGTGCTACCACAATCTGGGTTTCCGGGAAAAGGAAAACTTTGCCCTTGCCGTCAAAGAGGGTGAGACTGTGCTCACCGGCGGAGGGAAGGATATCGGCGTCCTGATGGAAATGGCGCAGATTTACCTGGAGATGGAAGAGTATGACAAATGTCAGGAAATTGTGCAGAAGCTGGTGGATGACTATCAGATTTTTGCGGCGTACGCCTCTTCCATGGAAAGTTACAGAAGACAGCTCAACGCGGGAGGGGTTGTCCGGACCGCGGGACTGTGCATCCGGTATTTTCCCAATTATCCCAAAGCATACGAGTATCTGGCAAAGGTATACCTGGATCTGGACCGGCGGGAAGATCTGGAAAAGGTATTGGAGGACGCGGAGAAAAACGGGGTAAAAAGCCCCATTCTGGAAGCCTATGCCTACCAGAAAGACCATAAGGCCAGGGATCTGACTACTTTGAACGGGGAGCTGAAAACGTTCCGGGAGGAGTATATGCGGCCGGTGGAAAAGGGGGAGCAGGGCTTCTATGAAAAAGGACTCCCCATACTGACCGAGTATCTGTACAATTATCCGGATGATTTTATGCTGGTGGAGAGAGGGATTTTTCACAGAGCCGCCCATCATCTGAAGGAGGCAAAGGAAGACTTTGAAAAAGCGCTCTATGTGAATCCATCCAATCCCTATGCGCTGAACGGTCTGAGCTTTATCTATAAGTATGAGGGGGAATATGAGAAAGCGCTTTTTTTCATCAAGAAAGCGATTCTCTATTTGGACGAGGAGATGTCCGCGGTGATATACGCGGACATGGGAAACCTATATGCACTGCTGGGCATTGAGGAGATGGCCCTTGCAGCCTATAAACAGTACGAATGCCTGGCAGGGGAAGTCAGGGGCAGGTGGTTCGGGGACAATCTGGCCGAATTTTACATGCGGGCCGGCAAAATAGAGGAGGCGGCTGCGGTTTACGGGAAATATTACTGGCAGGACAAATGGAGCCGCTATGAAAAGCTGGTCAGCCTGTACCGCATGGTGGGTCACGGAGAAATGGCCCGCCGGGTGCTTCGGCAGTGGAGAGCGGAAATGCGTGCCGGTTCCGTCAGGAATGTGCTGAAAGGCATTTTGCCCCATGGGACAGACGGAAAGGAGAAGCCGGCTTCCCGGACGGAGTATTACTGCAGTATGGGCTGGCTGGAACTGCTGTGGGGCAGTCAGAAGGCTGCCATGAAGGCTTTTGAAAAAATGTTCCGCAGCGGCCTGGCGGAAGACGCCATGGAAGGGAAAATCTGCGATGCCGTGTTTGCCTGCATCATCTGCGGGGACGAGAAGCGGGGCATCAAATATGCCTGGAAGCTGCAGGACTGGCTGCAAAGTGAAAAGAATCACGGTAAAACGAAATATTATAATCGGCAGAAAGGGTATCTGCAGATAGAATTTCTGGCAGAGTATTACAGGGGGACAGCGGAGAAGCTGCAGGAGATTCTGGACAGGGAGAAGCAATGTGAGATATGCCATTTCTGTACCAGCCCTCTTTGCAGGGAGCTGGAAGCTGCAAGGGTATTGCTCCTGCTCAGACAGGGAAAGAAGAAGGAGGCCGGAATGAAAGTCCGCCACCATCTGGAAATACAGCCCTGGGATGAATTTATGCTGGCAGTCAGGCATACGGTATTCGGGGATGTATTATCGTGACTGCAGGGCCATACGGCACCGCGACGGGCGTTAAATTTTGCCACACTCAAATTTTTGATGAATATCTTTCCCATTTGTGCTATACTGATGTGAGGTATGGAGGTTGTGACATGATAGTAGGAATTGACTTGGGTACTACCAACAGTCTGATTGCATATTTTACGGAGGAAGGGCCGAAGATCATTCCCAACAGACTGGGAAAAAATCTTACGCCCTCCGTGGTCAGTGTGGATGGGGAAGGAAATGTATATGTGGGGGAAACCGCCAGGGAACGCATGAGCCTGTACCCGGATACGGTGGCCCAGACTTTTAAGAGAAGTATGGGTACGGAGCGGGATTATGTGCTGAGTGGAAAGCATTTTAAACCGGAGGAACTGTCCAGTCTGGTACTCCGTTCCCTGAAGGAGGATGCGGAAAGCTATCTGGGAGAGGAAGTGACGGAGGCAGTCATCAGCGTGCCGGCATATTTTGACGACAAAAGGAGAAAGGCTACCAAGCGGGCGGGAGAGCTGGCCGGACTGAAGGTGGAACGGATGATTTCGGAACCCACTGCGGCCGCGGTGGCGTACGGGCTGTATGACAGGAACCGGGATACCCGCTTTCTTGTGTTTGACCTGGGGGGCGGTACCTTTGATGTGTCCATTCTGGAATTGTACCACAATATTCTGGAGGTCCGCGCCGTGGCAGGGGACAATTATCTGGGCGGCGAGGATTTTACGGAGGTGATGGCGAAACTTTTCCTGCAGAAGGCGAAACTGCAGCTGCAGAATCTTTCCGAGAAGGAGCAGGCGCGTCTGTTCCGGGAAGCGGAGAGAGGGAAATGCGCCATAAATGACACGGACAGGGTCACAATCCGATTTCTGTACAAAGAAGAGACGCTGGAGCAGCAGATTTCCTATAAAGAGTATGAGGAGGCCTGCGGGGAACTTCTCATGAAAATAAGGGAGCCGGTGAAGAAGAGCCTGTCGGACGCAGGCTTAAAACTGGGGGAGATCGATGAGGTGATCCTGATTGGCGGGGCCACAAGGCTTTCCATCGTCAGGGATTTCCTGATCCGCCTGTTCCGGAAATTCCCGGATACCAAGATGAATCCGGACGAGACCGTTGCGCTGGGCGCGGCGGTACAGGCGGCCATGAAAGAGCGCAGGGAGGAAGTCAGGGAAGTTATCCTGACGGATGTCTGTTCCTTTACACTGGGCACGGAAGTGGTGGTGGAATATGAGGAGGGCAGATATGAAGATGGCAGATTCTGCCCTATTATTGAACGAAATACCGTGATACCTGCCAGCCACACGGAGCGGCTTTATACGGTTCGGGATAATCAGACGAAGGTGCGGGTGCGGGTGCTCCAGGGAGAGAGCCGGTTTGCCAGAAACAATCTGTTTCTGGGAGAACTGGAGATTGAGATTCCCAAAGGACCGAAAGGCCAGGAGTCGGTGGACGTGACCTATACCTATGACATCAATTCCCTTCTGGAGGTGGAGGTGACGGTGGTGTCCACGGGCGAGAGCCGGAAGATGATCATCAAAGGCCAGGACAATCAGATGACAGAGGAGGAAATCCGGAAACGTATGGAGGAGCTGGCCTATCTGAAAATCCAGCCCAGGGATTATGAGGAAAACCGTCTGGTGCTGACCAGGGCGGAACGAATGTACGAGGAGGCCCTGGGGGACAGACGCAAGAAGCTGGACCGGTACATAACTGCTTTCGAGGCGGCCTTAAAGAGGGACGACCATGATGAAATACGGGAGACCAGGGAGGCGCTGAGCGAAGTGCTGGAGGAAGAGGAACTGTAAGAGGACCGGCCCAGGGCAGGAGGTCTGCACCTGTGCCGGGAAAGAAAGCTTTTCTACAATCTGTGGAATTCGGGGGTTCTTTTTTCAAAGACACAGTAATACCGGAAACCGCATTCCAGCAGGGTTTGGGCGGCCCGGTCAAAGTAGTCGGCAATATGTTCCCGGTCATGGGAGTCGGAGCCGATGGTGATAATCTCGCCGCCCAGTTCCCGGTAGCGTTTCAGGATTTCCGTGCAGGGGTGGAACTGATTCATGCCGCTTTTGATGCCGCCGGTGTTTAATTCGATTCCTTTTCCCAGATCCAGAAGGGATTTTAAAATTTCGTCTGCAATTTCCCGGTATAACATGTAAGAATAACCGCTTCCGGCCCCGGGAGCATATCTTACCACATAGTCCAGATGCCCGTAGACATCAAAATTCGAAAATTTCCGGATATTTTCCAAAATGGATTCAAAGTATTCCCGGATGGCCGCTTCTTTTCCGCAATCCTCAAAAAAGCCGGGATAGTAGGGATCTTTTCCGTGGCAGATGTGGGAAGAACCGATGATGAAATCAAAATCATATGATTTTGCATAAACCGCGTTTTTACGCAGCGCTTCCGGCTGCAGACCGAGTTCCACGCCGAAGAGGAGACGGATTTTGTCTGCATATTTTTCCTTCAGCCGGGCCAGTTCATAGAGACAGGAATCTGTGTTAAGCAGAAAGTAATCCCCGGGCAGGCCGGGGTACTCCGGATAATCAAAATCATTGTGATCCGTAAAACACATGGTGGTGAGCCCTTTTGCAATTCCCTGAAGAACCATTTCTTCCATGGGGGTGTCGGAATCACCGGAAAAAGAAGAGTGCAGGTGGCAGTCTGCCGTGATCATCATGTCAATGCTCCTTTGCGTGTATTGTTTTCTGGACGGTATTCCATGGGCAAGCGTTCCCGGAACGGAAGGCCGCCAATCATGATAAGATGGCCATTGGGCCGTTTCATGTCGTGAATATGGACTTAATTATAGCATAGTTTGTCCTGAAATTCTAAACAATCTGTTAAATTTACGAAAAGTTGGCAATAATTTTTCATTTACATCTTGAATTATCCCGCAAAATTGGGTAAAATATCCTTGCTGATAAAAGTTTGACAATCTGGAATGTCCTGAAAACGGACAGGGGGGATTGCCAAAAAATATAAAAATTTTAGGAGGAATCTAAAATGGCTGTAAGAGTAGCAATCAATGGTTTTGGCCGTATTGGCCGTCTGGCATTCAGACAGATGTTCGATGCTGAAGGGTATGAGGTAGTAGCAATCAACGATTTGACCAGCCCCAAGATGCTGGCACATCTGCTGAAATATGACTCTTCCCAGGGCAAGTACAAATATGCTGATTCTGTAGTGGCAGGCGAAGACAATATCACCGTAAATGGCAAGACCATCACTATCTACAAGGAAGCAGATGCCAAGAACCTTCCCTGGGGCGAGCTGAAGGTAGACGTGGTTCTGGAGTGTACCGGATTCTATACCTCCAAGGATAAGGCAAGCGCACATATCACTGCCGGCGCACGTAAGGTTGTTATCTCTGCACCTGCAGGAAACGATCTTCCTACCATCGTTTACAATGTAAACCATGACACCCTGAAGGCTGAGGATACTGTGATTTCCGCAGCTTCCTGCACCACAAACTGTCTGGCTCCCATGGCTAAGGCCCTGAATGATTTCGCTCCCGTACAGAGCGGTATCATGACCACTGTTCACGCTTACACAGGTGACCAGATGATTCTTGACGGACCTCAGAGAAAGGGCGACCTGAGAAGAAGCCGTGCCGGCGCATGCAATATCGTTCCCAACTCTACCGGCGCTGCAAAGGCAATCGGCCTTGTTATCCCTGAACTGAACGGCAAGCTGATCGGTTCCGCACAGCGTGTTCCCACCCCCACCGGTTCTACCACAATCCTGGTAGCGGTTGTAAAGGGTGAGGTTACCAAGGAAGGCATCAACGCAGCCATGAAGGCAGCGGCTACCGAGTCTTTCGCTTACAATGAGGACGAGATCGTATCCTCCGATGTAGTAGGAAGCACCTATGGTTCTATCTTTGACGCAACCCAGACCATGGTTTCCAAGATGGAAGATGGCAATTCCCTGGTACAGGTTGTTTCCTGGTATGACAATGAGAACAGCTATACTTCCCAGATGGTACGTACTATCAAGTACTTCAGTGAGCTGGCATAACAGTGTGAGAACATTTTTCGGCACTGCGGCATGCATATAGAAGAAATTCTGCAGACTGCAGCGCAGGCCTATCTCACATGGGAGAACAGAAGCAGATGTGTTCTTCCGGAAGTGACGACCTATAGGGGTCCGGTCTTGAGGACCGGATCCCTTTTATGCGCAGGGGCGCATAGGGAAAATAGTTGCTGACGCAACATGCGCCCCGCGCGGCGGGTAGTGGAGAAGAGCATTCCCCTACTTGATTGCGCAGGGGCGCATAGGGAAAAGCGTTGCTGACGCAACATGCGCCCCGCTTGATTCATTCATGAACAAAGAAAGGCGTGGCCTTATATTGTTTCGCAAAACGGAGGTTTGTTAAAAAATGAGTCTGAATAAAAAATCGGTTGATGATATCAACGCAAAAGGTAAAAGAGTTCTGGTGAGATGTGATTTTAACGTGCCCCTGAAGAACGGTGAGATCACGGACGAGACACGTATTGTTGCGGCGCTGCCCACAATTCAGAAGCTGGTCAATGACGGCGGGAAGGTGATTCTTTGCTCCCATCTGGGCAAGGTGAAGAACGGCCCCAACGAAGGCGAATCCCTTGCGCCTGTTGCCAGGAGACTATCCGAGAAGCTTGGCAGGGAAGTGGTGTTTGTGTCCGACTATAATGTGACCGGCGAAGCTGCCACAAAGGCTGTGGAAGCCATGAAGGAAGGCGATGTGGTTCTGCTGCAGAATACCCGTTTCCGCGGTAAGGAAGAGACCAAGAACGGCGAGGAATTCAGCAAAGAGCTGGCTGACCTGGCTGATCTGTATGTGTGTGATGCGTTTGGTTCTTCCCACAGGGCGCATGCTTCCGTGGAAGGCGTGACAAAGTGCATTACCGCAAAGGGCGGCGAGAACGCAGTGGGATATCTGATGCAGAAAGAAATCAACTTCCTGGGCAATGCCGTGGAGAATCCGGTGAGACCTTTTGTTGCAATTCTGGGCGGTGCGAAGGTGGCAGACAAGCTGAATGTTATCTCCAATCTGCTGGAGAAATGCGATACCCTGATTATTGGCGGCGGTATGGCTTATACATTCCTGAAGGCACAGGGCTATGAAATCGGCCGTTCCCTGGTTGACAATGAGAAGATTGATTATTGTAAGGAAATGATTGAGAAGGCGGAAAAACTGGGCAAGAAGCTGCTGCTTCCCGTTGACTCCGTAACGGTTGCCGCATTCCCCAATCCCATTGACGCGCCCATCGAAGTGGAAGTATACGGTGTGGAAAGCATGCCCGCTGATAGGGAGGGCTGTGATATCGGACCCAGGACTGCAGAAATGTATGCAGAGGCTGTGAAGAGCGCCAAGACCGTGGTATGGAACGGACCCATGGGCGTGTTTGAGAATCCTACCCTTGCGGCAGGTACTATCGCTGTTGCCAAGGCATTGGCAGAGACGGACGCAACCACCATTATCGGCGGCGGCGATTCCGCGGCGGCTGTAAACCAGCTTGGTTTCGGCGACAAGATGAGCCATATTTCCACCGGCGGCGGTGCATCCCTTGAGTTCCTGGAGGGCAAGACCCTTCCCGGTGTCGCAGCGGCAGACGATAAGTAAGAGTCCCGGGAGGCCGGAAAGGCGACACCGTGTGTTGCAGCGGCAGACCACAAGTAAGATATCAGAAAGAAAAATAAAAAGAAAATCGAGGTTTTTATCATGGCAAGAAAGAAAATTATTGCCGGCAACTGGAAGATGAACATGACTCCCAGCGAGGCAGTGGAATTGATCGAGACACTGAAACCCCTTGTAAAGAATGATGATGTGGATGTGGTATTCTGTGTACCTGCCATAGACATTATTCCTGCCATGGAGGCTGCAAAGGGCACCAATATCCACATTGGGGCAGAGAATATGTATTTTGAGGAGAAGGGCGCCTATACAGGTGAGATTTCCCCCGCAATGCTGGTAGACGCAGGTGTTAAGTATGTGATCATCGGCCACTCCGAGAGAAGAGAGTATTTTGCTGAGACCGATGAGACCGTGAACAAGAAAGTTCTGAAAGCTTTTGAGCATGAGATTACGCCCATAGTCTGCTGCGGTGAGACTCTGACCCAGAGAGAGCAGGGAGTTACCATTGATTTTGTGCGCCAGCAGATCAAGATTGCATTCCTGAATGTGACCGCACAGCAGGCTGCCACGGCAGTGATCGCTTATGAACCGATCTGGGCTATCGGTACCGGCAAGGTTGCTACTACGGAGCAGGCACAGGAAGTCTGCAAGGCAATCCGTGACTGCATTGCCGAGATCTATGACGATGCTACTGCTGCTGCAATCCGTATTCAGTACGGCGGTTCCGTATCCGCGTCCAACGCGGCCGAGCTGTTTGCACAAGCAGACATTGACGGTGGTCTGGTAGGAGGCGCTTCCCTGAAGCCGGATTTTGGCAAGATCGTAAACTATAAATAAGTAGCAAAGCGCACAATAAACAGCACTATATATAGTAAATAAAATGCTATATATAGTGCTGTTTTTATGCACTTCTGCAAGTATGCCTGAAATATTTAAAATGAAAGTAAAATATTTTTGTTTAAAATTGTGTTGTGATCTATACGCGTAAGTGATATAATTGTCCGGATACATAAAACGGTATCTAAAAACAAGTGCGAAAAGTATAATACAACATAGGGAGAAAGCAGAAAAAATGAAAAAAAGGGTTTTAGGATTATTTGTTTCTTTGGTTTTATCAATTAGTTTATTTGGGTGCGGAAACAGTGCGGAACCAAAGCAGGAAGAACAACAGCAGACAAGTCAGGACGCTGCCGGTAGTACAGATGCGGAGCAAGAAGAAAAAGAACAGGAAGAACCAGGCCATCAGGAGGAAGAGGATCAGGGGGTGGACCCGTCGGAAACGGAATCGGCAGAAGATGCTGACCAACAGACCGAGACATCCGAAATTGACGAAGAATATGCGGAACAGAAAAGATTGTATGAAGAATCAATGAATTTGTTTGATGAAAGTAAAACATATACAATACAGGAATTTTGTTATCTTTTGCAGGATGCCGCAGAAATTATAGGAGTAGAATTTTCGGCAGATGTGGCGAAAGACAGTATTCCAACTTCAAAGACAATCAATTTGGAAGGGGAAAAATTAAAAGAGACTTATGATGATTTTGTCTGGCACATGATTGGCGGACCAGCCGGAAATGAGAAAATGGATTTGTACTTTGGATTAAGCGATACCGATACAACAGGCGATTTCGAGATATATGTATTTACAAGAATTCATCAGGAATAATGAAAAGTATCATAAAATATTCTGATTAAGCAGGAAAAGTGACGGAGCATTAAGGTTTTTGAAACAGTGCCGGGAAAAGCCCTGATTATTTTCAGAACACAAAAAAGGGAGGCGGGACAAATGAATTTATGTAAACCCATCTGCATCGCGGAAAATAAAAAGGCCAATGTGGTTATTGTCGCAAGAGAGTTTAAGCGCGCTGCCGGAATCCTGACAGAATACCTGAACAAAATCACGGATGCGGAATTTACGGTGCAGGAGACCACATCGGTATCACCGGGCATTGTGCTCAGAAAAGCAGACCACGGTACTCATGGCTTCTGCTACCGGATTTTTGACAAAGACATTGTATTTGAAGCGGGAAATGAGCAGGCCATGGTGTATGCTGTATATGACTGGCTGGAGCGTGTCGTGGGGTGCAGGTATTACTCCCGCTGCTATGAGTATATCCCGTTTGACGCCAATTTGACGGTATGTTTTGAAGAATATGGTTTTTCTCCCATTTTGGAGTACCGGGAAATTTTGTACCGGGATTACAGTGTTCCGGAATTTGCGGAAAAGCATAAGATGACCCCCTGCTCCAAACGGGATGAAAACTGGGGATTCTGGTGCCATTCTTTTTACACGCTCTGCCCGCCGGAGGAATATTTTGAAACACATCCAGAATATTTTTCGCTGCATGAGGGCAGAAGAGTGGGAGAGAAAGCACAGCTTTGCCTGTCCCACCCGGATGTGTTTGAGATCGTCCTGCGTAATCTGAAAAAGCATATGGAGAAGAAACCGGAAGCGAGATACTGGTCTGTCTCCCAGAATGATAACGGGGCCTACTGCCAGTGTGATAAATGCAGGAAGATGAACGAGAGGGATGGTTCCCCCATGGGATCCGTCCTGAATTTTGTGAACCGTATTGCCGGACAGTTTCCGGACAAAGTGATATCAACCCTGGCATACTGGTATACGAGAAAGGCTCCTGCCATTACCCGGCCAGAGCAGAATGTTCACATAATGCTGTGCAACATTGAGGCAAACAGGGGGCTTCCCATTGCTTCGGATGAGAAGTCCGCCGGTTCCCGTCAGGAACTGCTGGACTGGAAGGAAATCTGCAGCAATGTCTTTTTGTGGGACTATTGTATTCAGTTCCGGAACCTGGTGAGCCCCTTTCCGAATCTGCGGGTGCTGGGCCCCAATATCCGGTTTTTTGTGGAAAATAATGTCCGTTCCTTGTTCAGCCAGTGCAATCGGGAAATCGGGGGAGAATTTCATGAGCTGAGGGGGTATCTGCTGGCCAAACTAATGTGGGATCCTTACGCGGATGAGAGAGAGATTCTGACAGATTTCCTGAACGGTTATTACAAGCAGGCAGGGCCGCTTATCCTGCAGTATATTGACTTATTACATGATGAAATGGAAAAAGCGGGAGGGGAGCTGAATATTTTCGGCGGCCCTCTGGACGCCGGGGATACCTGGATGAGGGAGGAAGTTTTCCGACAGTATGAGGCTTTGTTTGAGCAGGCAATCTCCCTGACCGAAAGCGACAGGGAGGTGCAGTTTAGGGTGAACACCGCCGCCATGCCGGTTTATTATGCGGGAATCGTCCTGAAATACGGTAACCGGGAGGAAAAAATCCAGCGGATCCGGCGGTTTGCCGAGCAGGCCCGCAAGACAGGACTGGTCATGGTGGAAGAATGGAAAATCACGGCAGACAAATTTATCACGGATGCGGTGGCGGAACTGGAGTGACAGTGCGGTGTGACTTGTCGTTCCCATGGAGATTCAGCTGTACGCGGACCATGCATTCCATAATTTTGTGCATTCATTCTTCCACGGTGAGGGTTTGGGACATCCAGCGCTGCAGATCCTGAATCAACTGCCGGGTGCGGACTTTTGCCCCTTCTTCCGACAGATGAAGGGAGGTATTGTAAAAATACTCATAAGGAAAGTAATAATCCCGGCAGTTTGATATGAAAGCACAGTCAAGAAGCTCATTCAGGGAGTTCTGGAAAATCTCATAGTCCTCCGGTGAGGGGGTGTATTCCCCGTCGGGAATGGGGAAACCTGCCACCACGATGGAAGCGCCCCTCTCTTCTATGTCATGAATGTACTGGTTCAGGCGGTCAATGCAGGCCTGGCCGATCTCCGGAACCGCCACGACTCCGGGCCGGAACATATTTTCATAGACATCCAGATCGGAATCCGGCCGGTAGGAGATATCCCCGTACTGATTAAACGCCGTTCTGGAATAGCAGCTGTCTATCTCCTGATTTCCCAGGTGGCGCAGCCACAAAAGTGTGGATTCTTTCAGATATCTGGGGGCGGAAACCAGCATGTCAAGATAGTCTTTTTCCCGCAGGACAGACCACAGTTCCCAGTGCTTTTCCAATGTGATCCATGCCACGGAAGCGCTTCCGATGGTATCGTCGTCATCATAATTTGTATGGCAGATGACCACAATGTCACCTTCTCCCACGTTGAGGGTTGCCATCTGCTCATGAAAGGAATTGTTCAGCGCAACATTGAGCCCCAGGTTTACCACCGGCATTCCCATGGCGTCTTCCAGTTCCTGGGAATCAATGCCGAAGGCAATGTTTGAGTTTCCCACCAGAATAATCTTGGGGCCTTCGATGGACTCCAGTCTTGCGATCTTGTCGATCATGGATGCCTGATAATTTGTCGAATACTGATTTCCCACTATGTATACATTGACAAGTACAAATGTAACGGCGGTTGTGGTCATAAGTCCCAGAAAAATACATACCTTTTCAACAAATTTTTTCATGTCGTTCCTTCCTTTCAGACTTAAAACTGGAAATAAATAAATTCTTTTCCGCTGGTGGTGGGCGTAAAGAAAATGATTCCCCAGACCAGCAGCATATAGATCATCCACCGGATGACAAGTTTCTGGCTTCCCACCCAGGCGATCACATCCTTTTTTTCAGAGGCAAAATCATAGGAACCCAGCAGGAACAGCACAATGGCACAGAACAGGAGGCCTCTTTTTCCCAGCTCAAATACGGCTATGCCTTCCGCCAAATAGGTGAGGGGGGACGAAATGCCGGTGAAGGCATTTGTGATGATGTACCATGCGTCATTCAGCGTGGCGGCGCGGAAAAAAATCCAGGCAAAAGACACGAAAAGGAAGACCGGAATGACTGCGGCATAATGTTTTCGGCCGTTTCTTTTTTCCTGCTTTGAAAGGGAATTCCCTGAAAGGGCATCTTCTGCCACCTGGGCGAGACCGTGCACGGCTCCCCAGATCACAAAAGTCCAGTTGGCCCCGTGCCAGAGTCCGCTCACCATAAAAGTAGCCAGCAGATTCCATCTGTGACGCCATTTGGAAACCCGGTTTCCCCCCAGGGGAATATAAACATAATCTTTGAACCATGTGGAAAGGGAGATATGCCATTTACTCCAGAACTCCCTGATACTGCCCGAAAAGTAAGGGCTTTTGAAATTCTGCATCAGTTCGATTCCAAACAGTCTGGCGGTGCCCAGGGCGATGTCGGAATAGCCGGAGAAGTCACAGTAAATCTGTACGGTAAAGAAAAAGGTTGCCAGACACAGGGAAAAACCCTGGAAAAGGGTGACATTATTGTAAATTTTATCGGAATAAGAAGCAAAAGTATCCGCAATGACAAGTTTTTTGAAAAAGCCCCATGCCATAAGCTTTAAGCCGTAGGAAGCCTGGTCATAGGAAAAAGAGTGATGTTCTTTGATTTGGGGCATCAGGCTGGAAGTTCTCTCGATGGGGCCGGCCACCAGCTGAGGAAAAAAGGCCACAAATGTGGCATATTTTCCAAAATGTCTCTCTGCCGGTACCTGACCGCGGTATACATCGGTTACATAACTGATGGTCTGGAAGACATAAAATGAGATTCCCACAGGAAGGATCACCTTGATCAGAAGGGGATCCATTTGAACGGAAAATAATCCGGCGGCACCGGATATACTGACTGCCAGGAAATTGTAATATTTGAACAGAAACAAAATGGAAAGGCTTGACACCACGGCAAGAACCAGAAAAAATTTTTTTTTCTTCGGTTCACCGGTCTTTTCCACCAGAAGGGCCGTCCCATAGGAGATAAATGTGATAAGCAGAATCAGGAATACATATTTTGCATTCCAGCTCATATAAAAATAATAACTGGAAACAAGGAGTATAAACCATTGGAAGCGTTTTGGCACTATCCAGTATAATATGAAAACAATGGGCAGAAAAACTGCATACGAAAAGGAGTTAAAAAGCATCGTTCTATCCTCTTTTGTATTTTCAAGTAATCATTATAATGTTAAAAAAGATAATGCTGACAACTGCATTTCACTTTTATTATAATGGAAACATTCTGAAAAAACAATAGAAAAAAATCAAATCAAAAACAAAATATTACTGTCAACCATTTATTTATAAAATTCTGTTTAGATTTTCCAAAGGCAAAAACCCATTCTGATAGGTTACGCCTGTAACCGTTCAGTGTTCTGCCGGAACTGTTATAGGGAGGTGTTTCGGGAAGCTTTCCTTTTCGGGCAGGGGGTATTGACAAGAGAGGTAAATTGTGTATAATTAACAGACATAAATATTGAATTTTTTGGGAGGAAGTGATCCATCTGGATGATACCAAAAACCGAATCATTTCCGCTGCCATGAAAGCCGTGCGCCAGTATGGGCTGGAAGGTGTGCGTATCCAGAATGTCAGTGATCTGGCGGGGATTTCGCCGGGAGTAATTTACCGTTACTTTGAGAGTAAGGACCAGCTGCTGACGGCATGTTTTACTTATGTGGACAGACAGGCGGCAGCAATTTTTGAGCATCTGAATTTCAACCCCCTGGTCATGTTTGCGGATCCTGTGAAAGCCATAAAAAGTCTATGGCAGCCCTATTTTCGTTTCTGGGTAACGCATCCGGACGAGACCATTTTTTATCATCGGTTCCGGGACAGTGCCTTTTTTCCGGAGTATGACAGAAAACGGGTTGTGAATTATTTTGATGCGTTTGTGGAGATAGTGCGTGTTTTTCGGAAGGAGTTCCCCGGTCTGATCTGTATCAACCAGGATCTCTTATGGCTTCATGTGCTTACTTCTACCGTGCTGTATGCAAAATATGTGGTGGAGGGTGTGATTCCGGACAATCAGGAGACGGAGGATACCATATTCCGGCTGCTGAGCATGGGGCTGAGCGGTTATCTGCAGACAGATAACCACGAAGAAGAAAAACAATCATGAAAACGTACCGCTGGAGGGCGGTTTGTTTTTACAAAAAAGTAAATAAATATTTACTCTCGATATTGGAAGGAACGGGCAGAGAAAAATTTCATAAGATAAAATAATATGTATATAAATGTCGAAAAATGAGTCCGGCACATCGGACAAGGAGTGTAGATATGGAAAAAATATTGATAGTTGACGACAGCTCCCTGCAGGCAGCTTATTTGAAAACGATTTTGGGTGACATGTACGACATCACCATTGCGCAGACGGCGGAAGATGGACTTCATTATGCAAGTACCGAAAAATTTTCCCTGATTTTGCTGGATGTGGTCATGCCGGGCATGGATGGCTTTACATTGCTGAAAAAGCTGCAGGAGGAAATCATTACCCAGAGTGTACCGGTTATTCTGATCACCAGCCTTTCCGACATTCAGAATGAGCAGCACGGTCTCACGCTGGGAGCGGTGGATTATATCACCAAGCCGTTCAGCCCTATGATTGTAAAAGCCAGGGTCAACACGCACATCAAGCTTTACAATTACCGGAGGCAGATCGAGTATCAGTCCAGGATCGACCAGCTGACCGGAATCGCAAACCGGAGGGAGCATGACCGTTGCAGCGCCTTGAAATGGAACGAGGCTGTCCGTCTGAGGGTTCCTTTCTCCATCTGCATGATAGACATTGATCATTTCAAGTCATATAATGACACTTTCGGGCATCCGGCAGGGGACCGGGTTATTGCGGATGTGGCAAAGACGATATCCTCGTGCCTGCAGCGCACCACGGACTTTTTTGCCCGGTACGGGGGAGAGGAATTTGTGGCGTTTCTCATGGGGGACAGTACGGAGAAAGCATTTGAACATGTGAAAAAAATCCGTCAGGCCATTGAAGAACTCCACATTCCTCACGCGCCATCCGTGTCGGAATGGGTTACGGTCAGCATTGGGGGCGTCACGGCCATACCCCAGGCGGTAAATGCCTATGACGCATACTTAAAGATTGCGGACACAATGTTATATGACGCAAAGAAGTATGGCCGCAACAGGGTAGTCTGGGCCGACGGGAAAAAAGGGCAGTTGTTTGAAAAATAATACCTATTGTGAACGGCTTCCAGACTAAGCTACTTAAGATATAGTAAGATGTGACATGGGATATGTTATGACATTTTATGGGACATAAAAATATACAGAGGACAGAATTATGGAACATATTTCATTGAGAATCGGGGAACGTTTAAAAGAAATACGTAATATCAGACAGATGACACTGGATGATGTGGCAAAGCTCACAGGAGTCAGCAAGCCCATGCTGGGACAGATAGAGAGAGGACAGTCCTCACCTACCATCAATACACTGTGGAAGATTTCCACAGGACTGAAAATTCCCTTGTCGTTTTTCTGCAAACAGCAGGAGGCCGAATTTCAGGTTGCAGAGGTGGAAGAGGAGGGCTGGATCACAAATGAAAACGAGGGAATGCGGGCATATCCGCTGTATCCTTTTGATCCGGTGAGGAATGTGGAAGTATTTTACCTGGAATTTGATTCGGGTATCAGACAGCGGTCGGAAACCCAGAGAAGAGGAGTGGAGAAATACATATTTCTGATAAACGGCACATTGAAAGTGATCGTGGGCGAAGAGGAAATAACCCTGACGAAACGGCAGTCCCTGCGTTTCCGGGCTGATATTTCCCATGAATATCTGAATGTGTCGGATGAATTATGTACATTTTATGACATGATTTTTTATCCCAATGACTAAAACGATGGCCCTGACAGGCCGGACTGTTTTGCAGGCCAGATGACGCATCCGGGCCGGTTTTCAGGTGCTTTTCTGCCGGAAAAGCCACCTTTCGGGAATCGGTTTTTCCACAAGTATTCTTCCGGTGCCTTCCGACATGGCTTTTTGCGCCCCACATTTCCGGGCGGATGTTCCGCTTTTTCCCTGCTCCGGCGGGCGGCGCGGGACATGCTGCCGGGAATGCGCAAGGAGGGTTTTTGACTGTCAGGCGCCAGTCTGTTTCCGGGCCTGCACAATCAAAGACCCCGCTGCAGGCAACGGGGTATCAAACTTGCAACGATGCAGAACAGAAAGCGTTCAAAGGACACTTTGGTATTTGACCCTCGCGGCATTAGCATGCCAATTAGAAATTAGCATGCCAAATAAAATTTCGCATGCCAATTAGAAAGTGGCAAGCCAAATATAAATTCGCAAGCCAATTAGAAAGTGGCAAGCCAAATAAAATTTCGCATGCTAAATAAAATTTAGCAAGCCAATTAAAAATTGGCTTTCATGTCCATTTTCCTCATTGCTCGCGGGAATAAAATTCAGACACCTCTTGACTTTAAGTATCTGTCTTCATCTTCCCTTGCCTCAATGAAAGCTTTTTCCAAATCAATTTTGTAATAATCAGCTAATCTCATAATCTGTGCGATTACATCCGCCATCTCATTGCCCAAACACCCGTCAACATCCGGCACTTCCCCTTGTAAAGCATAATATTTTTCTTTTATCATAACCTGTTTTGACAATTCACCGACCTGCTTTGCCAATTCAATCATGGCGCCTTCTGCTTTCCACTCCCGCAACTCAATCTTTTGGAATCTTTTCACAACCTCTCTGTACATTTCCTCCATTTCTGCAAATGTTTTACCCATAAATGAATACCTCCGTAAATTTCTGATTTTATATATTTCATTATAAAGTATTTGCCTGCCATCCGCAATGCATATTTACAGACTCGTTTTCGGCGGGTACACAATTCCGAAAAGGGAGTTGTTTTTCATAGCGGTTTTTTGAGAGCGTTTTATGGGACTTAAAAAATGATATCATTTCTGCACAAAGTGGTTGACAAAACAGAACAAATGTTTTATTCTGGATTAAGAACATTTGTTCTTTTTGGAGGAGGGCTGAGATGAGAAGAAAGAGGGAAAGAGACAGATCTGTGGCGGCTATGCTGATTCTGACATTAATTTCGGTTTATTTCTGTGCGGGAACCGTGATGAGCAGGACGAATCTGAGCGTGCAGGAGATGGAAGGTTATTATAGGGAAAAAGAGAAAACACTGGTGCAGGACGTGAAGGATTTTCTGGACGGGGAGGGCTTTGTCCACAGCGGGGTCATGCTTACGAGAGTGGTTGACACGGATGGCAGCAGGGTGTACACGCTTACGGTACATCACGGGAAGATCGATAAGATGTGTCAGGAAAACCGGACCATGCTTATGGAACGACTGGAGGGGATTGTCTTTGAAGATGAGGACTGCAGCTTCCGGCATGAATTTTTAATAAATCAATGACAGAAATTGCATGACATTTTTGGAAAACAAGGGTATACTTTCTTTATGTAAAAGAGTGCGTGCGCCGGAACATATATGGAAGGGCCGTTTTGCGGCATCATTCCCCGGGTTCTTCCTTATGCAGTCAGGGCAGGAAACCGGTCAATATGGAAGAGACGGGCAGAAAGGAGTATCACAGAGATGTCATTTATCCCAAAGCCACATGAAATTTATAAACATTTTAAAGGGAACCTGTATCAGATAACAGCCATTGCGGAACATACCGAGACGGGGGAAGAGCTTGTGATTTACCAGGCGCTGTACGGCGATTTCAGGACATATGCCAGACCCCTTGGCATGTTTACCGAGAGAGTGGATCCGAAAAAGTATCCTGACGCCGTGCAGGAGTTTCGCTTTGAACTGCAGGGGCCGGATGCCGAACGGCAGAAGGAGGAGACGGGAGGGGCAGTCCCCTGGGAGAGCGGTCGCGGTGTCCCTGCGGATGCGCAGTCTGAAATGACTGCCGCAATGCAGAAGGGGATGTCCGATGGCGGCCCGGCAGATACGAAGGGGAATGTGTCCGGGGAGGATACAATTGTCTTGCAGGAGAGAGAGCCGGAAGATCCTGCCGGGGAACTGCCTGAGGAAGAGGAGCCGGATCTTGACCCGCTGGTACTGGAATTTCTGGATTCCGACAGTTATGAGCAGAAGCTGAATATTCTGGCAGGGCTCCATCACAGAATCACGGATGATATGATTACTACCATGGCTATCGCCAGCGATATAGAAATCAATGATGGTGATATTGAAGAGCGCTATGAGGCGTTGAAAGCCTGCCTGCTGACGCTGGAAAGATATGAGTGCAACAGACTCCGCTGATATCTTTCTTTACCGGACTGCCATGGCTGTCAGAGTACACATATCTGCCGCCGGGGGCATGCTGTCACATTTATGCCGGAAAAGGACGGGACATGGAAAGGAGAATGGCATATGGCATTTGGGTCAGATCAGAAAATGATAATCGGGGTTTCCTCCAGGGCATTGTTTGACCTGACCCTGGAAAACGAAATTTTTGAGCAGCAGGGTGTGGAGGCATACTGCCGCTACCAGATAGAACATGAGCATGATATTTTGAAACCGGGGCCGGGCTTTGGGCTGGTCAAATCGTTGCTTGGGCTCAATGAGTACAGGGAAGGAAAAAAGCTGGCAGAGGTCATTATCATGTCAAGGAACAGTCCGGATTCGTCTCTGCGTGTATTTAATGCCATTGCGCATTACGGACTGGATATTACACGCTCCGTTCTGGTAAGCGGAGCTTCCCTGGCGCCTTATCTGACAGCTTTTCATACGGATTTGTTTCTGTCGGCTTATGAGGATGACGTACAGAGTGCCATAGACAGCGGGATAGCGGCAGGAATCATCTGTACGGAACATAAGCCTTGCGGTTTTCCGGGGCAGGTGATTCCCATACAGCAGGACGCTCAGGCGATAGCGGCAAGGGATAGGGAAAAAGTACAGATACGCATTGCTTTTGACGGGGACGCGGTTCTTTTTGCGGATGAGGCAGAGCGGATTTTCAAGGAGAAAGGGCTGAACGCCTTTGAGGAAAACGAGAGGATGCACGCCAGGGAACCCCTTGCGGAAGGGCCGTTTGCCCGGTTTCTGAAAAAACTTTCGGATTTGCAGCGGGAACTAGGAACCGAAAACTGTCCCATAAGAACCGCCCTGGTGACTTCCAGGAGCGCGCCGGCCCACGAACGTGTGATCCGCACGATGCGTTCATGGAATGTGCGGGTGGATGAGGCTTTTTTTCTGGGAGGACTGGAGAAAAAGGATGTTCTGAGGGCTTTTGGGGCACAGATATTTTTTGATGACCAGCCGGTACATATATCATGTGCCGCCCAGTCCGTTCCGGCGGCAAGGGTCCCTTACGGAAGAAGGGGGAACATATCCCGCAGGGCCATTTGATGCAGGGAAAGAAGGGGGAATATATCCTGCAGGATCTTTGATGCAGGGAAAGAAAGGCCGTGTAATGCGGATTTAGCAGAGGCCTGTTCTTATTGACTTTGCAGAGTCAGGAAGAGGTATATATGGAGTATAAACATATCGTGGAGGGGCGTTTTCTGGAGCGCCCTAACCGGTTTGTGGCCAGAGTGGAAATAGAAGATAATGGAAAAGAGGACATACGGACAGAAACGGTACATGTAAAGAATACCGGAAGATGCAGGGAGCTGCTGCTGAGAGGTGTCCGCGTTTATCTGGAGAAAAGTGAAAATCCAGGGCGTTCCACAGCCTATGACCTGGTGGCAGTGGAGAAAGGAAATCGTCTGATCAATATAGATTCCCAGGCCCCCAACAAGGCTGTGGAAGAATGGCTGCGGAGCGGAGGATTTCTGAAGGATGTGACAATGGTCCGGCCTGAGACAAAATACGGCAAATCCCGCTTCGATTTTTATCTGGAGACAGCAAAAGACAGAATTTTTATGGAAGTGAAGGGGGTTACTCTGGAAGAGGACGGCGTGGTGCGTTTTCCGGACGCGCCTTCGGAAAGGGCAGTCAGACATGTGGAAGAACTAATCGCGGCAAAGAGGGAAGGTTACCGCGTTTTTGTGATGTTTGTAATACAGATGGAGCAGGTAAAGTTTTTTACTCCCAACAGGGATACGCATCCCGAATTTGCGGATGCACTATGCCGGGCTGCGGGTGCCGGAGTGGAGATCCTGGCATATGACTGCCGGGTGACACCGGATAAAATGACCGTGAATCTTCCGGTGCCGGTGATTCTTTCGGCGGAAAGGAATAATTTACCTGTTATGAATGAGGAAGGCATGCCGGATAATAATATTAATGAAAGATTTAGAAAATACTCAGGAAAGTATAAGCTGGAGGAGGTTCCCAAGCTGCTGTTAAAATGGTATGATAAGAACAGACGCATTCTTCCCTGGCGGGAGAATCCGGCTCCTTACCGGGTGTGGGTGTCGGAGATTATGCTGCAGCAGACCAGGGTGGAAGCGGTAAAGCCTTATTTTGAGCGTTTTATGAGGGAACTGCCTGACATTGCTGCCCTGGCCCGGGCAGAGGAGGACAGGCTGTTAAAACTCTGGGAAGGGCTTGGCTACTACAACCGGGTCCGCAATCTGCAGAGGGCGGCTGTCCAGATTCAGATGGAATACGGCGGGAAGATGCCGGACACCTATGAGGAACTGCTCCGTCTGACCGGAATCGGAAGCTATACGGCAGGTGCCATCGCGTCCATAGCCTTTCAGAGACCGGTACCGGCAGTGGATGGAAATGTACTGCGCGTGCTTTCTCGTCTGGGAATGGATGAAAGGTTTATGTCCGATGGGAAAGTGAAGGCGGCGGTGGAAGAGGACCTGAAAGCAGTCATACCCCTGGACCGTCCCGGAGACTTTAACCAGGCGCTGATGGAAATCGGGGCATGTGTCTGTATTCCCAATGGCGCCCCCTTGTGCGGGGAGTGTCCGCTGGGTAAGGTCTGTATGGCCCATGAGGCGGGACGGGAGCAGGAATACCCCATGAAACAGGCCAAAAAACCCAGAAAGCTGGAATATAAAACCATACTGCTGGTGAAAGACAGTAATAAGACTGCCATACGGAAGCGCCCGGATAAGGGGCTGTTGGCCGGAATGTATGAATTTCCTTCCATGGAAGGCTTCCGGACGGCAGAGGAAGTGGCGGCGTATCTGGCGGAAAATGGTCTGAAGACCGTACAGATTCTTCCGCTGGAGCGTTCAAAGCATGTTTTCACCCATAAAGAATGGCATATGAAGGGATATCTGGTCAGGGTGGATCAGCCGGAGTCAGAAGGCCGGACAGACCTTACCGGAGACTGGCTTTACATTGAACCCAAAGACACCAGAAGAAATTATCCCATTCCCTCGGCTTTCGGCGCCTATTTAAAATATTTGGATATCAGGCCTGGTGGGGAAATGCCCGGGATCAATGATGAAAATGGAGGAAAAGGAACGTGAAACTGTTGTCAATAGCGATACCCTGCTATAATTCTGAAAATTACATGGGAAAATGTGTGGAATCGCTGCTGGTGGGCGGCGAAGATGTGGAGATTCTTATTGTAAACGATGGATCAAAGGACAGAACTGCCGAAATTGCGGAGGACTATGCGCGCAGATATCCCACAATCGTCCGGGCCATTCATCAGGAGAACGGCGGTCACGGGTCTGCAGTCAACGCCGGAATGCAGAATGCAAAGGGCCTGTATTTCAAAGTGGTGGACAGCGATGACTGGGTAAAGAAGGAGGCTTATCTGCAGGTGCTGGATACGCTGCGGGAACTGGCCGGAGGGGCCCGGACGCTGGACATGCTGGTCTGCAATTTTGTGTACGAGAAAGAGGGGGAAAAGCGCAAAAAGGTCATGCACTACCGTCATATTTTTCCCAGGGAGGAACTGTTTACCTGGGAAGACTGCCATCATTTTACCAAGGGACATTATATATTGATGCATTCGGTTATTTTCCGGACCAGACTGCTTTGGGAATGCGGGCTGCATCTGCCGGAACACACTTTCTATGTGGACAATATTTATGTGTTTGAGCCGCTGCCCTTTGTAAAGAACATGTATTATCTGGATGTGAATTTTTACCGTTATTATATCGGAAGGGAAGACCAGTCCGTCAATGAAGAAATTATGATCTCACGGATTGACCAGCAGATTAAGGTCAATAAGATTATGATAGATTATCTGGTGGAGAGAAAGCAGGAGCTTGTAAAACAGAAGCGCATGTATCAGTATATGCGCAACTATCTTGAGATTATTACCACGGTTTCCTCGGTGCTTTTAATCCGTTCCGGGACGGAAGAAAATCTGGAGAAAAAGAAAGAGCTGTGGAAGTATTTAAAGTCCAGGGATAAGGGACTGTTTATCTGGATGCGTCACGGGATTATGGGCAGTGCCATGAATCTTCCGGGGCGCAGCGGACGGAAAATTTCCGTGGGGGGATATAAGATCTGCCAGAAGATATTTAAGTTTAACTGAAAGGTTATATCAACCGCGCAGAGATGACCTGCCCTGCCGCGCAGGGGAAGTGCCGGAAAAGGGCAGGGGAAATTCCCGCCGCAGGACAGAACGGAAAATCAGTTTCCTTTACTTTTTCGCTTATTAACACAATGGGAAATCGGGGAATATCGACAAGGATACTGAGTACAATATAAAGCAACATCTTGTCGCTGCCCTGTTCAAGTTTCTTGATACAAATAAATAAATATTGTATAATAAATCCTATGATAGCTGGAAGCCAAAGAAAAAAACAGTGACTACTTTTTATCTGGTTCGGCATGAAGAAACTTTATTGAATAGTTTAGGCAGAACACAAGGTTGGAGTGATTCATCACTTACTGATAATAGGAAAAGGACAGCAGCCGAATTAGGAGCTCAACGAAACGGAATTACTTTCAATGCAGCGTATGCAAGTGGTAGGAGCAATCGTAATAGGATATAAGGTGGAGACTTCATCTATGTGTCTAAGTAAGAAAATAGAGGAAATTATTGTGCATTTTGAATAGATATTAAACGAAAAAGAGCGCTTGTCACACAACAGTATAGGACGAACATCGGAGAAATTATAATGATACTGAATAATTTTGATTACATAATAATTGAGACCTCCAGCGGAGACGTTCGGACGGATGTAAAAAACCTGCTTTCAAACAACGGCAAGTACAAATCTTACGTTCATGTGTCAAATGTGGCGGCCAGAAACGCGCTCATTGCTGAAGCATATGATTTAGATAGGGATAAATGTGTTATCGCAGGGCTTTTACATGATATCAGTGCAGTGATTAGGCCGGAGGATATGTTGAAATACGCCTATGAGAATAGTTTCGACCTCTGCGAGGCCGAGAGGAAATACCCCTTTTTGCTTCATCAGCGTTTATCTAAAATAATTGCTGCTCAATATTTTAATATCTCCGACGAAGATATCTTGTCAGCGATAGAATGTCATACCACATTAAAAAAGGACGCTTCAAAATATGAAAAATCGCTGTTTATTGCAGACAAGCTTGCTTGGGACAGAGAGGGCATACCGCCTTTTTATGAGGAGGTCAATGCTGCCCTTGCCATATCACTGGAGGCGGCATGTTGGAAATATATGAAGCATATGGTTGGGAATGGTATGATTTTATATCCCCATGACTGGTTTACGGAAGCGTATGAACAGTTAAAAGGCGTTTCATGCAATTGGTATTGAAGCAGATTATGGCGTGTTCCAGTTTCCGTAGTGGACAAAGGAGCACACGATGTAGGAGCAGTTGAATTGGTGGCAAAGCTGCACTATTGTTGCCAACATTTATGGCATTTTTTAACAGCGTAATTGGAGTATTACAGACACTCGTAGTAGCACTTGGGGCCGACCTTGGCATCTGGGGTGTGATCAACCTTCTGGAGGGCTACGGCAACGACAACCCTGGTGCAAATGCACAAGGACGATAAAGAAGCAGTAACTATAAACAGAAAACAGACAGATGACCAGTGCCGCACTATACCGTACAAAAAGAAAAATCAGGGAAATAATATAAACAGTTGAAAAGCGGTCCCAAATGGTTTATATTATTTTTTTATAAGGCAATACATTTATAGATCAGCTATTTCAAAAATTAAATGATATCTGTTTCTGGGCAAAGCAGAGTGGAGGAGGTGTACGTTTTGGCGGATATTAATTGGATCAAAGATAAAAGCGCACCAATTGCTGCAAAATATGGGTTACGCAGAATGTATTTATTTGGTTCCTATGCAAAAGGAATTGCAACAAAAGACAGTGATATAGATTTGCTTTTTGAAAAAGGGGAGAAACTTTCCCTGCTGGGGGTTTCCAATATGCTTCAGGATCTTACTGAAAGCCTGGGATGTTCGGTTGATTTAGTTTCACGTGATTCTCTGGAAAAAAGTTTCAATGATGAGGTGTTAAACACACAAGTGTTGATTTATGAAAAATAAAGATGTTATTATATTGGGAAAAATACTCGCATATTGTGATGAAATATTGGAGACATGCAAATATTTTGGAAATAATCTTGATGAATTTGCAAAGAATCATATATTTTCAAATGCATGCTGTATGTGTATCCTGCAAATAGGGGAGTTATGCAAAAATATTTCGTATGATATTCGGGAAAAGGAATCGGATGTTGAGTGGAAAGCCTGGTGCGGTATTCGGGATGTGTTTGCACATCAATATGCGAATATTGACTATAAAATAGCATGGGATACCATTCAGGAGGATGTACCGCTTTTAAAAGCGAAAATCGAAGAAATTCTTGATAAGGTGTGATAGTGGAATTTATAGTTTCATGAAAGAAATAATCATATTTTACATGTCTTTAGAGCCAGTCGTTGCACTGGCTTTTGTGTTTTTCTAAATAAAATCTGAAGCATGCAATAATAATATCAGAGATTGTCATGATGATTATGCTGCTTTACGCCTTTGTGCAAGAGTCGGGGAGTTATTTTTATGCGCAGGGGTGCATAAGGAAGATAGTTGCTGACG
Organism: uncultured Acetatifactor sp.; assembly: GCA_910577185.1. Taxonomy (GTDB): domain Bacteria; phylum Bacillota; class Clostridia; order Lachnospirales; family Lachnospiraceae; genus Acetatifactor. The sequence goes on from CAJTLR010000008.1 coordinate 26,412, forward strand.
CAACATGCACCCCGCGCGGCGGGTAGTGGAGAAGAGCGTTCCCCTACCTGATTACGCAGGGGTGCATAAGGAAGATAGTTGCTGACGCAACATGCACCCCGCGCGGCGGGTAGTGGAGAGGGAAGTTCCCCTACCCGATTGGGCAGTAAGATATCTTCCATATTATATGGAAATTCTTTTTTTCAGCCTTTTCTGCGCCCTGGAGGCCAGGACAGCTTCTCTTCTGTACACCAGGGCATACATGAAGGAACCCAGGGCAATTCCGGTCATCACATCAAACACGGAATGCTGTTTGATAAACATAGTGGAGAGGATGATGGAAAATGCAAGAATGCCGGATGCAATTTTGAGTCCTCTCTTATTTTCCAGCTGGGCGCTGCGGAGAACCGCAAAGTGCGCTCCCATGGAGTTATACACGTGAATGCTGGGCCATATGTTTGTGGGGGTGTCAATTCCCCACAGGAATGTCACTGCCCGGATAAAAATGTTGTCCCGTGGGGGCATCTCCGTGAGACGCAGGTGATGTCCGTTGGGCCACAAGGTTGAGATGATGAGGAAAACAGTCATGCCCGTGAATAAAAACACACATACCCTGTTGAATTCCTGCTTATTCCTGAAAAACAGAAAAACCACCACCAATGCCACATAGGCAAACCACAAAAAATACGGAACCACGAAAAATTCGCAGAAAGGAATGTAGTCGTCCAGACTTACATGTATGACCTGATAATTTTTTACATTGTTTTTTTCCAGCCAGGCAAACCATGTGAGATAGATTCCCATGTAGATCAGCAGGGGAATGCCATGCCTGTACTTTATATAAAACTGTTTTATTTTTTCCATTTGAAAAACCCACCTTTTCTTTGTCCTTTTGTCAAATCAATAGTATAGTCCTAAAAAAATAAATTTCAATGGGTTTTTCCAGTTCTTTAAGATTATTTAGAAAATCTTAATTTTGTTGCATCAGAAAATCATGTGCAGGGCATTCTTTTCACAAGTGACATGAATACGGTTGCTTTTGCGGGTGACTTCGCCGTCCGTGTGAACCCAGAGGGGCAGGGTGGTCTCAATGGTGAGGGAGGAGGTCCGGTAGGGGGTGACACCCCGGAAACGGTAATGCTTTCCCCAAAAAGCGGTGGGCAGTGCAAACAAAATCAGGGATTTGGGCAGGTCGCCCACTGCGCACAAATCCAGAATGCCGTCATGAGGATCCGCATCCGGGGCAAACATAAACCCGCCTCCTTCAAAACGGTGAATCATACAGGCGGTAAACAACATGTGGGGAATATCAATGGGAGCATTATTTTCCAGGATCAGTTTTCCAGACACCGCTTTTGCGGCCAACAATTGTCGCAGTGCGATTCCAAGGTAAGTCAGTTTGCCCAGATGCAGTCTGTTCATGGTGTTTTTTATTTTGGAATGCAGGGCCTCCTGGCAGACGGCGGCGTCAAAACCCAGGCCGCAACTGACGGCAAAACGACGCCTTTCGCCATCCGGGTAGACAACACATCCGATATCCATAAGATGGGGATTTCCGGTATGCAGAATCAGGTCAAGGGCATCAGGGGCATTTTTCGGTATTTTCAGATCCCGGGCAAGGTCATTGCTGGATCCGGTGGGAATGTACCCCAGCGTGACCCGGGAGGGTTCCTTCATTCCCTGCAGGGCTTCGTTTACCGTGCCGTCGCCGCCCACTATGATCAGGGTGACAGGATCTTCCCGGCGGGAAGTCAGTGTTTCTACAATATGAACGGTGTCCCCGGCCTTTTCGGAAAAATAGGCCTGGAAAGGAATGCTTTTCTTCAGCAGCACGGGCTCGATCTGACGTTTCCAGATCCGCAGGCCCCTGCCGGAGCGGGAGGCGGGATTGATGATGATGTGATACATGGCAAAACCTCGGCTTTCGTATATTGTAACAGTGCGGTTTTTGTACCGATGCGGCGGCCGGCCCGGGCTGTTATCTGAATAGATTTCCGTACCGGGAAGAGGGAACCGGTGTTTCCGGCAGCTGACTTCTATTTTATCAGTACGGAATGAATTCGTAAACCCCCCGCCACCGTATTTTAGGGAAGGTCTTGTAAATTTTTGTTTGCATTCCTGCGGTTCTATGATATAATGTCCATATTCTGCAAAGAAAAAGGCCGGATGGCCTTCCATATCATGATGAATCCGGAAGCATGATATTATGGAAACAATAGATCAAAATCCAGGAGAGTCTGCGGAAAATACCGAAGGGCTGGGTGACGCCTGGCGGCACGGATGCGGAACCGGAATGAGGAGGAGTTAATATGTATTCGTTGGACGAAGTGAGGAATGTTGATCCTGAAATTGCACAGGCCATTGTAGATGAACAGACAAGGCAGAACAGCCATATTGAACTGATTGCCTCCGAAAACTGGGTGAGCAGGGCTGTTATGGCAGCCATGGGAAGCCCCCTGACAAATAAATATGCGGAAGGATATCCCGGCAAGAGATATTACGGGGGCTGCGAGTGCGTTGACGTGGTGGAAAACCTGGCTGTCAGCCGGGCAAAAGAACTGTTTGGCTGCGAATATGCCAATGTGCAGCCTCATTCGGGGGCCCAGGCCAATATGGCGGTCCAGTTTGCGGTCTGCAGCCCCGGGGATACCATCATGGGCATGAACCTGGATCACGGCGGGCACCTGACACACGGAAGCCCGGTCAATATGTCAGGAAAATATTTCAATATTGTCCCCTATGGGGTAAATGAGGAAGGATTTATCGACTATGAGGAGCTTCGCAGGATTGCCCTGGAGGCAAAACCCAGGATGATTATTGCGGGAGCTTCCGCATATGCCAGAACCATAGATTTCAAAAAATTCCGGGAAGTGGCGGACGAAGTGGGCGCTTTCCTAATGGTGGACATGGCGCACATTGCCGGTCTGGTGGCGGCAGGCCTTCATCCCAGTCCGATTCCCTACGCGGATGTGACCACAACCACCACCCACAAGACCCTCAGGGGACCCAGGGGCGGCCTGATTCTTTCCAGCAAGGCTGTGAACGACAAGTATAATTTCAATAAGGCCATATTCCCGGGCATCCAGGGCGGTCCGCTGATGCATGTTATCGCGGCAAAGGCCGTATGCTTCAGGGAGGCGCTGCAGGAGGAATTCAGGGATTACCAGAAGAATATCATCGACAATGCCCAGGCACTCTGCAAGGGGCTTATGGACAGGGGAATCAAAATTGTGTCAGGGGGGACGGATAATCACCTGATGCTGGTGGATCTGACGAACTTCGGGCTCACGGGCAAGGCCGTGGAAAAACAGCTGGATGCGGCGCATATCACCTGCAATAAAAATACCATTCCCAACGATCCCCAGTCTCCTTTTGTAACCAGCGGTATCCGTCTGGGAACACCGGCGGTTACTTCCAGGGGCATGAACGCGGCCGACATGGAAACCATAGCGGAGGCGATTGCGCTGGTGATTAAGAACGGGGAGTCCGGGATTGCGGATGCACGGGCAATCGTACAGACACTGACGGATAAATATCCGCTTTGACAGAAACGGTATTTGGATTACGTGCATTGTCTGAAATCCCGGGAAATGAATCACTGCCCTGCTTTCATATAGATAGCGGGGCCGGCCGCAGGAGAGTCCGGCCGGGGATGTAAACAGGAAATGCGTGCAAAAAAGGATAACAGCGTCCGGCGGCCGGCAGGCGGGACTGGATAGGAGAACAGCAATGGTAAAAATAGCGGTGTTAGGATACGGAACAGTGGGCAGCGGCGTGGTGGAAGTGATCGGGCGCAACTGTGCGGACAGACTGGAAGTCAAGTATATTCTTGACCTGAGGGATTTCCCCGGCGATCCGTATGAGGACAGGGTAGTACATGATTTCAATATTATTTTGAACGATGCCGAGATCAGTGTGGTATGTGAGGTCATGGGAGGCGTAGGGGCGGCATATCAGTTTACGAAGCAGGCGCTGGAGGCGGGAAAAAGTGTATGTACTTCCAATAAAGAGCTGGTGGCAGGGCATGGAACCGAGCTCCTGGCCCTGGCTGCGGCCCATGGCTGTCACTATTTGTTTGAAGCCAGTGTGGGAGGCGGGATTCCGCTGATCAGAACCATCAATACTTCGCTGGCATCGGAACGTATCCAGGCGGTCACCGGTATTTTAAACGGTACGACCAATTATATTCTTTCCAGGATGGAGAGGGAGCAGGCCGACTATGCCATGGTTTTAAAGCAGGCCCAGGAGCTGGGATATGCGGAGCGCAATCCGGACGCGGATGTGGAAGGACATGATGCCTGCCGAAAGATCGCCATACTTTCGGCGCTCATGACGGGCCGGAAAGTGGATCCGGAGAAAATATATACAGAGGGAATTACAGGTATTACACTTGCAGATTTTCAGTTTGCTTCCATGAGACAGAGAAAAATCAAACTTCTGGCCATGTGCAGCGTGCAGGAGGACGGAAAACTGTCGGTTCTTGTGGCTCCGTTCCTGCTACCCGGAGACCACCCGCTTGCAGGGGTGAATGATGTCTTTAACGGGGTGCTGATCACAGGAAATACCCTGGGAGATGTGATGTTCCATGGGCGCGGCGCAGGGAAGCTTCCCACGGCAAGCGCGGTGGTGGCTGATGTGCTGGACTGTGCGGGCAGCCAGGGAAGGCCGGTTCCGGGGGGCTGGAGTGACAAAGAGGTGGAGTATGCCGCCGAGGCGGAGACGGACAGACGGTTTTTTGTAAGGGCACGCCTTTCGGCCCGCAGGGAAGTGGAGGCGGCGTTCCCGGGAGGCAGCGCCTTTGGCGTGGGAGAGATTCCTTCCTGTGAAGGGGAATTTGGTTACTTTACGGCGGTGATGAAGGAAAAGAACTTTGAGGAGAGATACCGGAAACTGGGAGATGCAGTGTTAAACAGGATCCGCCTGGCGTAAAACTGAAATAACAGGGTTTCAGGTGATATAGTAAAGTGTAATGAGGAGTGGAAAAATGTCTAAGGTAGTGAAGTTCGGAGGGAGTTCTCTGGCAAGTGCGGAGCAGTTTCGGAAAGTGGGAGATATCGTCCGCGGGGATAAGGAAAGACGGTATGTGGTACCATCGGCGCCAGGCAAGCGGTTTCAAAAGGATACAAAGGTAACGGATATGTTGTATGCCTGCTATGGACTGGCAGAGACTGACAAGGAGTTTGGGAAGGAGCTTTCCGCAATTGCGGACAGATACCAGGAAATTATCGATGGACTTCATCTCACACTGAACCTGGACGGGGAATTTGAGAAGATCGGAAACGCGTTCCGGGCAAAGGCGGGCAGCGATTATGCGGCTTCCAGGGGCGAATATCTCAACGGCATCATTATGGCGGATTACCTGGGGTTTGAATTTATTGACGCTGTGGAAGTGATCTGCTTTGACGGGCAGGGAATTTTTGATCCTGAAAAAACCAACGAAATGCTTTCGGCCAGGCTGGCAGGGTGCGGCAATGCCGTCATTCCCGGATTTTACGGCGCCATGCCGGATGGAAAAGTGAAAACTTTTTCCAGGGGTGGTTCCGACATTACAGGTTCCCTTGTGGCAAAGGCTGCCCAGGCGGATGTCTATGAGAACTGGACGGATGTGTCGGGTTTTCTGGTTGCGGATCCCGGCATTATCAAAAATCCCAGACGGATCGATGTGATTACATACAGGGAATTGAGGGAGCTTTCTTACATGGGAGCCACCGTGCTGCATGAGGATGCCATCTTTCCGGTGCGCCAGGAAGGGATTCCCATCAACATCCGGAACACCAATGAACCCGAGAACAGCGGTACCTGGATTGTGGGGAGTACCTGCCAGAGATCCAGGTATGTCATTACAGGCATTGCGGGAAAACGGGGATTTTGCTGTGTCAACATTGAGAAAGACATGATGAATACGGAGATCGGTTTTGGCAGGAAAGTGCTGGAGGCTTTTGAGGAAAACGGTATTTCGTTTGAACATGTTCCTTCCGGTATTGATACCATGACAGTCTTTGTCCATCAGGATGAATTCATGGACAAGGAACAGAAAGTCGCGGCATGTCTGTACAGAAAGGCAAAACCGGACGCCATTGAGATTGAGGCGGATCTGGCCCTGATCGCCGTGGTGGGGCGGGGCATGAAGTCCACAAGAGGTACTGCGGGCAGGATTTTTTCCGCACTGGCCCATGCAAATGTGAATGTGAAAATGATTGACCAGGGTTCCTCTGAGCTCAACATTATTATCGGCGTCACAAATGATGACTTTGAGACGGCCATAAAGGCTATTTATGATATTTTTGTGCTCACTAATTTATAAGATGCCGGAATCAGAAGTCTTTGCGAAAAAATTGGAAAAAAATAGAAATTTGTCAGAAAGTGTTGACAGATGAAAAAAGGGGCCATATAATAGAAAACAGATAGCAGAGACCGCAGGACGGTTTCTGTTATAAAAAGATGAGAGGGGCCGTAAAGCGGTTCCGTATCATCCTTCCATTGAGATACAAAGGAAATAAGTTGCCAACGTGAGACATGGTATATGCAAAAGAGTTGAAATACGATAGGATGAAGTGGAAGAAAGATAAGGAAATGGACGGAAGTTCATTTCCTTTTCCTATATTTGTAATTTGATAACCGATATTTGGGGGCGTCACGGGCAGGGGACTTGTGACGGATAGCAGAGGGATATAAGATGGACGGCAGGGAAGAACAGCTGCAGAAGAAAAGGGAAGAGAGAAGGAAGCGCCGGGTCAGAAACCAGATTATGGCATACACTGTGCTGGGAATTATTGTGCTGGCCCTGGCGGCGGGAATTGTGTTCGGAGTCAGGTATCTGCTGAAAATGGGGACTGACACAGAACAGAAGGAGCAGGAGGAGCAGCAGGAAAAACAGGATATGATTAATGAAATTTTATCCTCCGAGGATGATATTGCCGCCGTGTCGCCGGAACCTGTTCCGGAGCCTGCAGAGCCCACAGAGGAGGAAATGCTGGACGAGCTTGTGGACGCCAGGATTGAATCCATGTCACTGGAGGATAAGGTGGCGGGATTGTTTCTGGTGACACCGGAGACTGTCATGGGGGGAACGGCAGTGGTGCAGGCGGGGGAGGATGCCCGGCAGGCACTGACCCGGCGCCCTGTGGGGGGACTGGTCTGGCTTTCCCAGAATATACAGTCGGAAGAGCAGATAAGGGAGATGTTTGCCAGTATAAAAGAATACGCCACATACCCGCTTTTTATGGCGGTGGATGAAGAGGGCGGCAGCGTGGCAAGGGTGACTTCGGCGGGCATCGGCTCCCCGGCGGAGGCCGCGTCGGAAATCGGTGCCAGCGGGGACCCGCAGAATGCCTACCAGGCAGGGGTGAGCATCGGAAACACTCTGTCCGCGCTTGGATTTAATCTTGATTTTGCCCCGGTGGCGGATTTGGCGAATGTGGAGGGAAGTATCATGGCAGGGCGGTCTTACGGCACGGATCCGGCCGTCGTGTCGGAATTTGTCATTTCCGTGATGACAGGACTGGAGGAGCAGAAGGTGACGGCGTGCCTGAAACATTTTCCGGGAATCGGCAGTTCCACGGAAGATACCCATGAGGGAATGGCGGCCACGGACCGTACCGCGGAACAGTTCTGGGCAGAGGAACTTGCCGTATTCGGGGCCGGCATTGAGGCGGGGGCGAATATGATTATGGTGGGGCATATGGCGGCGCCGGCGCTCACCGGAGACAATAATCCCTGCATTTTTTCCAGAACCCTTCTGACGGATATCCTGCGGGAGCGCATGGGCTTTTCGGGGGTCATTATCACGGATGCGCTGAATATGTCGGCAGTCTCGGAATATTATGGTGCCGACGAGGCGGCCATCATGGCGGTTCTGGCAGGCTGTGACATGCTTCTGATGCCGGAGGATTTTGAAAAAGCCTATACCGGGGTGCTGCAGGCTGTCCAGGAAGGCAATATCTCGGAGGACCGCATCGACGATTCCCTGAGAAGGATTTACCGGATAAAATATGCCGATATGGTGGGGGAGTGAAGGTTTTTCCCTTCCCTGCATCCGGCCCGCAGTCTGAATCAAAGCATAGTCGGTACAGGAATTCTGAACGCAGTATCCTTTTTCTTGTTTTCTTATGGGACCGGGCTGCCGGTCTTCTTTAAACTCATTTTGTCAGCGATATTTTCTTGTGAAAATCATTTTCCCAACATAAGTTTAATCTTTCTTCTTTTTTATTTTAGGGGTGGTAGAAATGTGCAAATTAGAGTAAAATATATTAGAATGTGTTTGAAAATTCATTCCCGCCAGCTGCCGGAAAGCAATTCTCAAACACGAAAGCTTGCAGCACTGGCAGGGAAAGTGTATTCGGCTTTCCGCTGAAAGGAACGGGAGAAAATGTCATGAAATTATTGGATTTGCTGGAAGAATTAAAATACGAGTGTATACAGGGGAGTGTGGACAGGGAAGTACCGGCAGTAGTCTATGATTCCAGAAAAGCCGGGAAGATGCCGGGATGTCTTTTCATCTGTATTCAGGGTGCTAACTTTGACGGGCATGACTATGCCATGGACGTGGTGGAAAAAGGCGCGGGAACACTGGTGGTTTCCAAAGACGTGGCTGGCCTGGAGGAGAAGGATGTCACTGTCATCAGGGTGGAAAATACCAGATATGCCATGGCGTTTATCTCGGCGGCGTGGTTCGGACATCCCGCAGAAAAGCTCAATGTCATAGGAATTACCGGCACAAAGGGAAAGACCACTACCACATACCTGGTGAAAAAAATTCTGGAACATGCCGGATTCCGGGTGGGACTCATCGGAACCGTGGAGACCATTATAGGCGATACCCATATTCCTGCGGACAGCACCACACCGGAATCTTACCTGCTGCAGGAGGATTTTGCGGCAATGGCGGAGGCCGGGCAGGACACCGTGGTCATGGAGGTATCTTCCCAGGCCCTGAAACTTCACCGCACACAGGGATTTATCTTTGATTACGGGATTTTCACCAATCTGGAGCCGGATCATATTGCACCCAATGAACATGCGGATTTTGCAGAATATCTCTTCTGTAAGAGTCTTCTGTTCCGACAGTGCAGAGTGGGAATCGTAAACAGGGATGATGTTCATGTGGATGAGATTCTGCAGGGGCACAGCTGTGAGGTGGAGACATTCGGCATGGGAGAGAACTGTATGCTCCGTGCCCGGGACCTGGAACTGATTCACACTCCCGGGGAGCTGGGTGTGGAGTTCCATGTGGAGGGACTGCTGGATTTTGACGTGGAAATACCAACTCCCGGACGGTTCAGCGTATATAACGCGCTTTGTGCCATTGCCATATGCCGCCACTTTCAGGTACAGATTGCGGATATTCAGAGTGGCCTGAAATCTGCATCGGTAAAGGGCCGTATTGAGAAGGTAAAGATTTCCGATAAATTCACATTGCTGATTGATTATGCGCATAATGCCATGTCCCTGGAGAGCCTCCTGACCACACTGAGAGAGTATCATCCCCGGCGGCTGGTGTGTATGTTCGGCTGCGGGGGCAACCGTTCGAGAGACCGCCGGTTTGAGATGGGGGAAGTGAGCGGCAGACTGGCGGATTTTACGGTTATCACATCGGATAACCCCAGAAATGAGGAACCCCTGGATATTATAAAAGATATCAGGACAGGAATTGCCGGAACCGGGGGAAAGTATGTGGAAATCTGTGACAGACGGGAGGCCATAGCCTACGTGATTGCAAATGCGGAAGAAGGGGATCTGATTGTCCTGGCGGGGAAAGGGCATGAGGATTACCAGGAGATAAGGGGTAAAAAATATCCCATGGATGAGAGAGTGATCATCAGGGAGCTGCTGCAGGAAGGATTGAAGCATATCTGAAGGGGCAGACAGATCACTTCAATGATACTTACAAATGAGAAAACAGAATGCATGTTGACAGGACGGAATTTTGTCCGGACTGTTACGTATACCCAGTGGGCATTTTGACATTGGCGTAAAGAAAGCGCGGATAAATATGCCCAGGAGTATATGCCCGGAAGCAGGGAGAGAAAACCATGAACAAGCTTTATGCGGATGTGATCGTAGACATTTCACACGAAAAACTGGATAAAACTTTTCAATATTGCGTTCCAGACAGTATTGCGGGGATACTTGAGACAGGAATGTGCGTCGACATTCCTTTTGGAAACGGCAACAAACTGCGGAAAGGTTATGTGGTGGGGCTGGGCGACACTTGTAAGTTTGACCCGGGGCGGATGAAAGCGATCAGGGGAATTTCCCGGAGCAGTGCGGAGATGGAGGACAGGATGATAGCCCTGGCAGGGTGGATCCGGAAAAATTACGGCTGCACCATGATACAGGCTTTAAAGACGGTCCTGCCCGCAAAGCGTTCCGTAAAAAAACTGGAACATAAGACTGTTGAACGGATTCTGGGCAGGGAAGAACTGATTTCCCTGCTGGGGGAGAGCTGCCGTAAAAAACAGGTTGCCAGGGAAAGGATTCTGCGGGAGCTTCTGGAACAGGAATCCATTCCCTATGAGTGGGTGACGGGAAAGCTGGGAGTGTCCTCCCAGACAATAAAAAGTCTGGAAAAGGCAGGCGCAGTCAGGGTGGTCAGCACCCATTCCTTCCGCAATCCGGTGAGGCTGGAAGACGAGGAGGAACATCTGAAACGCCTGAGCGACTCCCAGCGAAGGATTGTGGAGGAGGTGATGGAGGATTTTGACCAGGGCAGGCCCGATACGTATCTGCTCCACGGCATTACAGGAAGCGGCAAGACGGAAGTGTATATGCAGCTTGTAAAAGAAATGATACACCGGGGAAGGCAGGCCATCGTGCTGATTCCGGAAATTGCCCTGACTTACCAGACATTGCTTCGTTTTTATTCCAGGTTCGGAAACAGGGTCAGCGTCCTGAATTCTTCCCTGTCCCCCGGGGAAAAATATGATCAGTGCGAACGGGCCAAAAACGGTGAGATAGATGTGATCATCGGCCCCAGATCCGCATTGTTTACTCCCTTTCCCAAAGTGGGCATCCTAATTATTGACGAAGAACACGAGGGCAGCTATAAAAGCGAATCCTCTCCCAAGTATCACGCCAGGGAAACTGCCCTGGAAGTGGCCAGGATGCACGGGGCCAGTGTGCTGCTGGGTTCTGCCACGCCATCCCTGGAGGCTTATTTCCGGGCAGAGAGCGGGGAATATAAGCTTTTTGTGCTGAAGGAAAGGCTTACAGGAGGGCAGCTTCCCACAGTCCATATCGTGGATCTGAGACAGGAACTCAGGGATGGAAATCACTCTGTTTTCAGCGTAAAACTGCAGGAGCTGCTTGCGGACAGACTTTCCAGGGGGGAACAGAGTATACTTTTCCTGAACAGAAGAGGATATGCGGGATTTATTTCCTGCCGGTCCTGCGGTTTTGTGAAAAAATGTCCCCATTGTGATGTGACAATGTCGGAGCACAACAATGGCCGGCTGGTGTGCCACTACTGCGGGCACAGTGAGCTAAGGCCCGGACTCTGTCCGGAGTGCGGGTCAAAATACATCAGCGGTTTCAAGGCGGGCACACAGCAGGTTGAGGAAAAGCTTAAGATTTTGTTTCCCCAGGTGCGAACGCTGCGCATGGATGCGGACACCACCAGAACGAAAGACAGCTACGAGAAAATTCTGTCCGCATTTTCCAATGGGGAAGCAGATGTACTGATCGGCACCCAGATGATTGTAAAGGGGCATGATTTTCCGAAAGTAACTCTGGTGGGGGTTCTGGCGGCGGATTTGTCCCTGAATGCGGCAGATTACCGGGCGGGAGAGCGCACATTCCAGCTGCTGACACAGGCGGTTGGACGCGCAGGGAGAGGAACGCTGCCCGGGGAGGCCGTGATCCAGACATATCAGCCGGAACATTATGCGGTGGTTCACGCGGCAAATCAGAATTATGAAGGGTTTTACAAGGAAGAGATCATATTCCGCGAGATGCTGGGATACCCGCCTGTTTCCCATATGCTGGCGGTCCAGATTTTTTCCAGGGAGGAAAATACCGGAAGAGATCTGGCGGATAAGCTGGCCCTGACCCTGAAAGAGACATTTGGGGGACTGGTCAGGGATAGGACGAGGAGGGGACAGAGCAGCTGGGAACTGGAAAAGGATCCGCCGGAACTGCAGATAATCGGCCCGGCGCCGGCTTCCATAGGAAGAATTAATGATATTTTTAGATTTGTTTTCTATGTGAAATGTCCAAAGTATGATAAACTGGTACAGACGAAGGATTTGCTGGAAGAGAAAATCCAGGGACTGCAGCCGGGAGGCGATGTCATGTGTCAGTTTGACTTCAACCCCATAAACCTGATGTAGGGGATATGGCGGTTTGCGGAAACCAGGTATGTACAGCGGAAACCGGGGCCGGGTTATCGGATGCCTGTGCTACCCCGGAGGAATGCGGAAGTGACAGTGGAAGATTTGTAAAAGTGAAAAGAGGATGAGGAAATGGCAATCAGAAATATACGGGAAATCGGAGAAGAAGTGCTGACGAAAAAATGCAAGGTTGTGACGGAGATGACACCCCGCACCAGGGAATTGATCGAAGACATGCTGGATACCATGTATGAAGCCAACGGCGTGGGCCTGGCAGCTCCCCAGGTAGGGATACTGAAGAGAATAGTGGTCATAGACACTACAGGGGAAGACCCCCATATCCTCATCAATCCCAGAATCGTGGAGACCAGCGGGGAGCAGGTGGGACAGGAAGCATGCTTAAGCGTGCCGGGAAAGACCGGTCAGGTGACTCGGCCCAATTATGTGAAGGCGGTGGCGCTGGATGTCAATATGAAGGAATATGAACTGGAGGGCACGGAACTGCTTGCCCGCGCCATATGCCATGAACTGGACCATCTGGATGGACATCTCTATGTGGAAAAGGTGGAAGGTTCCCTGGAGGAAGCGACAGTGGAAGTGGAAATGGACGAGGAAGAATAGGGGGCAGGCGGCAGGATGAAAATAGTATTTATGGGAACGCCGGATTTTGCGGTGGGAGCGCTGGAGGCCCTGATAGAAGCCGGACATGAGATCACGGCGGTGGTGACGCAGCCGGACAAGCCAAAGGGAAGAAGCAAGGAACTTCTGCCGCCGCCGGTGAAAGCATGTGCGCAGAAGCATGGTATTTTGGTGATGCAGCCCAGGAGGGTGAAGACTGCAAAAGCCGTGGAGGAGCTGCGGAAACTGGAAGCGGATGTATATGTGGTGGCGGCGTTCGGGCAGATTCTCTCCGGGGAGATTCTGGGGATTCCTCCTTTTGGCTGTCTGAACATCCATGCGTCCCTGCTGCCCAAATACAGGGGCTCCTCCCCCATACAGCATGTCCTGATAGAGGGGGAAGAGAAAACCGGGGTGACTATCATGCAGATGGACGCGGGAATCGACACCGGGGATATGCTCTATAAAAAAGAGATTCTCATCGACAGGGAAGATAATTACGAGACACTGCATGATAGGCTGACAGTTCTGGGGGGAGAGGCGATTACGGAGGCGCTGGTCCTTCTGGAGCAGGGAAAGCTTGTTCCACAGAAGCAGCAGGATGAACTGAGCTGCTATGCGCCCCTGATCGGAAAAGAGATGGGCGAGATTGATTTTTCACAGGATGCGCATGCCATAGACCGAAAAATCCGGGGAATGACACCGTGGCCCAGCGCGTTTACGAAATATAAGGGCAGACAGCTGAAAATCTGGCGCGCCGTTCCGGGGCCGGGAGAACATGCGGGAGCAGTTCCCGGGGAAATTTTGTCCGTGGACAAAGAGTCCGTGACAGTGGCTGCTGGAAGCGGGTGTCTGTGTATTTACGAACTGCAGCTGGAGGGCAAGAAGAGAATGAAGGCACATGATTTCCTTCTGGGCGTCAGAATGCAGCCGGGGGAAGTGCTGGGAGAATAACAGATATTTTGTTTGGAATGAGGAAGCAGACCCTTTAGTGCTATCGCGCAGCGATTTAATTAGGAGGTGTAATGATGTTTTATTGGGATCCCACGTATATTTTAGTTTTAATCGGAATGCTGATCTGTATGGGAGCAAGCGCCATGGTAAACAGCGCCATGAACAAGTACAGCAAAGTCAGAAACGCCGGGGGCATTACGGGAGCCGACGCGGCAAGACGCATCCTGAACAGCGAGGGGCTTTACAATGTGCAGATCGAATGCCTGAAATCGGACCGGGGAGATCATTACGACCCGCGCACCAACACCGTCCGTCTCAGCTATGACAATTATAACCAGCCTTCCATAACGGCAGTGGGGGTGGCCGCCCATGAATGCGGACATGCCATACAGCATGCAAAGGGCTATGCACCCCTGAATTTCCGCTCCGCCCTGGTGCCGGTTGCGAATATCGGCAGCCGGCTGGGGCTGCCCATTATTCTGCTGGGAGTGATTCTGAGCTGGAACCAGGTTCTGATCCAGGTCGGAATCTGGACGTTTGCGCTGGCGGTGCTGTTCCAGCTGGTGACCCTGCCGGTGGAATTCAACGCTTCCGCAAGGGCGGTTGCCAAGATCGGCCAGTACGGGCTTCTGGGTACGGAGGAGACAAAAGGCTGTAAGAAAGTCCTGACCGCGGCGGCCATGACATATGTGGCGGCTGCATCATCCGCGATCCTGCAGCTTCTGCGTCTTGTGATACTGTTCGGCGGAAATAACAGAAGGGATGACTGACGGGCATGAATACACGGGAGATAGTGCTGGATACACTGCTGGCCCTGGAGCAGGAGGGAGCGTATTCCCACAGGCTGGTGAAGGCAGTGCTGGATAAATACAATTATCTGGAGGCAAGAGATAAGGCCTTCATAAAACGCCTGACGGAAGGCACCCTGGAGAGGCAGCTGGAACTGGATTACTATCTGGACCAGTATTCCAGCGTGCCCGTGAAAAAGATGAAGCCCCTGATCCGGAGCGTGCTGCGGATGGGTGTGTACCAGATTCTCTATATGGACTCTGTGCCGGACAGCGCTGTGTGCAACGAAGCCTGCAAAATGACGGCAAAAAGAGGTTTCCGGAATCTCAAGGGATTTGTGAACGCCGTACTGCGCACTGTCTCCAAGGGAAAGAATGCCCTTCCCCTGCCTGACAGCAGGAGGGAACCGGTGAAATATTTGTCCGTCAGGTATTCCATGCCCCAATGGCTTGTGGAACTCTGGCGCGGTGAATACGGTGACGAGATCACGGTAACAATTTTAAAAGGACTGCTGGAGGTCCGGCCGGTTTCCCTGCGCTTTTCCACCAGGATATCCGGGGAGGAGAGGGAAGAAATCCTGGCCCGCCTGCGGGACAGGGGCGTGAGACTGACGCAGAGTCCCTGCCTGCCCTATGTATTCCTCATGGAACATGCGGACGGTGTGGCGGGCCTGCCCGGATTCCGGGAGGGAATGTATATTGTGCAGGACGTAAGTTCCGCATTGGCAGTGGAGGCCGCCGGTATCAGGGAAACGGATTTTGTGGTGGATGTGTGCTGTGCGCCCGGGGGCAAGAGCATTCTTGCGGCGGAAAAAGCCGGAAAAGGAAGAGTGCTTGCCAGGGATGTATCGGAGGAAAAGGCTGCCCTGACGGTGGAAAATATCGGCCGCATGGGCATTGAAAATATTGAAGTGCAGGTTTTCGACGGCACTGAGAGGGATGAGGCGCTGCTGGGAAAAGCGGATGTGGTGTTGCTGGATGTTCCCTGCTCGGGGCTTGGGGTTATGGGTAAAAAGAGAGACATCAAATACCGGGTGACTGCAGAGGGGATTCAGGAGCTGGAAGCGCTTCAAAAGCAGATTGTGAGAGCCTGCGCCGGGTATGTGAAACCGGGGGGAACTCTTCTCTACAGCACCTGTACCATACAGAGCGGGGAAAATGAGGCAATGGTGCGGCTGATAACCCGGGAACTTGGGTTTGAGCCGGTATCCCTTGCGGGAATTCTGCCGGAAGCCGTGCTTGCCGGAAAACGGAAGCTGGAGGAAGCGCTGGAGAAGGCGGGAAGAAGCCCTGCGGTATCCCTTGAACAGGAGGAAAGAAATGCCTGTATGCAGTTCCTGCCGGGATTTACGGAATCGGATGGCTTTTTTCTGGCGCGATTCCGGCGTCCGGAATGAGGGGGCCGGGGATTGTCCCGGCAGCTTCGGGGTATTTCACGTCCGGCCTCATGAACCGGGCGGCCGGCTTTTATACGCACAGGCGCGTAAGAAAAGGGCCGGAATGAATTCCGGACGGATGGTTGACAAAAGATGACAGAGAAGAACAAAACAGAGGGGAACCGGATGAAGGAAGAAAAGAAGGACATCAAATCCCTTCCTCTGGGAGAGTTGAAAAAAGAACTTTCGGCCAGGGGGGAGAAAGCGTTCCGGGCGGTCCAGATGTATGAGTGGATGCATCAGAAGCTTGCCAGAGATTTTGAGGAGATGACAAATCTTCCCAAAGCACTTCGTGAAGAATGTAAAAAAAGATACAATTATACGTCGCTGCGTGCAGCCCGGGTGCAGGAATCCCGAATTGACGGTACCAGAAAGTTTTTATTTGAACTTTCCGACGGCAATGTGGTGGAAAGTGTATGGATGAAATATAAGCATGGCAACAGTGTCTGTATTTCTTCCCAGGTGGGCTGCAGGATGGGCTGCCGTTTTTGTGCTTCCACACTGGGCGGGCTGGAGCGGAACCTTACTCCTTCGGAGATGCTGGACCAGGTGTATGCCATCACGCTGCTGACGGGTGAGCGGGTGAGCAATGTAGTGGTCATGGGTACGGGAGAGCCTCTGGATAATTATGACAATCTGCTGGTTTTTCTCAGGATGCTGACGGACGAAAACGGTCTTCATATCAGCCAGAGGAATGTGACGGTGTCCACCTGCGGCCTTGTGCCGCAGATGAGGCGGCTGGCGGAAGAAAAGCTGCAGATTACGCTGGCCCTTTCCCTGCACGCGGCCACTGATGAGAAGCGCAGGGAACTGATGCCGGTGGCAAAAAGATATTCCATAGCGGAATTGATGGATGCATGTAAATATTATTTCCGGCTTACGGGCCGGAGAATTACTTTTGAGTACAGTCTGATGGGTGGGGTCAATGATGCCGGGGAGGATGCCCTGCGGCTTTCCCGGCTGGCAAAACCGATGGGCTGTCATGTGAACCTGATTCCGGTGAACCCGGTGAAAGAGCGGGATTTTGTCCGGGCAGACGGGGATAAAATCCGTGCATTTCAAAATATACTTGAAAAAAATCAAATAAATGGTACTATTAGAAGGGAAATGGGCAGAGATATTGATGGAGCCTGCGGGCAGCTGCGGCGACGGCATATGTCGGATTTGCACCATCCCGGATGAGGGACTGCAAAGGCCGGCAAGATAAGAAAAAGGGGCTGGACAGGTTTTCCGGAAACGATGACCAGGGAGGAAAAAAGCGTGTTAAAGACGTTTTCCGTGACAAATATTGGCAGGAAGAGAAAAATAAATCAGGACTATGTGTATTCATCGGAACAGCCGGTGGGAAATCTGCCCAATTTATTTCTGGTCGCAGATGGCATGGGCGGACACAATGCCGGGGATTATGCGTCTCAGGTTGCGGTGGAGACGATAGTGGAGAGCGCCGCAGACTCTCCGGAGACGGATCCGCTGCGCATTCTGGACGGGGCAATCCAGTCTGCCAACAGGAGGATCCGGGAGCTTGCCGCCTCATCCCCGCTGCTGGAGGGCATGGGGACCACGGTGGTGGCAGCTTCTTGCGCGGGAGACAGACTTTATGTGGCGAATGTAGGTGACAGCAGACTATATGTGGTGAATCACTTTGAGATAAAACAGATTACCAGGGACCATTCCTGGGTGGAAGAGATGGTGCGGAGGGGCGGAATCGGCAGGGAGGAAGCCAGGAATCATCCGGACAAAAATATTATTACCAGGGCGGTGGGCGCCGATGATACGGTTAAAGCCGACTTTTTTTCGGTGCGGCTGGAAGAGGATGACGAGATTTTGATGTGTACGGATGGTCTGACCAATATGCTGGAGGATGAGGAAATCCGGATGATACTGGATGGCGCCCGGGATATTGTGGAAAAGGCACAGGAACTTGTCCAGGCTGCCAATGACAATGGCGGCAGGGATAATATCAGCGTGATTTTGATTGAATCTCTATAGGATAATGAATGTTTGTGCCGCTTACGGCAATATGAGATTGGAGAGCATGTATGGTTAAGATTGGTATGATGATAGGCGACCGTTATGAGATACTTGAAAAAATCGGAACGGGCGGTATGTCAGATGTATATAAAGCAAAATGTCATAAGCTGAATCGGTTTGTAGCGATCAAGGTACTGAAGCAGGAGTTCAGTGAGAACGCTAATTTTGTATCGAAATTCCGCACGGAGGCCCAGGCGGCGGCCGGGCTGATGCATCCCAATATCGTAAATGTGTATGATGTGGGTGAGGAAGACGGTATTTACTATATTGTCATGGAACTGGTAGAAGGAATTACCCTGAAAAAATATATCGAAAAAAAGGCCAGGCTGTCTTTTAAGGAGGCAGTGAGCATTGCCATACAGGTGAGCATGGGCATTGAAGCGGCCCATAACAATCACATTATCCACAGAGACATCAAGCCCCAGAATATCATTATTTCCAAAGAGGGAAAGGTGAAAGTGACGGATTTCGGCATTGCCAAGGCCGCCACCAGCAATACCATCACCTCCAATGTGATGGGGTCAGTCCACTATACCTCCCCGGAGCAGGCCAGAGGGGGCTACAGTGACGAAAAAAGCGATATCTATTCCCTTGGCATCACCATCTTTGAGATGCTTACGGGAAGAGTTCCCTTCAACGGAGAGACTACGGTTGCCATAGCCATAAAACATATTCAGGAAGAACTGCCCTCCCCGAAGGAATTTGTGCCGGAGACGCCCAGCAGCGTGGAGGGAATTGTGATCAAATGCTGTCAGAAGTCCCCGGACCGCAGATACCAGAATATGCAGCAGCTGATCGCGGACCTGAAGCAGTCGCTGATGAATCCGGACGAGGATTTCGTGGTGCAGAATGATCCCGATATGAGGGGAGGCACGCGGACCATATCGGACAGCGACATGGAGCAGATCAAGCGCAGGACGGTTTATCAGAACAACCATAATTATAACCATACTTACGAGGAGAGGGAGGAAGCCATGCGCCTCAAGACCGATGCGGAACCGGTCTATGAGGACGAGGAAGACCCGGAAGACGAAGACGACTATGACTATAATCCCAAAATGGAGCGGGTGACAACGGTGCTGGCCCTGGTGGGCGGTGTGGTCTTCTGTGTGGTTGCCATTATCCTGGCGATGAAAGTGTTTGACGGCGGGGGGGAAGGGGATGACAGGAATCCCGGGAGCCCCATTATCACGTCGGATCCTTCGGAAGAGTCTTCCGGCGGATCAGAAGAAGTAAAGAATGTGAAAATGCCGGCGGTAAAAGGCAAAAATGTGGAGGATGCCAGAAATGCCCTGGCGGAACTGGGTGTGAAGTCAGAGGTGAAATATGAGGAGTCCGAGGAGATCGAGGCGGGCACAGTCATCAGTGCGGATGTGGAGGCAGGCACGGAGATCGAAGTGGGAAGCACCGTCACACTGACGGCCAGTTCGGGAACCCAGGGCGTGGCGGTGCCCGATGTAATCGGCAGCTCCTTTGATGATGCCAATGCCACCCTGAACTCGATGGGATTTGCAGTGACCAGGGTGGAAGGATATTCCGACGACGTGGAGGAGGGAATTGTCATCACCCAGATTCCGGCTGCGGAGACGGAAGTGGCCAAGGGCACAAATGTCACGGTGACGGTAAGTCTGGGAAAAGAGAAGATCTGGGTGCCGAATCTGATGGGGCTGACCGAGCAGGATGG
Organism: uncultured Acetatifactor sp.; assembly: GCA_910577185.1. GTDB lineage: Bacteria > Bacillota > Clostridia > Lachnospirales > Lachnospiraceae > Acetatifactor. Next base: position 46,228 of record CAJTLR010000008.1, read on the forward strand.
AATTGCGGCTGCCCTGGAGGCCGGGCTGACCATCAGTGATGAAATCAGCTATGTATACAGCAGTGACTATGCGGAAGGGCTGATCTGTTACCAGAGTTTTTCCAACGGTTCCTATGTGGATCCGGGTACGGCCGTGGAAATCAAGGTAAGCAAGGGGCCGGAGGCCGAAACTTATAAATACAATGCCAGCATTATGGCACCCACCCCGGAGGAGGCCCCTGACTATGTGGCCGGCACGGAGGTAGCCATCACACTGACCACGGATGACGGACAGGTGCTTCTGGAGACCAAGACATCAAGCTTTCCCCAGGCGGCAAATTATTATGGGCTTACGTCCTCTGCAGGTACCATAACCATGACTTATTTTGTCACCACGGAGGGTACGACCACAACAGATCCGGATACGGGGGAAACCATAACCACACCCGGGGAAACCGAATCCAGATCCTTTACAAGAAGAGTCGAGTTTACTCTGGAATAGGGCGGGGCTTATGAGGGGCAGGATAATCAAAGGAATCGCGGGATCTTATTATGTCCGCGGATGGGAGAAAGGGGAAGGGAATGCCGCCGGGGCATTCCCTTCCGGTCATGTCTATGAATGTAAGGCTAAGGGAGTGTTCCGCAAGGAGAAACTCCGTCCCCTGGTGGGAGACGAAGTGGAGATCGATGTGCTGGACCAGGAGAAGAAGCTGGGAAATATCAGGAAACTGCTGCCCAGGCACAGCGAACTGATCCGGCCTGCGGTGGCAAATGTGGACCAGGCGCTGGTGATCTTTTCCATTGCGCAGCCAAAGCCAGGCTTTAATTTGCTGGACCGTTTTCTGATTATGATGCGGCAGCAGGGGATCGAAAGTATCATCTGTCTGAATAAAGCGGATCTGGACCAGGAAGGGGAGGGGGAGAGATACTGCCGGATTTATGCTGCCTGCGGGTACCGGACTCTGGAAGTCAGCGCCAGGCAGGCACAGGGGATCGACAGTCTGAGAGCCATGCTGGAGGGAAAGGTGACTGTGGTGGCGGGGCCCAGCGGTGTGGGGAAATCCTCCATCATCAACTGTCTGCAGTCGGATATTGTCATGGAAACAGGGGAAATCAGTACAAAAATCCAGCGGGGGAAACATACCACAAGGCATTCCGAACTGATTGCCCTGGGGGATGGGGCCTACATTCTGGATACTCCGGGTTTCAGCTCCCTGGGGCTGTTTGATCTGGACAAGAGAGCGCTTGCCGGATATTACCCGGAATTTGCGGAGCATGTGAAATCCTGCAGATACGGGGACTGTACCCATGTCAGTGAGCCGGACTGCGGCGTAAAGGCAGCCCTGGAAGCAGGGGACATCAGCAGAATGCGTTATGGAAATTACTGTCTGCTGTTTGATGAACTGAGCCGCACGGAATCCAGGTCACCCGGCAGCAGGCAGCGCCCCACCATATAGGACTGTAAACTGAATCTGGCAGGGAAGATTCATCTTCCCCTGCCCGCCGCGCGACCTATGCGCCGCTTTGGCGGCATAATTTCGAGTGCGAGGAATCGCACTTTGGGCACGGGACTGCACTTCTCCACTACCCGCCGCGCCGGGCGCATGTTGCTTCAGTAACTATTTTCCGTATGCGCCCGTGTGCATAAAAAGGGCTGAAAATACTGTGGAGTATTTTCGGCCCTTCCTCCATAATTCCGGGCCCGGTACCCTTGCGTCCGCCGGGAAAATATGGTATACTTGCCTCAATTTTAGAATAAGGCGTGTCTGAAAACGCAGCCCCGCAAAATGTTCATATTTCATGGAAAGCAGTTTAGCGGATACGCAGTGGGAAAAGGGAGAGCATATATGGAAGTTTTATACGGAAGCACAAGGGGAAACGGCACGAAGGTAAGGGCTTCCCAGGCGGTCTTGCAGGGACTTGCGCCGGATGGGGGATTGTTTGTGCCGGATCATATCCCTGCGCTGGACAAGGATATAGAGGAATTATCGAAGATGGATTACCGTCAGACCGCATATGAGGTGATGAAGCTGTTCCTGACGGATTTTACGGAGGAGGAATTAAAGACCTGCATTGACAGGGCATATGATTCCAAGTTTGACAGGGAGGACATGGTTTCCCTGAAGGAAGCCGGCGGTGCGTATTATCTGGAACTGTTCCACGGGCCCACAATAGCCTTCAAGGACATGGCATTGTCCATTCTGCCCCATCTGATGATTACTTCCGCACGGAAAAACAATGTCAGGAACCAAATTATGATTCTTACTGCCACCTCCGGAGACACGGGCAAGGCTGCGATGGCAGGTTTTGCGGATGTGGAAGGCACGGGGATTATTGTGTTTTACCCGAAAAACGGAGTCAGCCCCATTCAGGAAAAGCAGATGCTGACCCAGAAGGGAAATAATGTGCTGGTGGTGGGAATCAGGGGCAATTTCGATGATGCCCAGAGCGGGGTGAAGAAGCTTTTTGCCGATAAGGAACTGGCGGCGGAAATGGAGAAAAAGGGATATCAGTTTTCTTCGGCCAATTCCATCAATATCGGGCGTCTGGTTCCCCAGATCTGTTACTATGTGTATGCCTACGGGACACTGCTGCGGCAGGGGAAGATTGCCCGGGGCGAGCTTGTGAACGTGGTGGTTCCCACCGGAAATTTCGGCAATATCCTGGCGGCTTTTTACGCGAAAAAAATGGGGCTGCCCTTAGGAAATCTGATCTGTGCATCCAATGAGAACAAGGTGCTGTTTGATTTCTTCCGCACCGGCGCTTATGACAGAAACCGGGAATTTATTCTTACCGCTTCCCCGTCCATGGACATTCTGATTTCCAGCAATCTGGAGCGCCTGGTGTACCGGATCGCCGGAGACGATCCGGCCAGGACGGCAGAACTGATGGCTGCGCTGAATGGGGAAGGAAAATACGAAATAACGCAGGACATGAAGTCGGGGCTGGGAGATTTCTACGGAAATTATGCCACGGAAGCGGAGGCGGGGGCGGAGATAGGGCGCCTTTACAGAGAGTGCGGGTATGTGATCGACACCCATACGGCAGTGGCTTCCGCGGTGTACAGGAAGTACCGGCAGGAGACAGGGGACGGGAGGAAGACGGTGATTGCCTCCACTGCCAGCCCCTACAAATTTACCAGAAGTGTCATGAACGCCATAGACGGCGGCAATGACGCGAAGGAAGACTTTGCGCTGGTGGATGAACTGGCGAAGATATCCGGCGTGAAGGTTCCCGGGGCCATTGAGGAAATCCGCACTGCGCCGGTAAGGCACAATAAGCAGTGTGATCCGGAGGGCATGAAAGAGGTTGTGAAGGAATTTCTGGGTTTATAAAACAATGCTCTCAACAGACAGGGGAATCTGGGACAGGAGGATGTCATGAGGACAGAAGAGATGCTTGAAAAGGTGGACCACACCCAGCTGAAGGCCTTTGCCACCTGGGAAGATATCAGAAAATTATGTGACGAGGCCCTGGAATATCATACGGCCAGCGTGTGCGTCCCGCCGTCTTATGTGAAACGGATTCACGACACTTATGGCGGAAAAATCAATATTTGTACGGTGGTGGGATTTCCGCTGGGATACAGCGTCACGGAGGCGAAGGCGGCAGAGATCCGCCAGGCGCTGCAGGATGGCTGCAATGAGATAGACATGGTGGTGAACATCGGAGATGTGAAGAACGGGGATTACGGAAAGGTGGAAGCGGAAATCCGCACATTGAAAGAAGTCTGCGGCGGGCATATTCTAAAAGTGATCATAGAGACCTGCTATCTGACGGAAGAGGAAAAACAGGCCATGTGCAGGGCCGTGACCAGCGCGGGGGCGGATTATATCAAGACATCCACGGGATTCGGTACGGCAGGGGCCGTAAAAGAGGATGTGGAGTTATTCCGGAAACACATCGGACCGGGGGTAAAGATCAAGGCGGCGGGCGGGGTTTCCAGCCTGGAAGATCTGGAATTGTTCCTGGAGCTGGGCTGTGACCGTGTGGGCACATCCAAAGCGGTGGGGCTGTGCAGGGAACGGGACCGGCGGGAAAAGTAAAGGGGTATTTTTCTGTTTTGAAAATGTAATGAAACAGTAAAATAAAGAAGAAAGAAAGGCGGGGGTTAAAATGGAGAATCAGGTAATTCGTGACAGACTGAAGGCGCTGAGGACGGAAATGAAGGCGGCAGGTGTCGATTACTACATGATACCGACTGCGGATTTTCACAATTCCGAGTATGTGAACGATTATTTCAAGGTGAGGGAGTACTTCAGCGGATTTACAGGATCCAGCGGAACACTGCTGGTATGGCAGGAATCTGCCGGACTCTGGACAGACGGCAGGTATTTTATCCAGGCGGAGAGGGAGCTGGACGGTACAGGCGTGGAGCTGTTCCGCATAGGCAATGAGGGCGTTCCCACCATCACGGAATTTCTGCAGAAGAACATGGGAGAAGGAGCCGTTCTGGGATTTGACGGCAGGGTGATTTCCGCCCAGGCGGGAAAGGAATACGAGGAGAAACTGGCAGACAAAAAGGTTTCCTTTGTGTACGACAAAGATCTTTCCGTGGGAATCTGGACGGACAGGCCGGCTTTCCCTGCGGGCAAAGTTACCGTGCTGGACGAGAAGATTGCCGGAAAAACATTTGAGGAGAAGCGCGGGGAAGTCATGAAGAAGCTGGAAAAGGAAAACGCGGACAGCTTCCTTCTGACCAGGCTGGATGACCTGATGTGGCTGTTCAATATCAGGGGATGTGACGTGGAATGCAATCCCGTGGCGCTGTCCTACGGATATCTGTCCAAAGAGCGCAGCGTGCTGTTCATCCAGAAAAGCGCGCTGGATGATGAGGTAAGCGCCTATCTGGAAAAGAAGGGCGTCCAGGTGGAAGAGTATGACAGCATTGTGACATACCTGAAAAATCTTCCGGCAAAGGGAAAACTTCTGGCAGATAAGCGCTATTGCAGCTATTGTCTGTACAAGACGGTTTCCGAAACCCAGACCATTGTGGAGAAAAAGAATCCCACGGAGCTTCTGAAGGCGGTGAAAAACCCCGTGGAGCTTGCCAATATGGAGAAAATGTATCTGAAGGACAGCCTGGCGCTGACAAAGTTTATCCGCTGGCTGAAAACGAATATCGGCAAAATGGAGATCACGGAGATTACCGCGGCAGACAGACTGGAGGAATTCCGCAGGGAGGTTCCGGAGTTTCTGGGATTGTCCTTCCCCACTATCGGCGGATATATGGCAAACGCGGCCATGATGCACTACGAGGCCACACCGGAGAACTATGCGGTGCTGAAACCGGAGGGACTGTTCCTGGTGGATTCCGGCGGACAGTATCTGGGCGCTACCACGGATGTGACCAGAACCATTGCACTGGGGCCGGTGTCCGATGAGATCAGGAAGCATTACACGGTGGTGGCGGCAGGCATGCTGCAGATGACCAATGCCAGATGGCTCCACGGCTGTACAGGACGGAACCTGGATATCCTTGCCCGCCAGCCTGTCTGGAATATCGGCCAGGATTATAAATGCGGCACAGGACACGGGGTGGGATATATCCTGAATGTGCATGAAGGTCCCCAGGGACTTTCCTGGCAGTATACGGAAGGCCGGCCCGAGGCAGTCATTGAGCCCGGGATGGATGTGACCAATGAGCCGGGTATCTATATAGAAGGCAGTCACGGCATCCGCATCGAAAATGTGATGGTGGCAGAAAATGACGTGAAGAACGAGTACGGACAGTACATGCATTTTAAGACCATCACCTGGGTGCCCCTGGACATGGACGCCATTGACGAAAAATATCTGACCGAGACCCAGAAAGAATACCTGTACGCTTACCAGAGAGAGGTCTATGACAAACTTTCTCCTTTCCTGAACGAAGAGGAGAGGGAGTGGCTCAGGGCAGAAACCAGGGCATTTTCCTAAATGTTAAATCGTTATAAAATATGTGCGCACTTTCTTGACTTTTGAAAACAGTTTTGAGATAATGAAAAGGATTAAGGTGATTCTTTTTTCAGGCGGGAATCATCATAAAAATACCGATTACTCCTTTCCGGGAACGGAAGGGAGTAAGAATACAATTTTCAAGGAGGACGATACCAATGTCAACAAAAGCGTATTACCCGATTTCCGAGATCGGCGCTGGCAAGCCCGGTTTCAGCAAGACACGTTCTATCATTGAGGGCGCTTTCTACGGCAACAATGTCGTAAAAGTAAATACCCTGAAAGAAGCATATGAGATGGCAAAGAATTCTCCCGGAACCATTGTTACCGATATGCCGGTTTACCGTGCGGAAGAGATCGGTCTGGAGAGAGATGCCAAGGTGCTGCTTTTCAACGATGGCGCCGTTACCGGACGTTACGCACAGGCGCGCCGCATCAAGGGTGAGCCCGGTGTTGATGCTGCCAAGCTTGACAAAGTAGTTATGGATGCCATTTACAAGACCCGCTGGCAGACAATGTATCATGCAGAGTGCTATATCGGCCTGGATCCCGAATTTATGGCAAAGGCACATCTCCTGATTCCGGAAGGAGAGGAGAACCTTCTTTACAACTGGATGCTGAACTTCCAGTATATGTCCGACAAGTATGTGGAGATGTACAAGAAGTCCCAGCCTATCGGTGGCGGCAAGGAGCCGGATATTTACATTTTCTCCAATCCCCAGTGGGCGCCTACACCCAGCCCTGACGTGGATTACAGCTGCTTAAGCGATGATCTGACTCTGTGCTATTTTGACACAGACCAGAACTGTGCGGCTATCCTGGGCATGAAGTATTTCGGCGAGCACAAGAAGGGTACCCTGACCATGGCATGGGCTCTGGCAAACAGAAACGGTTATGCTTCCTGCCACGGTGGACAGAAAGAATATCTGCTTGCTGACGGCAGCAAGTTTGTGGCTTCCGTTTACGGTCTGTCAGGATCCGGCAAGTCCACCCTGACCCATGCAAAGCACAATGGCAAGTATGAGATCAAGGTGCTTCATGACGACGCTTTCATCATCAATACGGATACCTGCTCCTCCGTGGCCCTGGAGCCTACTTATTTTGACAAGACAGCTGACTATCCTACAGGCTGCCCGGACAATCAGTTCCTGCTCACGGCACAGAACTGCTCCGCAACCCTGGACGAGGATGGAAAGGTTCAGCTGGTTACAGAGGATATCAGAAACGGCAACGGACGCGCCATCAAGTCCAAACTGTGGTCTCCCAACCGCGTGGACAAGATCGAAGCTCCCGTAAACGCTATCTTCTGGATTATGAAGGATCCCACCATTCCTCCTGTAGTGAAGCTGAAGGGAGCCGCACTGGCATCCGTAATGGGCGCTACCCTGGCTACCAAGACTTCCACCGCAGAGCGTGTGGCTGCAGGCACCGATATGAATGCCCTTCGTATCGTTCCTTATGCAAATCCGTTCAGAACATATCCTCTGGTAAATGACTACGAGAAGTTCAAGAAGCTGGTTGACGAGAAGAACGTTGACTGCTATATTATCAACACCGGCGATTTCATGGGCAAGAAGGTGAAACCTGCCGATACTCTGGGCATCCTGGAGGCAATTGTGGAGAAGAGGGCAAGCTTCAAGCAGTGGGGACCTTTCGAGGATATCGAGATCATGGATTGGGAAGGATTCGCTCCCGACCTTGGCGACGCAGAGTATGTGAAGGCACTTCAGGGCGCTATGCAGAACCGTGTGGACGCTGTGGAAGGCTTTACCACCAAGAAGGAAGGCTACGACAAGCTGCCTGACGAGGCTCTTGCAGCACTGAAGAAGATCGTGGACGAGGCTGCCAGCCTGTAAGTCTGCGGACAGACAACAGAACAATCGAGCAGGGTGCATGTTGCGTCAGCAACAAGGTTCCATATGCATCCCTGCGCATAAAAAAGGACATCGGCAGAGGCCGGTGTCTTTTTTTCATGCGCAGGCCCGCACACAAGGTGCGACGCCCCGCACCTGGAATTATGTCGCTAAAGCGGCGTGCGGGCCGCGCGGCGAGTAGTGGAGGAGGGCACCCCTACTCGATTGTATAGGCCCGCACACAAGGTGCGACGCCCCGCACCTGGAATCATGCCGCTAAAGCGGCGTGCGGGCCGCCCCGCGGGTAAATTTCCGCCTTTTCTTGCAAGCATGATTGAGATATGATAAGATGTAGGGGACAAAAGTAAGAGACCATTGGCTGAGGGGATATGACAGGAGAGGCAGAAGGAGAGAATCCATGTTCAGAAGGAAAAAGACAGAGAGAAAGGAATATGACCGGGAAAACTGGAAGCCGATTCTCAGGTGCAGTATCTGCAATGGGGAACGGGTGGCAGGTTTTAAAAACATTCATACGGGTGAGTTCCGGGAAGAGTGTTTTATCCGGGATGACGGTGACCTGGAAGAATTCCTGGAAAAATACGGAATCCCGGATTTGGCCAAAGAGTATTAGCGGGAAGCCTGTTTTGGCAGAGATGGGGAAAGGAGAGAGGCAGATGGTGGGGCTGGGGAAATGTCACTGATCTGCGGCAGGGAAATACATATGACAGAATTCTTATACGGCATCGTGGAGATAATTGCCAGAATCCACAATTATCTTCTGAAGATGAATGATGCTTATGAATATAACTTTACGGACAAGGAGCTGCATTTTCTGATTATCGGCGCGTTGGGAATGGGCATGGTCTTTGTGGTGCATCCGCTGTTCAAATGGCTGGTGAGGAACAATCATATCATGGTGATCAGCTGGATATACGTTTTTACGTTAATTATTGTGATTACGTTTGCCATTGAGATCGGCCAGAGGGTGACGCACACGGGCGTGATGGACTTTGCGGACATTATGTTCGGTGTGCTGGGATTTATCTGTATGTTTCTGGTGTTCTCCGTCATCCGGGGGATTTATCACCTGATTCTGCGGCTGACCGGGCGTGAGGAAGCGGAAGACGACGGATACGAAGAGCCGGAGTATTAAAAGGAGCAAAAGAACAGCCATGAAGTTTATACATATCGCGGATCTGCACATCGGAATACGCGTCAATGAATTTTCCATGCTGGAAGATCAGAAATATATTCTGGGACAGATTCTGCAAATAGTACAGCGGGAACATGCGGATGCGGTGCTGATTGCGGGGGATGTCTATGACAAGGCGCTTCCTTCGGCCGAGTCCGTACAGATTTTTGACAGATTTCTCACAGAGCTTGCCGATGGCAAAAAGAAGGTTTTTGTGGTCAGCGGAAATCATGATTCTCCGGAGAGACTTGCCTTTGGTGCCCGGCTTATGAGCGGGAGGGGTGTCCATATGTCCCCGGTGTATGAGGGGGATGTAAAAGAAATTACCCTGGAGGACGAATTCGGGGAAATCGGGGTCTGGATGCTGCCCTTTCTGAAACCTGCCACCGTGCGGCATGCGCTGGAGGGGAAGGTGGAGGGCAATATGCCGGAAACCTATGCGGAGGCGGTAAAAATGGCGGTAGACCGCATGAAAATAGACGACACAAAGCGGAATATTCTTGTGGCCCATCAGTTTGTGGCGGGAGCGGGGACCTGCGATTCGGAGATTGTGTCGGTGGGCAGTCTTGACAATGTGCCCGTGGATATTTTTGACGGCTTTGACTATGTGGCAATGGGGCATCTTCATAATTCCCAGTCCGTAAGGCGGGATACCCTGCGTTACTGCGGAACTCCCCTGAAATATTCCTTTTCCGAGGCAGACCAGGTAAAATCCGTGACCGTGGTGGAGATGAGGGAAAAGGGGCAGGTCAGTGTCCTGGCGGTGCCGCTGGTGCCCTTACATGATATGCGGAAGATCAGGGGCACTTATCTGGAAGTGACGGCCAAATCTTTTTATCAGGAATTTCAGAGGGAGGACTATGTCCAGGTGACGCTGACGGACGAAGAAGATGTGCCGGACGGCCTGCAGAAACTCCGTATTATTTATCCCAATCTGATGCGTCTTTCTTATGACAATACCCGTACAGGCAGGACCGGAAAAGTGGACGCCGACAGCGCCGTGGAGCAAAAGTCGGAAGAGGAACTTTTCGGGGAATTTTATGAATTGCAGAACAATCAGCCCATGGGTGAGGAACAGCGGGCATATATGAAAAAAGTGATAGAGTCGCTGCAAACTCCGTGACAGGGAAGAACCCTCCGGGGATTCCCCGGCGTTTCCCCGGGTCCGGGCATGCCTGTCCATCCCGGGGATCTTTTGCGCTGGTTTGCATGAAATTTTTCCATAATATAAAAAGCCCCGCAGGCGGGCAGGAGGTACGGTCATGAAACCGGTAAAACTTATTATCAGTGCGTTTGGTCCATATGCGGACAGGACGGAAATCGATTTCCGGAAATTGAAAAAGAGTGGTCTGTATCTGATTACCGGGGATACCGGAGCGGGAAAGACCACCATTTTTGACGCCATAACCTTCGCGCTGTACGGGGAGGCAAGCGGCGGGGTCAGGGAATCTGACATGTTCCGCAGCAAGTATGCCGGGGACAAGATTCCCACCCAGGTGGAATTTACCTTCGACTACAGAGGGAAAGAATACACGGTAAAGCGGAATCCGGAATACCGGCGTCCCAAGGGGAGGGGAACGGGCTATACGACGCAGAGTGCGTACGCGGAACTGATTTATCCGGATGGACGGGTTCCGGTGACGAAGGTGAAGGATGTCACCAAAGCGGTGACGGAGCTGCTGGGACTGGACTGCAGGCAGTTTACCCAGATTGTCATGATTGCCCAGGGGGATTTCCAGAAGCTGCTGTTTGCGAAGACAGAGGAGAGAAGCCTTATTTTCCGGCAGATTTTCAACACCGGACTATATCAGAAGGTACAGGAGAAGCTGAAAGCCGATGTAAGATGCCAGGAGAAGGAATACGGGGAACTGAAGCGCAGCATCTGCCAGTATATGGACGGGATCCTGTGCGGGGACAGGATGGATTCGCATGCGGCAGTGAAGCTTGGGGAAATGCAGAAAAGCCATTTCCAGGGCCGGATAGAGGAAGGGATGTCCCTGCTGGAGGAGCTTTGCCGGGAGGATGAGGCCGCCCTGCAGTCCATGGACCGGGAGCTGGAGGAAATTGACGGCAGACTGCGGAAAGAAGAACGGCTTATTGGCAATATTGCGCAGGTAAAGAAACAGCGCGGCGAGCTTGCGGAAAACAGAAAGAGCCGGGAGGCGCTGGAGCCGGAACTGGCCCGGGCGGAACAGGAATTTTACCAGGCCCGGGAAGAGAGCGGCGTCTGTCCGAAGCTGGAGGCAGAGATCCGGGAAGCGCTGAAGGAAAGGGAGCTGTCTGACAAACTGGAGGAAGAATGCAGGGCTCTGGAGACGGAGGAAAAGGCCTGGCTGGAAGAAGAATCACGGAAGGAGAGTCTGTCCGGTGAAGTGAAGGCGCTGGGGGAGGAACTGGAGCAGAAACGGGAAAGCCTGAAGCGCTATGCCGCCACCGGGGAAGAAAAGGAACGTCTGGAAAACCGGAAGAAAAATATCCTGCAGCAGAGGCTGCAATTAAGCCGGCAGAAGGAAGGGCTGGAGCAGGAAATACGAAATCTGCATTCCGTGTCGGGGGACATGGATAAAGACAGGAAAAAAGAGCAGGAACTGCAGGCATATATTCAGGATGCGGAAGAAAAGAGACAGGCCCTGGCGGACAGGGATGTGCTGCTTGCGGGGACGGAGGAGATGCGCGGCAGGCTGGAAGGGCAGAGGGAGATTCTGGAAAGGGGAAAGAGAGAGCTGGAAGTCCTGAAGGAAGAGCGGAAGCAGGCTTATGCCCGGTGGGAAAAAATCACCGGTGACGTAAAAGGGCTGCAGCAGGAAGAGGAAGCAAGGGAAAGAGACCGGGAGATGCGGAAGGACAGCCGGGAAAGCTGTGTCACCTGGGAGTTCAGGGCAGAAAAAGCAAGGCGACAGCGGAACATTTTTGCGGAGCAGCGTAAGGAGCTTGCGGAGGCCCTGGAGCAGGTGAAGGCCCTGGAGGAAGCCTGGGGGCTTGTGCAGTCCCAAATACAAAAAAATACGGAATTGCGTGACTCTTATGTACAGGAATGGGAGAAAAGAAAGGATGCGGAATCCCGGATGCTGATTTTTACCCGGAAAAAGGAGGAGGCGCAAAAAGTACAGGAGGATGGGGAAAAACTTTCCCGCCGGCTTTCGGACTGGGAGGAAGACGAAAAAGAACTTTACAGGGCCCGGGAAGAATACCGCAGGGCCGCGGAAGAAAAGGAGAAAACCGGCGCGGACTACCGGAAGTGGGAACAGCTCTTCCTGGACGCCCAGGCGGGACTGCTGGCCAGGGAATTAAAAGAGGGGGAGGCCTGCCCGGTCTGCGGGTCGGTGCATCATCCTGCCCCGGCCCGGATTCCGGAACAGGCGCCGGAGAAGGAGAGGCTGGAGGAAAAGAAAAAGCTCCTTTCAGAGGTGGAGGAAAAGGCAGCGCGGGCAAGCGCCCGGGCAGGTCAACTGGGAGAGCGGCTGGGGGAGGACCGCAGGCAGATAGAGGAGGACGCGGAGGTTTACTTTGCCGGAGTGCCGGCAGAGTGGGCCCCGGGCGTGGAATGCCTGCAGAATGCCGCTTTACGGGAACGACTGGCAGTGACCATGGGGAGAGCCGGGGAGGAGACCCGGAGGCTGTCTGCCGAAATACAGCGGTGTGAGGAAGAGAGACGCCGGAAGGCAGAACTGGATAAGCTGATACAAAAAGCGGAGGAGGAACAAAATAAGCTGGAGCTGAGAGGGCAGGAGAGCCGGCAGCTTTTACACAGCGCAAGGGGGCAGCTGGAGGCAAAGAGGAAGCAGTGGGAGAAAGGCATTCTGGAAACGGACCTGCCCGAAGAACTCAGGAAGGGCGGGCCCTGGGCGCACGAGATTTCGGAATATCTGGAGAAACAGCTGGAAATAAGCCTTCGTCAGCTGGAAGAGGCGAAGGAGGCACAAAAACGTCTGGAAGAACTGGAGCGGGAAAGCAAAGAGGCCGAGAGAAAACGACAGCTTCTGGAGGATAAAAAGGCAGAAGAAAAGAGCCGCCTGTCAAATCTGGAAGGACAGGAAGAGACAGCCGGAAAACAGCTTTTGAGGGAGACACAAAAGACGGTGGAATTTCTTCGGGAAGCCCGCAAGATGCTGGAAGGGCAGCCGGAAGAGACAGGAACAATTCTGGGGGAACTGCCCGGACTGCAGGCACAACGGGAAACGGGGGAAATGACGCCGCACACAGTGACGCAGGAAGGGCTGTCCCCGGAAAATCTGCGGATGCAGGAATGGATCGGGCTGCTTTGGGAACGGGAAGCCGCTATCGGAAAAGACATTGCATTCCGGGAACAGCTGAAGGAAGAGGAATCCCGGAAAAAGGAGATGCTGGCGGACATAGGAAAGCGCCTCAATGAACTGGAAAGGCAGCTGGCGGGGATCCGCAGCCGTATAGGAGAAAAAAGGGCGCAGCTCACAGACAGTATCGGGGCATTCGCGGATATACTTATGGCGCAGGAAGCGCCGGAAACAGGAGCCCTGCTGTCCGGAGAAAAGGAAAAGGACGCGGGAAGGCCTGTGCCCGCGGAACCGGAAGAGACCGAAGTGTCCCAGGAAGCGCTCATGGAACTTGCCCTGAGGGCGCTGGAATTCCTTCAGGACCAGATGGTGACTTTGGAGGAAAAATTAAGACAGAACCAGGCAGATTTTCTGAAAAAGCAGGAACTGGAGCAGGAGATCCCCCGGACACAGGCCCGGATAGCCGCGGTGCAGGAAGAAATCCGGAAAGCGGATCACAGTCTGGTGACGAAAGCCACGGAGATAAAGATGCGCAAAGAAAGCATTGCCGGGCAGAGGCAGCAGCTGGGGGAGGAGACCAGAGAGGAGACGGAAGGAAGGATTGCGCAGCTTCAGAGCCGCAAATCGGCCCTGGAAACCGCACTGCAAGCGTCCGAACAGAAACTGACGGAATACCGTGAACAAAATCATAGGCTCCTGGCAGCCGCGGAAACCCTTCAAAAGCAGCTGGATACGGCCGGGGAGGCGGGAAGCGCGTCGGAAGACGAGGTGCTGGCCAGAAAGGAAGAGCGTCTGCGGGAGAAAAAAGAATTAAGCTTCCGGCGGGACGGGAAGCACAGGGCTTTTTTCCGGAACCGGGATATTCTGGATAAGGTCAGGACGCGGCAGAAGGATATCGAGGCGGTGGAGCGGAAATATGTGTGGATGAAAGCGCTCTCCGACACCGCCAACGGGACGCTGAGCGGCAAGCAGAAAATCGAGCTGGAAACCTATATCCAGATGACCTATTTTGACCGGATTATCCGGCGTGCAAACCTGCGCCTGCTGACCATGAGCTGCGGGCAGTACGAGCTGAAGCGGGAGGAAGAGGGCACTAACCGCAGGGAAAAGGCCGGACTGGAACTGTGTGTCATTGACCATTACAATGCTTCCCAAAGAAGCGTGAAGACGCTTTCCGGCGGAGAATCCTTTCAGGCATCCCTCTCCCTGGCCCTGGGGCTTGCGGACGAAATCCAGTCACTGGCGGGAGGGATTCAGATGGACTCCATGTTTGTGGACGAGGGATTCGGTTCCCTGGACGAAGAGGCGCTGGAGCAGGCCGTGAGAGCCCTGGGGCAGCTCGGCCAGGGCAACCGCCTGGTGGGCATTATCTCCCATGTGGCAGAACTGCAGGAAAGAATAGAGCGGAAAATCATTGTCACAAAACAAAGGGGCAAAAACGGAATCACAAGCTGCGTGAAAGTGGAGTGAGGGCCGATAGTGCGGAAAGCTGCCGGGGATTTGACGGAAGAAATCTGTTTTTACAGGGGATGCCTGAAAACGGCGTCCCCATTTTGATGCGCCCAAGTTTCATCCGGGTTCTGCAATCCGGGTCACACCCGCATAAATTTCGGATATCTCATACCAGGTGACATAGTCCGCGACACCGGTCCGGGGGAGACGGAAGATTCCCTGGATTTTCCATCACAGCAAGAGATAAAAATAGGCTGGCGCATCCCGGGCCTGGACAGACAGTTGGCAAAAATGCAGTGGAAGTTTTGGGCTTCAAAGTTTTGAGCTTCTGTAGAAACATGTTGACAAAGCACCTCGGGGGGGTAATATGAATACAGAAAATGTGGACGGGCCCGAACCGTAAAGGAGGTTGTGTCAATATGAGATTTGCAGATGAAGTGCACAGTACCTTAAAATCACATTTGAAATACATAGGATTTGCAGTATTAACAGGAATATGTGTCTACTTTTCCTTAATGTCAAATAATCTCGTAAATAATCTGGATGGAATATGGCATTCATCTAATTTTATTGCCGGAAATTGGGAGATATCTCTTGGAAGAGGATTACAACGATATGCTGACAGAGCAAGGTTTGGACTTGTAACAAGTGCGTGGAATTCTATTATTGTCTTTATTTTAATTGGTACGGCTGATTCGCTTATCATAGCGCGGTTTCGGCTGAGAGATACTTTGTTCTCATATTTATTGGTTTTCGCTACAATTTCTAATCCTATTGTATGCGAGTCGCTGAGTTACTGCTATATGTCGGTAAACTTTGGACTTGCATATTTCTTTTCTGTTTTATCATTTATGCTTATTTCCGGTAATGCAGAAACAAAAAAGAAGATCCTTTTCACATGTTTATTATCCTCTTTGGCATTTGGGATTTCCATGGCGTTTTATCAGGCTTATATCTGTGTTTATGCAGTATTATGTATCTACCTCATATTAGTGATACTTAAAAAAGAAAAGGCTCTTTTGAAAGCCGCACAAAAAAGCATATTGTGTATTGTAATATTTATGGGAGGGGGTATTGTTTATTATACAATAACACAGTTATTATTGTGGAGGGCTGGCACAGAGATGGCTGCCTATAGGGGGGCCAACAATATCGGTATCATAGAAATAATAAAAAATATTCCTATGGGAATCATAACGGCTTATAAGGAGTCATGGAATTACTTTTGGGTTGACAGATTAAACGCAAAAATGGAATTTTCGAATATTGTCATTATTCTTACATATGTGACAATTGTAATATTTACGATCATGTCACTTTATGACCTTTTCAAAACAAGTAAGAAGCATATGGCGTTTTCAGCTGCTATAGTAATATTCTTGCCGGTTGCTGCATCAGTTATCTGCGTTGTTGCTGTTGGCAATTTAATTTCCGGATTAATGGCAATGGGAATTCTCATGTCAGTGCTGATGTTCTATACCTTTGTGGATGACAGAAAATGCATGAAACTCATAATGAACTGCGTTTTGATCATAATTTCATGGTATTTGGTTTCAGCAGTTATAAATGATCAAATAGCATTAAAAGAAGGTATAAAAGCTACGGAAAGGATTACGGAAGACATATTGACACAAGCTGCTTCCTCTGGTTTATTAGAAAATGTTGATAGTGTTGCATTTATAGGAAGAGCAGCTGAAAATCCATTATTTTATAAGAGTACGGCCTATGAAATGGCAAATGAATATGCGCAGTTTGGTAGATGGAGTACGGATGCAAGAAATAACAGGGTTACCTGGAATGGTATAACAGAAATTTTCTGTGGAATATCCCTGCCATTTTGTGGGGACGATACTTATTTAAACATTATACAATCAAATCGTATAAAAGATATGCCCATATATCCACAAAATGGGTATATGGCAATAATAGACAATGTCTTAGTTGTAAAAATATCAGATCTTTACTAACAGTTTAAAGAGTCCCTAAACCTGGTGTTATCAGTGAATATACAAAATACACCATTGCAGACATGCCGAACAAAGTGTTGGGGCATGTCGCGACGAAGTATGATTCTGTGAGTGAAGGAGTGAAAGCTAAAAAGTATGTCTGGAAATATGGTTCTCGCCGGGGAGAGAAATTAAGCCCTGCCAGAGTGCCTTAATACGTCGTGGAAACTGATGAAAGCCGCCACCCGAAAAGGGGACGGCTTTTTGTGCACACGGGTGCATAAGGAAAATTGTTGCTGACGCAACATGCACCCGGCGCGGCGGGTAGAGGAGAAGAGCGCTCCCCTACTTGATTGCACACGGGTGCATTCCATGTTTCCATAGGGGACGGATTTCACAGTTTGCGGGTTCAGCCCGGTTCTGCAATCCGGGTCACACCCACATAAATTTCGGATATCTCATACCAGGTGGCATAGTCCGTGACACCGGTCTGGGGGAGATTGAAGATTCCCTGGAAAGTGCGTACGGCCTGGGCGGTGGCGGGACCGTAGATGCCGTCTGCCGTCACTGTGGGAATGGCAGGGTAATTCCGGGCAATCCGGTTCAGCTGTATCTGCAGCTGACGGACTTTATCTCCGGAGGAACCCTGCCCCAGATCATATCCGGGCCAGGAGGAAGGCACGCCGGAAATGATCTGGGCCGTATTGATATACATATCATTTCCGTAATAGTACCTTATGATTTCGATGGGGGAATAGCCTTCATTTGCCAGGTACATGGAACCCCACTGGCTCAAACCCGAGCAGGTGACCCTTTTTCCATCACAGTAAGAGGTAAAAATGGGCTGGCGCACCCCGGGCCTGGACAGATAGTTGGCAAAGATAGTATCCACCAGGTAGTCGATATTTTCAAAAATGTTCCTTCCATAGACCCATTTCTGGTCATATGCGGTGGAGGAAGTGATGGTAAAATCATATCCCTGGTTCCGGTACCATTCGGTATACACCCTGTTCAGGGTAAACGACATGATCACCAGAATGTTTGCGTACAGTGCGTTCTCCGGCCAGGTGGAATAGACTTCGCAGGAGGCCACATTTTTGATGTAATCCTTATACCGCACCCAGTAATTGCGCGCGGTGGAATCGGAGGGAACACCGTCGTGGACGATGATGTATTCGGGAATGACCACACGGCTGAGGACAATTTCGCCGCTCTCTGCCATGGGCTTGATCTCTTCTTCCGGTATTTTGGGCGGGAAATCCCCGAACAAGGTGTGGGCAGGGATGATGACATGCTTTTCGTCTTCCTCCGAAGCGGCCAGGGGATTCATCTGTATCGGCTGCAGGGACAGTTCATCCGCGAAAATCTCGGAACCGGATACCAGAACCGGCTCATACCCCTGCGCCGTGACTTCGATATTGTATTCGGAGTAGGGCTGCTGATCGTTTTCCGGCTGCAGGGACAGATCCCGGGGAGGCGCCGGCAGCTGTATCACGGGCGTCTGGCCGGAAATGTCGGTGGTAAGTACGTTCAGGGGTTCCATGGGGTCCCCGGTGTAAGAAATGGTGACGGTGGCGTTTTCCACAGGAATCAGGCCTATGGAAGAGACCACGCTGATTTTTATGGTTCCCGCAGCAGAAGATGAGTTGTCCGGGATGTCTTGTGTGGGAGTTAAATTTGTATCAGGCATAATTTTCTCCATTTCTGCGCTGCTTTTTGCGCATATCGAGTTTGTGGCAAGCCATGTATGGCTTTGCAGCGCGCAGACACAAATCTCGCGATTGAAAATTTTAATGTTCAATCTTGTCCTCGCGCGCCCGGCGGCGCAAATGATTCATTGCGATATGATATGCTGTTTTTTTAAAATGGTGCCGAAAAAGTATGAAAAAAGCTTCCCTGCCGGCAAAAAAAGATAGACGAATGGGCTGACGCGGTGTATTATTATGTTATTGAGCTGATGCTGCACTCAGGCCGGGAAAGGATCCCGGGGGAAGACGGCGGAAGGTGTAGGGGCCGGAAGCAGGCGTCGCTGATACATACGGAAGCGGACCAGGAGGTGGATGAGATGAACGAACTTATCGAGATGACAGGACTGACCAAAGCTTATGATACCCGCAGCATTGCGGTAAACAATATTTCGCTGACACTGCCCAGGGGGAAAATTATTGGGCTCCTGGGTCCCAACGGCAGCGGCAAGACCACACTGATCAAGATGCTGAACGGTCTTCTGACCCCTACCCGGGGCACCATCCGAATCAACGGGCAGTTTGTGGGAGTGGAAACCAAGTCCAGGGTGGCATATCTTCCGGACAGGACTTATCTGACGGGAAACAAGAGGGTGAACGAAATCCTGGATTATTTCTGCGATTTTTACGCTGATTTTTCCAGGGAGAGGGCGCTGGGAATGCTGCGGAGCCTGGATGTGGATCCCTCCCGGAAGATGAAAACCCTTTCCAAGGGAACAAAGGAGAAGGTACAGCTGATTCTGGTCATGAGCCGGCAGGCGGATTTGTACCTTCTGGACGAACCCATTGCGGGGGTGGACCCGGCGGCAAGGGATTATATTCTGCGGACCATACTGAACAATTATAATCCGGGGGCATCCATGCTGATCTCCACCCACCTGATCGGGGACATAGAGCAGGTCCTGGATGAAGTGATATTTATGCGCTACGGTCATCTGGTGCTCTATACTTCCGTGAACAATATCAGGGAACAGCACGGAAAATCGGTGGACGCTTATTTCAGGGAGGTGTTTGCATGTTAGGAAAGCTGATAAAACATGAGTGGAAAAGTGTCTCCAGGGTGGGCTGTCTTTTGCTGGGCGCCATGGCGCTGATCACCTTTTTCGGCTGGCTGGGGTTCCAGACACCCATGTGGAACGCCCTTGACAACGGCGGCAGCCAGTTTGGATGGCTGGATGTGTTCGGGATTATGACCCTGATGCTGTATGTGGTAATGCTGGTGGCAGTGAATTATGGTATTCTTGCTTATCTGGGAGTACATTTTTATAAGACCATGTATGCGGACGAGGGATACCTGACCCACACGCTGCCGGTGACAAAACACCAGATTCTGCTCAGCAAAATCCTGGTCAGCAGTCTGTGGATGATGATTTTGATTTTATCCGTTTACCTGTCGCTGGTGATTCTGGGCCTTGCCATGCTCACGGCCGTTATGCCCAAGGGGTATCCGGAGATCTCCCTGTGGCGGGATGTGATTCCCGGGATGAGGGATATTTTATACTGGGCAGGCCTGGAACTGGGCTGGGATGTGGGCAGCTGGGTGATAAGTGTGTTTGTCACGTCCATGGTTTCGCCCTTTGCCACAGTGACCATATTGTTCGGAGCCATATCCATCGGACAGCTTTTTACGAAGTTCCGGATTCTGATGGCCATTGTAACCTATGTGGGCATTCTGGTGGCGCAATCGGTCATCGGGGCCCTGCTCAGGAGTATTCTGGCGGTAAACGGTTCCTCTCTTTTCGGCACTTACATGAATGTGTCGCTGAATTCCAATATTCTTATCAACTGCCTGGCAGCGGTGGCTCTGTATTTTGTGGCCTGGTATATTACCGGCAATAAGCTGAACATGGAATAAAGGAAAGTAAAATACCGGAAACGCTCCCCGTACAGGGGGAAAACCGGCAATACCGGCAGTGGTTTGGGGAACGGCCTGAACCGCTGCCGGAAAAGTGTACGCCCGCCTGGCCGGACTTTGCGGGAATTAAGATATAAGCAGGTGAAGATCATGCAGAAGCAGAAGATAATCGATCAGATACTGGAGGGAAATTTTGACTATGAAAACGGTTCCCTGGATTTCTCCTGCACAAAAATAGATTTGTCCATTCACGCCGGGGAGACTTATGAGGGGAGTTTCCGCATATCCGGCCCCCAGGGAGTGCTTACCAATGGTACGGTTTGGTCCTCGGACTTTAGAATGGAGTGTCTGACCGGGGAGTTCACCGGTTCGGAGGAGGAGATTGCATTCCGTTTTCACGGGGAAGAACTGGAAGAAGGGGATGTGGTAAAGGGAACCTTTGACATTATCAGCAATCACGGGGAGTACTATCTGCCCTTTGTGGCGTCTGTGGAATATGCCATGCCGGAATCTTCCGTGGGAACCGTAAAAAACCTGTTCCATTTTGCGAATCTGGCCAAGAGCAGCTGGAGGGAGGCAGTGAAACTGTTTTATTCCCCGGGCTTTGCCAGGATTCTGACCGGAAACGATGCCAGATATGCAGAGGACTACCGGGCGCTTTCGGCATACAATGGGCGTGAGCAGGGAGTGGAGGAATTTCTCATCCAGGTCAATAAAAAACAGAGAGTGGAATTTCTTCTCCAGGAAGACCAGCTGAATGTGGAACTGGAGGCCGGTGATTCCGAGTGTGTGGAACGGGAAGTGACCATCCTGCGCAATGGCTGGGGACTTACCCAGCTGAACCTGGAATGCAGGGGCGATTTTCTGTTCACGGAAAAGGAAGTCCTGACAGATGATGATTTTCTGGGAAACCGCTGCGTTCTGCCAGTGTACATAGATGTAAATATGTGCAGAAAAGGACGGAATTTCGGAGAGATTATTCTCCGCAGCCCCTATGTGACCATCCGGGTTCCGGTGACGGTCCGGCAGGGGGGAAGCGGCTTTCACGGCAGGCAGGATGTGGAGAAAAAAAGATGTATTGTGCATCTGATGGAGTTTTACCAGGCGTTCCGTCTGCGGAAGATCGGTACGGCCACATGGCTGAAGGAGACGGGCAGGCTGGTGGAACGTCTGGTGAAGATGAATGAAGACGACATGGGGTTCCGGCTGTTTCAGGCGCAGCTTCTGATCACGGAGAGAAGATATCATGAGGCGGGCTGGATTCTGGACCATGTGTCGGACCTTTTTGAACAGGAGGCGCCGGAAAACACACTGCTGGCCTATTACCTCTATCTGACCACTCTGATTCACGGGGAAGAGGAATATGTGGACAAGGTGGCGGAGGATGTGGAGCATATATTTCTGCAGGATACTTCGGACTGGAGGGTGGCCTGGCTGCTTCTCTACCTGTCGGAAGACTATCGCAGGTCAGAACGGGACAAATGGGAACTGCTGGGGCGGCTGTTCATGCAGGGCTGTACCAGTCCGGTGATCTATATTGAGGGGCTTGTGCTCTTAAACGGAAATCCCGCGCTTTTGAGAAAGCTGGGCAGATTCGAGCGCCAGGTGCTTTATTACGGCGTCCGGCAGGGAGTCCTGAGATGGGAGGCTGCGGAACAGATGCTCTATCTCACCGGGAGGCTGCGGGAGTATCCCCAGGTGCTGTTTAAGACCATGGAGGGCCTTTACCGGAAAAAGAAAGACCCGGAGCTGCTTCAGGAAATCTGCACCCTGCTGATAAAAGCGGGCAGGGTGGGAAAACCTTATTATAAGTGGTACAGGGCCGGCGTGGAAGCGCAGCTTCGGATCACCAATCTCTATGAGTATTATTTTATGTCCCTGGACCTGGACAAGGCGGAGGAAATTCCCAGGACGGTGCTGAAATATTTTTCTTATCAGAACAATCTGGATTATACCCGCAGCGCCTACCTGTATGACCACATTCTGCAGCACAGCGACAGACTGGGGGATATGTTTGACGCCTATCGGTTTAAAATAGAATATTTTCTGCAGGATCAGATCAGAAAGGGACATATTGACAGACACCTGGCAAACCTGTACAATAAATTTCTCCGTGCGGATATGGTGGATGAACAGACCTGCCTGCCTTTGTCAAGGCTGCTCTTTGCCCATTTGATACAGGCAGAGGAAAAAGGGCTCCAGAAAGTGTTTGTGTACCAGCCGGGAAATCTGTACCCGGACGAATATTTATTGTCGGAAGGCCGTACATGGGTGGCCCTGTACGGGAGCAGGTACACCCTTGTTTTTGAGGATGCCTGGAAGAACCGCTTTATAAAAGATGTGGAATATACCATGGAAAAACTGATGGTTCCGGGAAAATTCCTTCGTTTTCTGTTGCCCTTTGAAAAGGTGGCCCCGGGACTGGATCTGTATCTTGGCGATGGGGAAAGCGCCTGCAGGGAAGAGCCCGGCAGATATCTGAAAAGACAGCTGCGGGTCCTGCATTCCGACTATGCGGATGATACCGTGAAGAAAGATCTGTATCTGCGGATTCTGCAGTATTATTATGAGACGGACGACATGAAGGCGCTGGACGCGCATCTGAAGGAGATTCCCGGCGGGAATTTTTCGGCCAGGGAGAGAAGCCTGTGTGTAAAATATATGGTGCTTCGGGGAAATTACGGGCTGGCGGCCAGATGGCTGGAGAATTACGGCCCTTATTTTATGGATGCCAAGATTCTGGTGCGGCTGGTGAAAGTGCTGGCCGAACAGTGCAATATGGAAAAGGATCCCCTGCTGCTTGCTGCTGCGGTATATGTGTTCCAGAGAGGAAAATATGACGGTACGATTCTGGAATACCTGGGACGGCATTATGAGGGAATGACCAGAAATATGAGGGAAATCTGGAAAGCGGCCAGGTCTTTCGGCACGGACTGCTACGGGCTGACGGAGAAAATTCTGATACAGATGCTGTATTCGGGGGCGTTTGTGGGAGAGAGAATGGAGATATTCCGCTATTACATTTCCCAGGGGGCAAGAATGGAAGTGGAGGAGGCGTTCCTGGCACAGTGCGCTTACGACTGTTTTGTGCGGGAGCGCGTCATGGAAAAGGATGTTTTCCGGGAGATACGGCAGATGTATCTCAGGGGAGAACCGGTGATGAAAGTCTGCAAACTGGCATTTCTGAAATATTTTTCGGAAAACCGGGAGGAAATGGACGGCGAAACGTTTGATATTGCGGGAAAGCTGCTGGAAGAGATGATGGGGGAAGGGATTTACCTGGAATTCTTCCGGAAGTTCAGGGAGTGCAGGCGGCAGCAGGAAGAGCTTGCCGACAAGACCATACTGGAATACCGGACGGACACGAATGTGAAGGTATGTGTCCATTACGCCACGCTCCACGAAAACGGGGAGGCGGACGGATACCGGTCGGAATATATGAAGGAAGTCTACGGGGGCGTGTTTTTCCGGGATTTCATATTGTTTTTCGGTGAGAGCCTCCAGTACTATATCACGGAGGAAAGAGACGGGGAGGCGCAGCTGACGGAGAGCGGAACGCTGCAAAAGGCTGAGGAGACAGAGGAAGAGGAAAGCAGATACCGGCTGATCAACGATATCGCCATGGCCCGTTCCCTGCAGGATTTTAATACCATGGACGATTTGCTGGAGGAATACTACAGAAAGGAATTTCTCAACGGCAGACTGTTTTCTTTAAAATAAAATAGGAAACGGGAAGAATGAGATGGGTTTTTTTAGCGGTGAGAAACTGATAGTGGGATATGACCTGGGAGACGAGTACTCCCAGATCAGCTATGCCTATTCCGAGAAAGGGGAGGCAGAGACGCTTTCCCAGGTGGCAGGAGAGCAGATTTACAATATTCCCACGGTGCTGTGCAAAAAACAGAATACAAACCAGTGGTTTTTCGGCAGGGAGGCGCTTCGATGTGAGGGGGACGGCATTCTTGTGAAAAACCTGCTGTCCCTGGCTCTGGACGGGGAACCGGTGATAATCGAAGGAGAGAGCTATGATCCGGTGGCTTTGCTGGCGCTTTTTTTTAAGCGGACCCTGGGCCTGCTTTCCCGGGTCGGTTCAAAGATAACGGCGCTTATGGTCACCTGCCCCAGACTGGACAGGGGAATTGTGGAAACTTTAAGCTGTGTGGTTGGGGGAAGCCAGCTGAAGGCAGGGGAAATTGCCTTCCAGAGTCATGCGGAAAGCTTTTACGGATATCTGCTCCGGCAGCCCCGGGAATTGTGGAACTATCCCGCCCTGCTGTTTGAACTGGGACAGAAAAACATCAGGCTGTACCGCACGGAATCCAACAAAAAAACGAAGCCCAAAGTGGTTTTTATCGAAGAAAAAGAATATGCATTTCCGGAATATGAGCCAAATGCGGGAGAAGGAAATGAAATAAGTCCGGAAAAGCAGGCAAAAGCCGATGAGGCTTTCCTGAAAATCGCGGAGGAAGCCTGCGGGGGAGGGATTATCGGCAGTATCTTTCTCATCGGGGATGGCTTTGCGGAGGGCTGGATGAAGGATTCCCTTCGTTTTCTGTGCCGGGGCAGGCGGGTTTTCCAGGGCAACAATCTTTTCAGCAAAGGGGCCTGCAGCGGGATGCAGGAGAGGCTTGCGGTTTCGGAGGCTGGAAAGGAACATGTCTTTCTGGGCAATGACAAGCTGAAGGCCAACATTGGGATGAAGATACTGCGCCAGGGAGAGGAATCCTATTATGCCCTGCTGGATGCCGGGGTAAACTGGTATGAGGCGGAGCGGACGGTGGAAGTCTATGTACAGGACGGCAATGCCTTTTTACTGCTGCTGGCGCCCCTGGTGGGAAACGCGGCCTCCGGGGAGAAGGTGGGCAGATCCATACAGATCGTGCTGGAAGGGCTTTCGGGAAATGTGGCCAGGCTGCGTCTGCATTTTTTCATGAAAACGGAAAAATGCCTGATGGTAGAGGCGGAGGACCTTGGATTCGGAGAGTACAGGGTGCCTTCCGGGCGTGTCTGGAAGGAAGAGATCGAAATATACGGAGGATAGAGACCGGAAGCGGGAAAGCCCCGGGAAAATTCCGGATGCGTCCCGCGGGCCGGAAATGAGGCCCTCCGGGGGGCATGGAAGCAAAAACGGCGCGAAAAACACGCCCGTGACAGGGTGGAATAATAGGAAAGCGGAATAGGAGGTCAGATGCGGGTAAGTATATGCGTGGGCGAATATGCGAAAACGCCATATCGTGTTCCCGGATTGCTGGTAAATGTATTCAGCATGGAAGAATTGTGCTGCTGCATCAGGGAAAATGCGTTCCTGCTGGATTTTTCCTTTCTGGACGGCAGGCTGATAGAGTGGATTGAAAAGGAGTGCGGCCTGAAAGAACTGGCAAAGGCCCTTCACCCCCTGGTACACAGGCAGGGATCCTTAAGCGCTTTTGCGGTGACCATACTGCGGTATGTGGGATTTTATGAAGAAGCGGTGATCCGGGAGACAGAACAGGTTTTAAAGCAGGGAATCGGGCTGAGCGGCATTGAGAGGCGCAAGAACCAGATTGACTACCTGGTCAGGAAAAAGAAATATAAAGCGGCGCTGCGGGGATATGAGGAGCTGGAGCAAAAGTGGACGGAACAGGAAGAAGCGGTGCCGGCGAAAGAATTTCTCGCGAAAATCTGGCATAATAAAGGAGTGGCCTACACCGGGCTGATGCTTTATGAAAGGGCGGCAGAGTGTTTCCGGCAGGCCTGGGATTTATCCGGCAGCGCAGGGGAGGCGTATGCTTTCCTGACGGCCAGGAGGATGGGGCTGTCCGAGGCGGACTATGTTGCCTTTGCGGGTACCCAGAACGAATGGCGCCAATATATCCTGGAGCTGGAGAAAGAATTTGAAAAAGCTTCCGGGGAATGGGAACAGCAGCCGGAATACTTAAGGCTTTTTCATCTGCGGGAGGACAAAGGCAGGGACCGGGAGCGGTACCACCGGGAGAGTGAAAGCCTGATTCAGGCCCTGAAAGACAATTACCGCTAGGTGTGCCTGATATTGCTTTCCGGATGCTGTGCGTCAGGTTTGCGTCGAACGGGACCTGAATGAGGGAGACGTATTCTGCACAGAGGCCGGGAACTGGTTCATATTCCGGTATGGAGGTTAGTTAAAATGGGATTTTTTTCCAAAATATTCAGAAAAAGAAAATACAGTGAAAACGACACCGGCGACTGGGAAAATGTGGTCTATGCCAGGGATGGCGTGGATTTTGGCGACGGGGAACAGCGTGCGGGTTATATCACAAACTGCCTGGAACAGATGGGGGAGGCTGCCAGGGAGATCAATCTGCTTACAGGAGAGTATTCCCTGATCACCTCTTACCTGACAGATATGGAGGAGATCGAAGCGCTTCCGGAAAAAGAGAGGCAGGAGCTGAACAATATTGCGGGAAAACTTGTGACGCTGGAACAGGAAGGGGAAAAATACCGGGAAAAGAAAAACCGTATGACGGACGCGGACTATTACCGGATCCGGGAACAGGAGGATGAGATCCAGGAGGGAATCGGGAAGCTGAAGGAATGCGAGGAGTATGGGGCGAAGGTGAAGCAGGACTTAAAGCGTCTGGACAGGGAGCGCAATGCCTATGAATTCCGCAGACAGGAACTGGATGCCATCATGAACAATCTCAGGGGCATGTCCGTGATCTTTCTGACGGCCTTTATCCTATGCCTGGTATTGCTTCTGATTCTGCAGTTCGGTTTTGAGATGAACACGAAACTGGGCTTTCTGCTGGCGGGCGCGGCAGCCGCCCTGGCAGTGACCTGCGCCTGGGTAAAGTACACGGACGGGGACAGGGAACTGCACCGGGTGGAACTGAATATCAACAGGCTGATACAGCTGCAGAATAAGGTGAAGATACGCTATGTGAACAATCGGAATCTGACGGATTATCTCTGTATGAAATACAGCACGGACAGCGGCGGAAACCTGGAGCGCATGTGGAACCTTTACCAGAAAGAGCGGGAAGAGCGGCGGGAATTTGCGGAAGCGGAATCCAAAGCGCAATATTACCGGAAGGAACTTTTGTATAAACTGTCCAATTACCGGATATCCAGTCCGGAAAAATGGCTGGGACAGCCGGCGGCCCTGCTGGATAAGCGGGAGATGGTGGAAATACGCCATGACATGATCCTGCGCCGGCAGGCGCTGCGCAAGCAGCTGGACTACAACAATAATGTGGCGGAGACGGCCAGACGGGAGATTATGGATGTGGCCGACAAATACCCGGCCCATGCCCCCGAAATAATGGAGATGGTAGAACGGTATAAAGGAGAAGACAAAGCCCCTTGACGAATCCCTCTCTGTAAGCTATGATGGCTTTGTTGGATTTTTGAGGATATTGCAGAACTGGAAAACGTAATTTTCGATTGCCATGAACAGGAGAATAAGATGAGCACAGACAGATATGTAAGTCCCTTGTCAGAGAGATATGCCAGCAGGGAAATGCAGTACATTTTTTCCCAGGACATGAAATTCCGCACCTGGAGAAAGCTGTGGATTGCCCTGGCGGAGACAGAAAAGGAACTGGGCTTAAGCCAGAACGGCAGGCCGGTGATCACGGAGGAACAGATCGCGGAGCTGAAAGCCCATGCGGATGACATCAACTATGATGTGGCCAGGGCCAGGGAGAAAGAGGTGCGCCATGATGTGATGAGCCATGTGTATGCCTATGGGCAACAGTGCCCCAAAGCGGCGGGCATCATCCATCTGGGGGCCACATCCTGCTATGTGGGGGACAATACGGATATCATTGTCATGACGGAGGGGCTGAGGCTGCTGCGGAAAAAACTGGTGAATGTCATCGCAAAGCTGGCGGATTTTGCGGAAAAGTACAAATCCCAGCCCACGCTGGCCTTTACCCATTTCCAGCCGGCCCAGCCCACCACGGTGGGAAAGAGGGCCACTCTGTGGATGCAGGAATTTTACCTGGACCTGGAGGACCTGGACTTTTGCCTGGACCATATGAAGCTGCTGGGCTCCAAGGGAACCACCGGCACCCAGGCTTCTTTCCTGGAGCTTTTTGACGGGGACCAGGAGACCATCGATAAAATCGATCCCATGATCGCGGAAAAAATGGGATTTCAGGAATGTTTCCCCGTGTCCGGACAGACCTACTCCAGAAAAGTGGATACCAGGGTGGTGAATGTGCTTGCGGGAATAGCCGCGTCAGCCCACAAAATGAGCAATGACATCCGGCTCCTGCAGCATTTAAAAGAGGTGGAGGAACCCTTTGAGAAGAGCCAGATCGGTTCCTCGGCCATGGCATATAAGCGCAATCCCATGAGAAGCGAGAGAATTGCCTCCCTGGCCAGATATGTGATGGTGGATGCGCTGAATCCCGCCATCACCTCCGCAACCCAGTGGTTTGAGAGAACCCTGGATGATTCGGCCAATAAGCGGCTGTCCATTCCGGAAGGTTTTCTGGCGGTGGATGGGATTCTTGATCTGTGCCTGAACGTGGTGGACGGGCTGGTGGTTTATCCGAAGGTCATCGAGAAGCGCCTGATGAGCGAGCTGCCCTTTATGGCCACGGAAAACATTATGATGGACGCGGTGAAAATGGGCGGAAACCGCCAGGAACTTCACGAGCGTATCCGGGAGCTGTCCATGGAAGCCGGGCGCAATGTGAAGGTGGAAGGTAAGGAAAACAATCTGCTGGAGCTGATCGCAGCCGATCCGGCATTCCACATGACGCTGGAGGAACTGGAAAAAACCATGGACCCGGCAAAATATGTGGGACGTTCCAGGGAGCAGGTGGACGCCTTCCTGGCAGAGGTGATCCGTCCGCTGCTGGAGGAAAACAAGGATATATTGGGCGTAAAAGCGGAAATCAATGTATGACACACCGTGCAGGAGAGCCGCCATACCACAGAAAGCAAAGATGCAGTAAGGAGAGGATATCATGGGAGGATTTTTTGGTGTTGCTGCCAAAGAGGATTGTGTATTTGACTTGTATTTCGGGACAGACTACCATTCCCATCTGGGAACCAGACGGGCCGGCATGGTAGTCTATGACAGAGACCGGGGATTTGACCGGGCAATCCACAATATTGAGAATGCCCCTTTCCGGACAAAATTTGACAAAGACGTGAATGAAATGCAGGGCTGTGTGGGGATCGGCTGTATTTCTGACTTTGAACCCCAGCCCCTGATGGTCCGTTCCCATCACGGTACCTATGCCATTGCCACGGTGGGACGGATCAACAATGCGGAGAAACTGACCCAGGAATTGTTCTCCGGCGGGCACGGGCATTTTCTGGAGATGAGCGGCGGCGACATCAATGCCACGGAGCTGGTGGCTTCCCTTTTGGACCAGAAGGATAATCTGGTGGAGGGCCTGCGGTATGTGCAGGAGGTGATTGAAGGCTCCATGACAGTGCTGGTGATGACACCCAGGGGCATTTACGCGGCCCGGGATCTCCATGGCAGAACGCCGGTCTCCATCGGAAAAAAAGAGGGGGCGTACTGCATTTCCTTTGAGAGTTTTGCCTATCTGAACCTGGGATATGTGTTTGACCGGGAGCTGGGCCCGGGCGAGATCGCGGTGGTGACCCCGGAGGGGGTTCACACGCTGGTACAGCCCGGCAAGAATATGAAAATCTGTACTTTTCTGTGGGTATATTACGGATATCCTTCCTCATCCTACGAAGGCGTCAGTGTGGAAAAGATGCGCTACAACTGCGGGTCGCTGCTGGCAAAGAGGGATGACGTGAAACCGGATACGGTGGCCGGGGTGCCTGATTCGGGCACTGCCCATGCCATAGGATATGCCAATACTTCGGGGGTGCCTTTCTCCAGACCTTTTATCAAGTATACTCCCACCTGGCCCCGTTCCTTTATGCCCGTGATCCAGACCCAGAGGAATCTGATCGCCAGGATGAAGCTGATTCCGGTGCAGGACCTGATCAGGGACAAAAGCCTGCTTCTGATCGATGATTCCATCGTGCGGGGAACACAGCTGCGGGAGACCACGGAATTTCTGTACCAGAGCGGTGCCAAAGAGGTACATATCCGACCTGCCTGCCCGCCCCTTATGTATGGCTGTAAATATCTGAATTTTTCCCGCTCTACGTCAGAGATGGATCTGATCGCCAGGAGAGTGATCAGGGAGATAGAGCAGGACGACAGAAAAATTGATTTAAAAAACTATGTGAATCCGGATACGCCGGAGTATGCGCAGATGGTGGAACGGATCGGCAGAAAGCTTAATTTTACGACCCTGCGTTACCATAGGCTGGACGATATGATTGCGTCCGTGGGGATTGACAGGGACAAACTCTGTACCTATTGCTGGGACGGCGCGGAATAGGAAGCTTCTGCCATCGGATTTTGAGGTGTTTATTGTGTTAAGGTTGTACTATGTGATATTGGTTTCCCTGCCGTTTGTGATATATTATATCTGTAAGGTGCACTATATGGAACGGCATGGCGACAAGTTTACCGAGGAGAAACGATACCGGATGGCCAGACGGTGCATTTCCATTATGATGCATAATGGCAGGATCAGAACAGAAAGCCACGGGCAGGAACTTCTTCCCGCAGAGGGCGGTTATGTGATGTATCCCAACCACCAGGGGAAATTTGACACACTGGGGATTATGATTTCCCATCCCAGGCCCTGCACCATAGTGATGGATGCGAACCGCTCCAGGATGCCCATTGTGGATTCCTTCATCAGTCTGGTCCAGGGAAGCAGGCTGGACAAAAAGGATATGAAGAAACAGATGAAGACCATACTGAAAATCTCGGAGGAAGTGAAGGCAGGAAGACGTTATATCGTATTTCCGGAAGGGGGATACGGCCATAATAAAAATTCTCTCCAGGATTTCAGGGCCGGGGCGTTCAAATGTGCCATGGGGGCCAGGGCGCCCATTGTCCCGGTGGCCCTGATTGATTCGTACAAGCCTTTCGGGATCAATTCCCTGCGCAGGGTCAGGACGCAGGTACATTTTCTGGCGCCGATAACCTATGAAGAGTATGGGGGAATGAAGACTTCGGAGATTGCGGAACTGGTAAAGTCCCGGATCGAGGGAGAAATTCGTGCCCGGAAAGCGGGATAAAGCAGGCAGGTCCGGGAAAAACAGTGCAAAGCGGCGGAAAGCGTAAACGGGAGCCGGATTTTCAGACAGAGGATCCGGCTCCCGTTCTGGTATCCTGTATTCTGGCGGCAGCGGGGACAGGCGTGCCCCGCTGCATGTCCGTCAGACTGTTTACAGGGACTGGCCGGTGAGCAGCCTGTAGGCCTGGAGATACTTATCGATGGTCTTTTGTACTACTTCTTCCGGCAGAGTCCAGTCATTGCCGGGATTTGCCTTCAGCCAGTCTCTTGCGAACTGTTTGTCGAAGGAAGGCTGTGCATGTCCGGGCTCATATTCGTCTGCGGGCCAGAAACGGGAACTGTCCGGTGTCAGCATTTCGTCCGCCAGAACGATATTGCCCTCCTGGTCCAGCCCGAATTCAAATTTGGTGTCGGCAATGATGATGCCGTGCTCCAGTGCGTAGGACGCGCACTTTTTGTAAAGCGCCAGGGTGTAATCGCGGAGTTTATCCGCATATTCCCGGCCTTTTCCGGGGAAAAACTTCTCCAGCCACAAGATGCTTTGCTCAAAGGAGATATTTTCATCGTGATCGCCGATCTCGGCCTTGGTGGAAGGGGTGTAAATGGGCTCCGGCAGCTTGTCGGCTTCCCGCAATCCTTCCGGCAGCCGGATGCCGCACACAGTGCCGTCCTTCTGGTAGCTGGCCCAGCCGCTTCCTGTGATGTAGCCGCGCACGATACATTCCACGGGAAGGATTTCGAGCCTGCGGCACAACATGCTCTTTCCGGCGAACTCTTCACTCTGGAAAAACTCGGGCATATCCCCGGTGTCCACAGAGATCATGTGGTTGGGCAGAATATCCTCTGTCATGTCAAACCAGAATTTTGACATCTGGGTCAGTACGGTTCCCTTTTTTTCCACTTTGTTATGCAGGATCACGTCAAAACAGCTGATCCGGTCCGTTGCCACTATGACCAGGCTGTCGCCGTTATCATAAATCTCACGTACTTTGCCATCTTTGATGGGCTTAAGTTCTTGTCTGCTCATGTCATCTCTCCTGTTTTGTCTCTGTTGATTCCGGCCTTTGTCAGGCGCGGTTGCTTTTTGAAACTTGTATTTCCATTATAACGGATAAAGGGAAATAAGCAAGAATTTTTCATTACATTTTCCGGCAGATATGGTATACTTTTACCGGGAATAACAGGAGAGAGAAAAAGAACCATAAACGAAAAGGTGATGAAATGAAGAATAAGAATATAACCGCAATTCTCTATGCGCTTGCCGCGGCATCTTTTTATGCCATCAATGTGCCATGTTCCAAACTGATGCTTGAAAATATTGCACCCACATTTATGGCTGCTTTTTTGTATCTTGGCGCAGGCTCCGGTGTGGGAATACTGTATCTTTTCCATCGAAAGAAAGAGAGGAAGGAAGAAAGGCTGGACAGGCGCGACCTGCCCTATGCGGCGGGAATGGTGGTACTTGATATCATTGCGCCCATTTTCCTCATGGCAGGGGTAAGCCTGGGGACATCTTCCAATGCCTCTCTGCTTGGAAATTTTGAGATTGTTGCCACCACCCTGATTGCGCTTCTGCTTTTTCAGGAGAAAGTGTCCAAAATGCTCTGGTCTGCCATTGGCTTTATCACACTGTCAAGTGTTATATTATCATTTGAAGCGGGAGGCAGTCTGACATTTTCGCCGGGTTCTTTGTTTGTGCTGGGCGCAACGGTCTGCTGGGGGCTGGAAAACAATTGTACACGCAGTATTTCCGAAAAAAGCACTTACCAGATCGTTACCATAAAAGGCTTGTGTTCGGGCACAGGATCCTTTGTAATCGCGCTGGCCATGGGGGAAGAGCTGCCCACAGCGCAGTTGATTCTGCCCGCGATGCTGCTTGGCTTTGTGTCCTACGGTCTGAGTATTTTTACTTATATCAGGGCGCAGAAGACACTGGGCGCCGCAAAAACAAGCGCATATTATGCGGCAGCCCCGTTTATCGGCGTCCTGCTGTCAATGATACTGCTTCGGGAAACGCCCTCGGCCGTTTATGCTGCCGCTTTGCTGGTCATGATATTTGGTACGGCATTTGTGGTATATGACACGCTTGTCCGCAGTCACACCCATGAGCATGTACACAGCTTTACCCATACGCACGGCGGGACCAGGCATACCCATACTATTGTCCATAGTCATAAGCATAATCATTACAGAAATGATGAAAAACATGGGCACAGGCACAGCTTAAAAAGTTTGGAAAAATATTAGAAAAAAAGAGAGAGAGGAGAAGAGACTTATGACATGGAACAAAAAAAGTGCTTTTGCGTTTGCGGGGCCGGTCTGTGCCATGCTGCTGCTGGCAGGGTGCGCATGGGGAAAGGAAAACGTCATGCCTGATGGACAGGGAAACATCCCCAAGAACCCTTCCGGGCAGGAAGAAAGCATTGCGGATGCAGGAAGGGAAAGCGCTGCAGAGGGAGATAGCACTGGGGAAGACAGTGCGGACTTTGGAGAGGAAGAAGAAAACGCGGGCGGCAGTGGGAACCCGGGTGAAGAGAATCGTGCGGATGCGCCCAGGGACCTGACTTCGGAGGAGCTGGAGCAGTTTACAGATTTTGTAAACCGGAAGGAAAATAACGGATTTCTGACAGTACCCTTTGCGGGTCCGGAAGAACTGGATTTAAATGAGGTATTCTATAACGGGGCGGGAATGGAAGAAGAACCGCTGACGGAAGAAGAGCGGGAAAAATATGAGGAGGCATGTCTTCCCATTGAAACGGACATTACCAGACTCACCGGAACCCAGATAGATGCGTTTCTGGAAAGAAAAGCCGGAATTACCATGGAAAATGTAACCAAAAAACTGGACTGGTTTTACCTGGAGGAGTCCGACAGCTATATCTTCCAGCACGGAGATACAAATTATTGTCTTTTCATTTGTACCGGAGGGAAATATCTGGGGGAAGATATTTATGAAATCCATTGTTCCGTTTCGGAAGAATATGTTATTGATGATATGGAAAGGGTAGTAACCCTGAGAAAAAACGGGGAAGACTATCAATTTATATCCAGTGTGCTTTCCATGTAGGAAACCGGCGGGATTGTACTGAAAATAGGAATTCTTTAGAAAAGACGATTGCGGTGCAGTTGAAAGGGGGTTATTTTCTGGTTGAATTTCTGGGATCAGATGTGTATACTGGAACTTAAGTGAAAACAGCAATATTTGCCAGAAGCCGGCACCGGGAACCGGGGGAATCGTCAGATAAATCCGCGGGACAAAAGGGAATATCCGGGAAATGCGCCGGAAGGATGTGAGGAGGAAAAACAAAATGAAGATGAACAGCATATGTGTACAGGGCGGGTATACCCCGGGTAACGGGGAACCCCGCCAGATACCGATTGTACAGAGTACCACATTTAAATATGACACCAGCGAGGATATGGGAAAATTATTTGATCTGGAGGCCAGCGGATATTTTTATACCAGACTCCAAAACCCCACAAACGATTATGTTGCCGCAAAAATTACCCAGATGGAGGGCGGGACGGCAGGCATGCTGACCAGCAGCGGGCAGGCGGCGAATTTTTACGCGTTATTCAATATCTGCAGCTGCGGGGACCACATTGTGGCCTCCGGCACTATTTACGGGGGAACCTTCAATCTGATATCGGTGACCATGAAAAAGATGGGCATTGATGTGACTTTTGTGAGCCCCGACGCTTCCGAGGAAGAGCTGAATGCGGCTTTCCGGGAGAATACGAAGGCAATGTTCGGGGAGACCATCGCGAACCCGGCGCTGACGGTGCTGGATATTGAAAAATTTGCCAGGTGTGCCCATGCCCACGGGGTACCCCTGATTGTGGACAATACCTTTGCCACACCCGTAAACTGCCGTCCTTTTGCATGGGGGGCGGATATTGTGACCCATTCCACCACAAAATATATGGACGGGCACGGCGCAGCAGTGGGCGGAGCCATTGTGGACAGCGGCAACTTTGACTGGATGGCGCATGCGGAAAAATATCCCGGTCTGTGCACACCCGACGACAGCTATCACGGAATCACCTATGCGGAAAAATTCGGCAAAGAGGGTGCATTCATCACAAAATGTACCGCCCAGCTGATGCGGGATTTCGGCTCCATTCAGAGTCCCCAGAACGCATTTATCCTGAATCTGGGCCTGGAAAGCCTTCATGTGCGGATGAAGCGGCACTGTGAGAACGGACTTGCGGTGGCCGAATACTTATCCGGACACACAAAGGTGGCTTATGTGAATTACTGCGGACTTCCGGGGGACAAATACTATCCGCTGGCGCAGAAATATCTGCCGGATGGCAGCTGCGGGGTGGTTTCCTTCGGCCTCAGGGGAGGGCGCGAAGCCGCAGGCATCTTTATGAAAAACCTGAAGATGGCCGCCATTGAGACCCATGTGGCAGATGCACGCACCTGCTGTCTGAATCCCGCGTCCAGCACGCACCGCCAGATGACGGATGAGCAGCTGAAAGAGGCCGGTGTACCTGCGGAGCTGATCCGCATCAGCTGCGGTATCGAGGACAAAGAGGATCTGATAGCGGATTTGGCCCAGGCGCTGGAGGCGGTATAGTCCGGGAATTGTTTGCGAAAAATAAGATGGACACGGGAGAGGGGCAGGCAGATTGGAGATACGGGGCAGAAAAGAAAAAATGGACTGCAGGGAATGCGAGAGGCTGATTCCGGACTTTATCGGGCGTAAACTGGATTTTCCAACCCTGAAGAGGCTGTATGAGCATGTGGGACAATGCGGGGACTGCAGGGAGGAACTGGACATTCGATTTCTGGTGACGGAAGGAATCCAGAGACTGGAGGATGGCAATGCTTTTGACTTTCAGTCGGAACTGGAACAGAGACTGGAAGAGACCAGGAGAAATATAAATTTCCACAGCGCTTTTCTGTATCTTGGGATTGTCATGGAACTGATAGCGGCATGCCTGCTTGGCGGAGTGGTGATCTGGATATTATTGTGACGGTCCCTTCTGCCTGCGAAAGCCGCCCCGCCCCATGGCTGAGAGGGAACGGTACCGGAGGCTGCAGGCGTGTGTGCCGGAAAATTGTTAGAAAGAATGGCAGGAGTATATGATGAGAGACCAAAAACTTGTACTGATCGATGGACACAGCATTCTGCACAGGGCGTTTTACGGCGTGCCGGATCTGACCAATGCCGCGGGACTGCACACCAACGCGGTTTATGGCTTTCTGAATATTATGTTTAAAATTCTGGAAGAGGAAAAGCCGGATTATCTGGCGGTGGCTTTCGACGTACATGCCCCCACCTTCCGACATCTGATGTATGAAGCGTATAAAGGTACCAGGAAGCCCATGCCAGAGGAACTGCGGGAGCAGGTGCCGGTGATGAAGGACGTACTGCGGGCCATGAATGTGGTGATTGTGGAGCAGGAGGGGCTGGAGGCAGATGACATTCTGGGAACCCTGGCCAGGAAGGCCGCGGCGGATGGCATGGAAGTGGCGCTGGTGTCCGGGGACAGGGATCTTCTGCAGATTTCGGATGAGCATATCAAGATCAGGATTCCCAAAACAAAATCGGGCAGGACAGAGATAGAGGATTATTATCCGGAGGATGTGGCCGCGGCCTATCAGGTGACACCGCAGCAGTTTATTGACCTGAAAGCGCTTATGGGGGACAGCTCCGACAATATTCCCGGGGTGCCGAAAGTAGGGCTCAAAACGGCCACGGACCTGATGCGCCGGTATGGCTCCCTGGAAAACATCTATGCCCATGTGGAGGAAATCACCAAAAAGAGCATCCGGGAATCCCTGAAGGAACACCGGGACCTGGCAGACTTAAGCAAGACCCTGGCCACTATAAAGACGGATTCGGAGGTATCGCTGGACTATGAAGCGGCCAGGGCGGAGGGCTTTTATACCCGGGAAGCATATGGCTTGTTCCGGCAGCTGGAATTTAAACATATGCTGGGCCGTTTTGAGAAAGAGAATGTGGAAAAAGAGACGGATATATCGGAAACTTTCCGGAGGATGGAAAACCAGAAAGAGTTCGTGGGCATGCTGAAAAAAATCAGGGCCGGCCAGCGTGCGGGAGTGTTTCTGGCGCAGGAAGGGGGAAGGCTTCTGGGTGTGGCAGTGTCCGTGGGAAAAGAGACCTGCTTTTATCCGGCGCCGGTGCAGGAAAATGTGCAGCTTTCTTTTTTTGAGACGGTTTCCGGGGAAGAAGAGCTGCCGATGGCACCGGTTACGGAAGCTTTGCGGGAGCTTTCTGCCAGGGCGGAACTTTCTTTTTTTGATATCAAGCATCAATATACGTATCTGGAGCAGGGAACCACAGAACATTATTTCGATATTCTGATTGCATCTTATCTGCTGAATCCGCTGAAAAGTGACTATGATCTGGAAACCATTGCCCGGGAACACCTGGGACTTACCATTCCGGACCGGGGGGAGACCTTCGGGAAAATGAAAATGTCAGAGGCGGCAGGCTCCAGGCCGGAACAGTTTTCGGCTTACTGCTGTTATGGGGCATATGTGTCCTTGCAGGCGGCGGAGGTCCTGGGGAAAAAGCTGGAAAAGGCCGGTATGGACAAACTGATGCGGGACATGGAAATGCCGCTTTCCCTGGTGCTCCATGATATGGAGCGGGAAGGGGTGGAAGTGCGCCGGGAGGAGTTAAAAACTTACGGGGACGCGCTGGTTGCCAGAATCGGGGAGCTGGAAAAATCCATTCATGCCCAGGCGGGAGTGGAATTCAATATCAATTCCCCCAAACAGCTGGGGGAGGTGCTCTTTGAGACCATGAAGCTTCCCGGGGGCCGCAAGACCAAGACCGGCTATTCCACGGCAGCGGACGTGCTGGAGAAGCTTTCGGAGGAAGCTCCCGTGGTAAAGGATATCCTGGAGTACAGGCAGCTGACGAAACTGAAATCCACCTATGCGGATGGCCTGGCGGCTTTTATCGGGGAGGACAAAAGAATCCACACCAATTTTAACCAGACCATCACGGCCACGGGGCGTATCAGCTCCACGGAGCCCAATCTGCAGAATATCCCCATGCGGATGGAGCTGGGCAGACGGATCCGGAAGGTGTTTGTGCCCAGGAAGGGCTGCGTTTTCATGGATGCGGACTATTCCCAGATTGAGCTGAGGGTGCTGGCCCATATGTCCGGGGACGAACAGCTGATAGAAGCCTACCATATGGACCAGGATATTCACCGGATCACGGCTGCAAAGGTGTTTCACACTCCTTTTGAGGAAGTGACGGATTTACAGCGGCGGAACGCCAAGGCGGTGAATTTCGGCATTGTCTATGGCATCAGTTCTTTCGGACTGAGCCAGGATTTAAGTATCAGCAGGCAGGAAGCCGCGGAGTATATCGAGCAGTATTTTGCCACATACCCGGGGGTGAAGGAATTTCTGGACAGGCTGGTCAGCGAGGCCAGGGAGAAGGGCTATATTACCACCATGTTCGGCAGGAGGCGTCCCATTCCGGAGCTGACTTCCTCCAATTATATGCAGCGTTCTTTCGGGGAGCGTGTGGCAATGAATTCTCCCATACAGGGGACGGCCGCGGATATCATCAAGATTGCCATGATCAGGGTGTGGCGGGCGCTGAAGGAGGCCGGGCTGAAATCCAGGCTGATTCTGCAGGTACATGACGAACTGGTCATCGAGACCTATAGGGAAGAGGAAGAAGCGGTGAGAGGGATTCTAATGGAAAATATGACCGCCGCCGCAGACCTGGCCGTGGCGCTGGAAATTGACCTTCACACGGGCGGGAACTGGTATGAGGCAAAGTGAGAAAGAAATAAGGCAGCGGCGGCCCCGGAATTTACGGGGGAGCGCCGCGGACAGGAACGGAAATATGCGTTTTATCGGGATTACAGGAGGCGTGGGCGCCGGAAAGTCCGAAATACTGCAATATATCAGACAAAATTACGAATGTGAGATCTATCTGGCAGACCAGGTGGCGCATCTGGTAAAACAGCCCGGG
Source organism: uncultured Acetatifactor sp. (assembly GCA_910577185.1). GTDB lineage: Bacteria > Bacillota > Clostridia > Lachnospirales > Lachnospiraceae > Acetatifactor. Next base: position 85,506 of record CAJTLR010000008.1, read on the forward strand.
ACAAAGGCCTACGGGGAGCTGACGGCGTTGCTGGGACAGGATGTGGCCGGAAGCGACGGACAGATCGACAAGGCAGTCATGGCAGACAAAATTTTTGCGGAGCCTGCGCTGCTGGAGCGGGTCAATGAAATTCTGCATCCTGCCGTGAAGGAATATCTGCTGGAACGTCTGGAGGAAGCAAGGGCTTCGGGGAAAACGGAGCTGTTTTTTGTGGAGGCCGCTTTACTGATCGAGGGGGGATATCTTGCGCTGGTGGACGAGATGTGGTATATTTATGCGGACGAGGCTGTCAGAAGGGAAAGACTGCGCAGATCCAGGGGATACAGTGAGGAAAAGATTTCCCGGATTATGGCAAGCCAGCTGACGGAAGAAATGTTCCGGAAAAACAGTGATTTTGTCATAGACAACAGCGGCGGTCTGGAAGAAAGCTGCAGGCAGATTGACCGCAGGCTAAAGGGCTGCGGGTCTGCAAAGCCGGCATGTAAGCCGGATACATAGACGGCGCTGTTCAGGCCGGACACTGAGCGGTTGCCCTGGACATAAAGGACATGAAGAAGAGAAAGCATTGCCGGAAAATATTGAAATCAGTGCCGGCGGGGGCGGGCAGGGGATATCCTTCGGGCCTGGTGTCTGCCGGGACGGACAGATGGGAGCAGAAAATGAGATTATGCAGTATAGCAAGCGGCAGCAGCGGGAATTGCATTTATGTGGGTTCGGAAGCTGCCCATTTGCTTGTGGATGTGGGAATCAGCGGAAAAAAAACGGAACAAGGACTGAAGGAACTGGAACTTACGGGACGGGACATTGACGGAATATTGATAACCCATGAACATGCGGATCATATCCAGGGGCTGGGCGTGATCTCCAGAAAATATGAGATTCCCATATATGCCACAAAGGGCACCATAGGGGCAATCAAAAACTGCAGCGGACTGGGCAGCGTGGACGAAGGGCTGTTCCGGGAGGTGGAGGAGGACCGTAAATTCACCATAAAGGACCTGACCATAAATCCCATGCGGATTTCCCATGATGCGGCCCAGCCTGTGGCTTACCGCATTGCCTATGGCAATAAAAAGGTGGCGGTCTGCACGGACCTGGGAGTATACAATGACTATACGGTGGAATGCCTCAGGGGAATGGACGCGCTTCTGCTGGAGGCGAACCATGATGTAAATATGCTTCAGGTGGGTCCCTATCCTTATTATCTGAAACAGCGGATTCTGGGGGACAGGGGACATCTTTCCAATGAAAACACGGGAAGACTTCTCTGCCGGATTCTGCATGACAGACTGAAGTGCGTGCTGCTGGGGCATCTGAGCAAGGAGAACAATCTGCCGGAACTGGCCTATGAGTCGGTGCGCATGGAAATCAATATGGGGGAGAATCCCTATCAGGCCAGTGATTTTGACATCCGGGTGGCCAGGCGCAGCGAAGTGACGCCGGCAGTGGTGTTATAGATGTGTTTACAGCCCCGTCAAGGGGTATGACAGACTCGCGGAATGGAGGCGTTTATGAAAAAGACAATTATTACTGTGGTTGGAAAGGATACTGTGGGTATCATTGCGAAGGTCTGCACCTATCTGGCAGACAATGGAATCAATATTCTGGATATTTCCCAGACGATTGTACAGGGATATTTCAATATGATGATGATTGTGGATACCAGCGGCATGGAAAAGTCTTTCGGCGACATGGCAGACCAGCTGACAGCCCTGGGGGAGACCATCGGTGTGGCCATCAAGTGCCAGAAAGAAGAGATCTTTGACAAAATGCACCGTATTTGAGGAAAAGCATATTTTCGGGCGTTGAAGATTCTGGGCCGCCCCGGGGCGGTATCATGGAGGGCAAGATGATAAATTTACATGAAGTGACCGAAACCAACAAAATGATCTCGGAAGAAAATCTGGATGTGCGCACCATCACGCTGGGCATCAGTCTGCTGGACTGCATTGACTCTGATCTGGAAAAACTGAAAAGCAATATTTACCGTAAAATATATGACGCCGCAAAAGATCTGGTGAAAACGGGGGAGGAAATATCCAGGGAATTCGGGATTCCCATTGTAAACAAGCGGATTTCCGTGACTCCCATAGCCCTGGCCGGAGGCGCCGCCTGCAAATCCGAGGAGGATTTTGCCAGTGTGGCCCGGACGCTGGACCAGGTGGCGAAGGATGTGGGGGTGAACTTCATTGGCGGTTATTCCGCGCTGGTGAGCAAGGGCATGACGCCTGCGGATACCATGCTGATCCGCTCCATTCCGAAAGCGCTTTCCTCCACGGAACGGGTCTGCGCCTCGGTGAACCTGGGTTCCACCAGGACGGGCATCAATATGGATGCCGTAAAACTGATGGGGGAGATTGTCAGATCCACTGCGGAATACACCAAAGAGGAGGATTCCCTGGGCTGTGCCAAACTGGTGGTATTCTGTAACGCGCCGGACGATAATCCGTTTATGGCGGGGGCTTTTCACGGCGTGACGGAGGCAGACAAGATCATCAATGTGGGAGTCAGCGGCCCGGGCGTGGTGAAGACTGCCCTGGAGAAGGTGCGGGGAGAAAATTTTGAAGTGCTCTGCGAGACCATAAAAAGGACGGCGTTTAAAGTCACGAGAGTGGGGCAGCTGGTGGCGCAGGAGGCTTCGGCAATGCTGAACGTGCCGTTTGGGATCGTGGATTTGTCCCTGGCGCCCACGCCTGCCGTGGGTGACAGCGTGGCGGACATTCTGTGTGAAATCGGGCTGGAATATGCGGGGGCTCCCGGCACCACGGCAGCTCTGGCATTATTGAATGACCAGGTGAAAAAAGGCGGTGTGATGGCATCCTCCTATGTGGGCGGGTTAAGCGGCGCTTTCATACCGGTCAGCGAGGATCAGGGAATGATCAACGCTGTCCAGGCAGGGGCGCTGACCCTGGAGAAACTGGAGGCCATGACCTGCGTCTGCTCCGTGGGCCTGGATATGATAGCCATCCCCGGGGACACGCCTGCATCCACCATATCGGGCATTATTGCGGATGAGATGGCCATAGGCATGGTAAACCAGAAAACCACGGCGGTGCGTATTATTCCGGTCATAGGAAAAGATGTGGGAGAAAAAGTGGAATTCGGCGGACTTCTGGGATATGCGCCCATTATGCCGGTAAATCCTTTCTCCTGCCAGGCATTTATTGACAGGGGAGGAAGAATCCCGGCGCCCATACACAGCTTTAAGAATTGACAAGGGAGGAAAGGGGATACAAAAAAGATACAACAAGGGCACATAATGGACATTAATTTTTCTTTTGGGAGTGGTGTATATGCTGAAAATTTTAATCGCGGAAGACGAGGAGCCTATCGCAAACCTGATCAGGATGAATCTGCGCAGGGCAGGATATCAGTGCACCTGGGCTTCGGATGGGGAGAAAGCGGCGGATTTCATGGACCGGGAAAAGTTTGACCTGCTGCTGCTGGACGTGATGCTTCCCGGAATAAGCGGTTATGAACTGATGGACTACGCCAGGGCGCTGGAGCTGCCGGTGATTTTCCTGACGGCGCTGGGGAGCACGGAAAATAAGGTAAAAGGCCTGAAGATGGGGGCTGACGATTACCTGACCAAGCCTTTTGAAATTGTGGAACTGCTGGCCCGGGTGGAGGCGGTTTTACGCAGATACCACAAGACAGAGACGCTATTGCGTGTATTCGATGTGATGATTGACACGGCATCCCGCTCCGTGACCCAGAACGGGGAGCCGGTCTCCCTTACCATGAAGGAGTTTGACCTTTTGCTTCTGCTTGCCAGAAACCGGAATATTGCCCTTTACAGGGAAACCATATACGAGACAGTCTGGGGCGGCGAATACATGGGTCAGAGCAGGACAGTGGACCTGCATATCCAGAGGTTGAAAAAGAAGCTGAACTGGGACAGTGAGATTGCGGCGGTTTATAAAGTAGGGTACCGGCTGGAAGGGGAAGAGAAGGTGAAATGAAATTTGCACAAAAACTGTTTCTTGCCATGACAATACTGCTGACCGTCATGTTTGCCTTTTTCGGTATCTGGATGCTTTTTTCCGATTTTTCCAGACTTCTGGACAGGGAGATCGAGCAGGGAAATAAGGAAAGCAGGATGTTTCACTTTCTTTTCGAGATGGGATTTCAGTCCACGGAGGAATTCGGCGAGGAATATGCCGTCAGCCGCACACTGAACAGCATCTCCCGCAGTGTGGAGCGGGACGGAAGCCATATGTTTGTGACGGCAGATGACGGAAGCTATCTCTATGGCGGGGAGTATGTGGGAGGAATGGGCTTTGAGGAGGAAGTGGGAAAGCTTACCGGCTCCCTGGATGCCACAAACACTTACGCGCACTGTGTCCGCAGGATCAACGGCGGTTACTACATGTTTACGGCTGCCGTGAAGGATATTTCTTCCAGCCGCATTTATCTGGGAATGTGCAGGGAGCTGACTTCCATTTATGATGAGAGGGACGAGCTGCTCTCCAGATACCGTATCGCGCTGGTGTGCCTTCTGATAGCAGGCGGCGCCTGTATTTTCGTGCTGGCCCATTATATGACAAAGCCCATAAGGAATCTGGACAAGCTGGCGGGAAAAATCGCGGATGGAGCCTATGACCTGAGATCCCACAACACAAACCTTGACGAGATCGGGGAACTGGCACGGAATTTTAACAGGATGGCCGACCGTCTGGTGGAACAGATGCAGAAAAAAGAACTGGAGGCAAAGCAGAAGGAGGATTTTACGGCCGCCTTTGCACATGAACTCAAGACGCCCCTGACGTCTATCATCGGTTATGCGGATATGCTCAATTCCCTGAAGCTGACGGATGAGGAATGTCACGAGGCCTATTTTTATATTTACTCTCAGGGCAAACGTCTGGAAAGTCTCTCCCATAAACTGCTGGAACTGGTAAGCATGGATAAAAATCCCCTGACTTTTAAAAGCATTCCCACCAAAAACCTGGAACAGAATATCAGGACCACCCTCCGGCCGGTGTGGAGACAGAGAGGGGTCAAGGGCAAGGTGGATCTGGAAAAAGCGGTTCTCAGGGGGGATGATGAATTGCTTCTGTCCCTTCTCTATAATCTGCTGGACAATGCCGTGAAGGCCCTTGACAAGGAAGACAAAAGTTTTATTCTCATGAAAGGGAGCTGTCAGGGAGATTCCTATGAGATCAAGATTGTGGACAATGGCAGGGGGATCCCGGCGGAGGAGATCAGCCGTATCACGGAAGCTTTTTACATGGTGGACAAATCCCGTTCCAGAAAAGAGGGAGGCGCCGGTATCGGCATGGCATTGTGCCAGAAGATTATCCAGCTTCATAACGGAAAGATGGAGATTGACAGTAGGCTGGGAGAGGGAACCGTGATAAAGATACATTTTCCCAGGGAGACGGTATCCGGGAAGCGGCAGAAAACCAGTTACAAGTCATAATTCATGACTATGGAAGCGTTAGGCGGCAGGGATTTGCGCTGTTCATTACAATGAAAAAACGGCAGATACATTTTCCGCTGCCGTAAGGCATTATGGGGGTTGCATGAAAAAAAGCAGAAAAGGCAGGGAAAAAAGAAAAGGGAGAATGCCGGGCTATGTGGCAGAGGCGGCTGTGCTGGGGGCGGTGGTGCTGGTGATGGCAGGGGCCATTTTCTTCGGGAACCCGCCCAAGGCGGCGGCGGTTTTCCTGCGCCGCGCCGCGGAGGTGAAGTGCGCCGCCCCGGAGGAGGGCGCCGCCTGGCTGCGCCAGCAGGGCTGGGAGGTGGAGGAGACCCCCACCGGCCAGATGGAGGTGCTGGTCCCCGCCGTCTTTGACCAAATCTACGAAAGCTACAACGATATCCAAAAGGCCCAGGGCTTCGATATCTCCCGGTACAAGGGGGAGACGGTGACCAAATACACCTACCTGGTGAAGAACTACCCCCAGGAGCAGGACGGGGTGGCGGCCAACCTCCTGGTCTACCAGGGGCGGATCATCGGGGCCGACCTGTGCAGCCTGGAGCTGGGCGGCTTTCTAAAAGGGGCAAAGGCAAAGTGAACCGCCTTCTTTTCTTCTTTCGAAAGAAGAAAAGAAGCAAAAGAAGAACGGCCAAAGGCCCCGCAGCCCAGCAGGCAAATTAAAACGCACCGCTCTCCGGCCAGGGCC
>CAJTLR010000009.1:0-612 GCA_910577185.1 uncultured Acetatifactor sp.
ATCGTGTTGATAAGAGCCATTCTAAGGCAGTAGGGGGAACCGGGCTTGGGCTTTCTATTGTGAAACACGCCGCTAAAATCCATAATGCTAAAGTTGATGTAAAAAGTCATGTCGGAAAAGGCACGACGGTTATTGTAACCTTTCCCAAGTAGAAAATTTGAACTGTTTTATTACCTCTTGTCATAAGAGTTTATTTTAGAAAAACTGAACCGATAACATGTATAATCAGCAGTTATCGGTTCAGTTAATTTGTTTCAATTTGTTCATTAAAAAGCTACACTATGCAAATATTGATATAGTAATTATAAAAATTACCACAATTCCAATGAATCTTCCGCATCCACCCACATCTGCATATTTCCATCAAGATAGAGCCTTGCGTATTCAAGCGGTTCGTCTATTGCCAGAGCATTTAAGGCACATTCAGAGCAAGGGGTAGTTTTTAATCCTTCTTCCGCTTTATTGCAGTCTATCCGTAAAAAGTAGCCTGCATAAGTGTATACGTCAATGCTGTTATGGTGGATATTGTATGTTGCGTAAATCATATTCATCTTTTATCCGTCCTCTTTTCATTGATTTTTTGAAAGCATTTCAATCAGTTTACCAATTCCC
>CAJTLR010000009.1:622-59110 GCA_910577185.1 uncultured Acetatifactor sp.
TGTGTTATAATGTTTTATGTGATTTTGTTTCCCTCATTTTTTCCCTTATCAGGGTTCGTAATGCCCTGTGGGAAGATATAACACAAGGGAAACGATAAGGGAAAGTTCACCTGCGATAAACTTAGTATTTTCAAGGGTTGGCGGGTATTTTAATAACAAAATATAACAGCTAATATTTCCCTTAAAAATCATCAAATCACAATCGGAATTTATTAAGGAGGGTAAAACGATGGATAAAGAATGGGAAAGATTATATGAAGAAGCAATAAGTGTTTTGAACCCCCATGATGTTTCAAATAAAATGTGGGTAGGAAGTGTGGCATCTGCCATACTTACAAAAAAAGGTAATATTTACAAGGGTATATGCATTGACACAGATGGATCTATAGGAATGTGTGCTGAAAGAAATGCTTTATCAACAATGCTTACATATGGCGAAAGTGAGATTAAAAAAGTGGTTTCAGTATATAAAGATGGAAATATAATTCCGTCTTGCGGTATTTGCAGAGAATTTATGATGCATTTAGGCGGAGATGTGGAAAATATTGAAATTCTATTGGATAAAGAAGGACGAACAATCAAATTGATTGACTTGATGCCCGAATATCCACGACATAAATAAATTCCCATTTATCGACTATGAAGAAAAGTCTGTAAATGCGGATACAAAATAGTCTGCAAGTTGTAGACTGTTTTGTATCCATGTTATTGGCACTAAATTGTCAGAATTAACAAGCATATGTGACAGACCATTTTCCTTTCTTGTCATGTGACGGAGGCGAAGCTTTGGGAACGAAGTGAACCATTGTGAGTGTTAGAAATCTCAGAACTGGTTAATGCATTAGAAAAAATATCTGATAGATATATCAAAGATATGATGGATCTTATAAGTATTTATATATATAAATGCAAAGTATATTATGAAAAATGTGATCGTGAGGGTAATTAAGGGTAGTTTCAGAAAGCGAATAAAGTATTATACAATGACTTGCAGAGAGGAAGAATCCTTTCCAGGAGGTCATTTGTAGTTGGAGGGATGGAGAGAAAGCCATGAAAACAGTGGGATTGCAGTGATTCAGATATTAATACGGTTTGAGTCAGAAAGGCACGTTTTACGTGAGAAATACTTTCGAATGGTTTTTGGTAGAAATGGGTAGAGGATATGCGAGATTGTCTTTTGAGGATAATCGGGATTACCCCTGGATAACCGCTGTCCTGAGCCCGCTCCGGATAGCTGCATGAATTTCTCATACAGAATCCCGATTTGGACTGTTCAAACGGGAGAAGACATGGTAGAATGACTTTATTCGAGGCAGGAAGAATGACTGATTCAGGGCATGAAGAGGCCGAGAGAAAGGATGGTAATGTATGGGAAAGGCAAAGGTTTATTTTACGAAGGAGATCACGCCGGAAGCCATGATCAGAATGTATCAGGCCATGGGGGTGGAACTGCCCGGGAAAGTAGCTGTCAAGCTGCATTCGGGCGAGGTGGGAAATCAGAATTTCCTTCGACCGGATTTGATGAAACCGGTGATTGACCATGTGAAAGGAACCATTGTGGAATGCAATACCGCATACGAGGGTAAGCGCAATACCACAGAGGCACATCTGGAGACCATGAAACTTCACGGCTGGGCGGACATTGCACCGGTGGACATTCTGGATGCAGAGGGAGAGCTGGAACTCTCCATTCCGGAAGGACAGAAAATCCGGAAGAATTATGTGGGGAAGAGCATTGAGAATTATGATTCCATGCTGGTTCTGTCCCATTTTAAAGGACATCCCATGGGAGGATTTGGCGGGGCGCTGAAAAACATTTCCATCGGACTGGCTTCCTCACACGGAAAAGCGTATATTCATGGAGTGGGAGACGTAAATAATTTCTGGAATTCCGATCATGATTCCTTTCTGGAATCCATGGCAGATGCCAGCAAGTCGATTCTGGATCTGTTCGGAGAGAAAATTGTGTTCGTGAATGTGATGAAAAATATGTCGGTGGACTGTGACTGCTGTTCCGTGGCGGAAGACCCGGCTATGGCAGATATCGGCATTCTGGCAAGTGTGGATCCGGTGGCGCTGGACCAGGCATGTCTGGATCTGGTGTATGCTTCCGATGACCCGGGCAGGGATCATCTTCTGGAACGTATCGAGTCCAGAAACGGTGTCCATACAGTGGAAGCCGCGGAGAAGATCAGTGTTGGCAGCAGGGAATATGAACTGGTGGAAATGTAATATGACATGACCCGCGGACGCGGACGGCATATGTGCGGAACATTCGGACATTGCCGGGGCAGGAAAATACCGCGCCGGAAAAGGAAAGGGACTGGGGCCGCACAGGCGGGCGCCAGTCCTTTCTTATGCGCAGGCCCGTACACAAAGTGCGACTCCTGGCACTTGGAAATATGCCGCTGAAGCGGCGTACGGGGCGCGCGGAAATCAGATTCCTTTTCCGGAGGACATGTATTTCTCCTCGCAGTATTTGCAGCGGTAAACTTCTTTGGCAGAATCTGCCAGGTAGAAGATATGGGGCAGTTCCTGCTCGATGGAAGTGATGCACCTGGGATTGTGACAGCGGATGACATTTTTGATCTGCATGGGCAGTGTCAGTTCCTTTTTTTCCACAATCTCTCCGTTTTTGATCACATTTACGGTGATGTTGTGGTCGATAAACGCCAGCACGTCAAAGTCCAGCATGTCGATATCGCATTCTACCTTTACAATATCTTTCTTTTCCATTTTGTTGCTTCTGGCATTTTTGATAATGGCTACGGTGCAGTCCAGCTTGTCCAGCTGCAGGTGATCATAAATATCCAGGCTTCTGCCCGCCTTGATATGATCCAGCACAAAGCCTTCTTCAATTTTTCCTACATTCAGCATATGATGATCCTCTCTATTTTGTATTCGTGTCAGGCAACTGCAAAACCGGATTCGCGGCAAGTCATGGTGCGGCGAAGGTTTTTTCAGATCCTTTCGATTTCCAGAAGCGCCAGTATCAGCGCCATTCTCACATAGACGCCATACCGGGCTTGTTTAAAGTACACGGCTCTCTTGTCTGCGTCCACCTCCACGGAAATCTCGTTGACCCTGGGCAGGGGGTGGAGCACCAGCATGTCCTCCTTTGCCAGCGCCATTTTGTCCGCATTGAGAATATAAAAATCTTTTAACCTGACATAATCTTCTTCATTGAAGAACCGTTCCTTCTGTACCCTGGTCATATACAGCATATCCAGACGGGGCATGACCGTTTCCAGACGGATCACTTCTTCAAAGGGGATATTTCTCTCCCGCAGCATGTCCGTGATATAGTCCGGCACCCGCAGTTCCTCCGGTGAGATAAAGACGAAGCGGATGCCCTCATAACGCACCAGGGCCTTGATCAGGGAATGCACCGTGCGCCCGAATTTCAGGTCGCCGCACAGGCCCATGGTAAAGCCGCCCAGCCTGCCCTTGAGGCTGCGGATGGTCAGCAGGTCCGTCAGGGTCTGGGTGGGATGCTGATGTCCGCCGTCCCCGGCATTGATGACGGGAATATCTGACTTTTCAGCGGCTACCATGGGCGCGCCTTCCTTGGGATGCCGCATGGCGCAGATGTCCGCGTAGCAGGAGATAATGCGGATGGTGTCGGAAACGCTTTCCCCCTTGGAAGCCGAGGAAGACGCCGCGTCGGAAAATCCTATGATCCTTCCGCCAAGCCTTGTCATGGCCGATTCAAAACTTAAGCGGGTGCGCGTGCTGGGCTCATAAAAGCAGGTTGCCAGTATTTTGCCATCGCAGGCATGGGCGTACCGCTCCGGATGATGTTCAATGTCGTTGGCCAGATCGAAGAGTCTGTCCAGTTCCTGGGGAGTAAAATCCAGCGGGCTCATCAAGTGTCTCATATTGTGTCCTCATTTCTTATTAATATAGATGTCCTTGTAAGGCGTGTTTTCAATCGGGCAGGCGTGCCCCCTGCGCCGCCCGGCGGCACATTTTCCCTCCGCGGGGCTGTGCACGAAAAAGAAGTCGAAGAGTAAACTCTTCGACTCCTGATTATGATTGATAGGATAATAATTCTTCCACGGTCTTACGTCTGGGAGCAGCGGGTGTCTCATCAGGATATCCGATGGGAATCAAAGCCACCAGCTCTCTGTCTTCGGGGAGCTCCAAAAGTGCGGCGGCATCTTCTTCGTCAAACAGACCCATGATAACAGTACCCAGCCCCTGTTCGTAAGCGGCCAGACAAAATGCTTCTCCGGCAACGCCGGCATCATACATCTGCCATCTGTCTCCCTTGGGGGTGGAGAAAGAGCCATCCCGCTCGTAACCGCTGCGGCCTTTGATCATTGTGACAGCCACTACCATGGGGGCATTGTCCATGATCTTTCCGTTACCGGGAAAGATGGATGTACATTTTGCCAGGGCGGCTTTCTTTTCCCCTTCCACGGCAATATAGCGGACGATCTGCGTATGCTTCCAGCTGGGCGCATAGGACGCGGTCTCCACGATCTGCGCCAGCAGCTCGTGGGAAACGGGCTTGTCCGCAAATTTACGGATGCTTCTGCGGCCTCTGATACATTCGTTAGCAGTCATTTCTGGAACCTCCTTAAACCATTTTTTTAATGATACCACGTAAGGGCATAAGTTTCAATGAAAAAATGTTCCGGCCCGGAAATTTTAGTCTTCTCCGGAAAAATGTATGGAAGCCGGTTTAGCGTTTTGCAGGCTGTGCCTGCTTTTCAAGGCAGACCGTCCGGCTGCATTTCGCCACGGAGGTGCTGCGGTGGGTTACCATGACAAAAGTTTTTTCCCGCACATTTGACAGCAGAAGCTCCAGGATCTCGTTTTCATTCTGATAGTCCAGCGCGGAGGTGGCTTCGTCGAAGACAATCACTTCGGGGTTTTTCAGAAGCAGTCTGGCGATCAGAAGTCTCTGCCGCTGTCCCCCGGACAGGCGTATGCCGTTTTCACCGATGACCGTATCGAATCCCAGAGGCAGCTCCCGGATAAATTCCATAATGTTTGCCCGGGTGCAGGCATCCGTCATTTCCGGCTCCGAGGCATCCTCTTTGCCGAACAGAAGGTTTTCCCGGATGGTCAGGTTAAACAGGCTGGTCTCCTGCATTAAGAAACCCGCTTTTGCGTAGACCGATGTGCGGTCCGTGAGCCGGAAGGGCTGTCCGTTCCAGAGGATTTCACCCTGTTCCGGCTCCAGGCATCCCGCCATGAGCCGGATGAGGGTACTTTTCCCGCTGCCGCTTTCTCCCACAATGGCAATTTTTTCTCCCCGCCGGAGCTCCATGCTGAAATTCTGCAGAATGGTTTCCGGGCTGTCCTCATAGGAAAAGCCGATTTGCTTCAGCTCCAGCCTCTCAAAGGTATCCAGGGCCAGGGGCCTTTCCGGCAGGGGCAGGTCCATAACGGAACGGATCCGCTTTACCGATTGTTCCTGCTCACCCCAGCTCATGCAATTGTCGGAAAGACTCAGAAGACGGTTTGTAAAGTCTCCGTAATACTCCATGAAGGTCAGCAGTACCGGCACGGTGGCAAGCTGCCGGATGACCAGGACACCGCCCAGGAGATAGAGACCCATTTTGGTAAGAAACACATCCTTAAAGGCCAGGAAGGTACGGTTCATAAACCAGCACATATGGGTTTTCAGGAAAGCATTTCCCATGGCATCCCAGAGGGATTCAAATTCTTTCTGCTGCCGTTCTCCGGAGTGGTTCGTCTTTACTTCCTTCCAGAAGTAGAGATTGTGGATACAGAAGTCATTGTAAGTGGTCTGGATATTCCGTATTTTTTCATACTCCACATTGCTCCGTCCCCTGATATGGCGTGTGATGAAAAAGGACAGGGGCAGGAGCAGGAAGCTCACAAGAGACAGAATCCAGTTCAGATACAGCAAAATGCCCGTGGTGATCAGTATGTTGATCAGGGAGATCACAAACTCCAGCTTTTTTTCCCGGAGCAGCACCAGATTTTCCGTGTCATGGTGCAGTCTTTCCTTCAGCTCTCCCGGGGAAAAGCCCTGCAGGACAGGAATGTCCAGGGCACCGTATTTCTGCAGGACCTTTTCTTTCCATTCCGCCCTCATGGCCGGAAAAACCTGATTGTAGACAATCCGTATCAGAACAGAAACAAATGTTTTGCCCAGAAATACCGCCAGGTAGAGGGAAAAAACCAGCCACAGGCGTTCCAGCCGTCTTTCCGTGATGACTTCATTCAGAAATAACAGGTAGCAGTAAGGCGGTATAAGCAGCAGGCCCTGCTTCAGAAACTGCAGCAATATGTAAATACATAATTTCCCACGGTAGGAATGAGCTTCACGGAGTGGACTTCTTCCATGGAAAGGATACTTTTCATGGAAAGAATTTCCTGCATGGAAAGCATTATTTTCAGGGAGCGGATTTTTTTCAGGACTGGGTTTCATAGGGGCCTCCTTCCCGGATCCGGGCATTTTGGTATTCTTCCCACAATGTCCGGTAAAGAGTATTCTGTTCCAGCAGGGCGTCATGGGGCCCGAAGCCGGTCACATGCCCATCTTCCATGACCACTGCCTTATCGGCGGCCAGAACGGTAGAGAACCGATGTGCCACGGAAAGTATGGTGGTATCGGGAAGCTGCTGACAGATAAACGCATTTACGGCAGTTTCCGTATCCTCGTCCAGTGCGGAGGTGGCCTCGTCCAGAAGCAGGATTTTGGGCTGACGGCAAATGCACCTTGCGATGGCAATTCTCTGCTTCTGGCCTCCGGACAGGCTTCTTCCGCCGCTGCCCATGATGGTATCCAGGCCCTCCGGGAATTCTTCCACCAGTTCCTTCAGCCTCAGGCCCTCCAGTATTTTCCACAGACAGGGATCCCGGGATTTGTCGTCGGAGAAAATGATATTTTTCCGCAGACTGCCGTGAAACAGGGCGTTGTCCTGCCATACAACGGCAATCTGGCTCCTGAGGCTGGCGTAAGTGTAATCTGTCAGGCATTTTCCATCCACATAGATATTTCCCTCCAGTGGGTCATGGAAACGGCAGAGAAGCTGCAGCAGGGTGCTCTTTCCCTGGCCGCTTTTTCCCACAAAGGCGATTTTTTCCCCGGATGCCACTGAGAGGTCAAAATGTTTTAAAACCAGTCCGTCCCCGTATCCGAAAGAGATATTTTCAAAGCGGATGCTGCCTTGTGCAAGAGAATGGCTGCCTGCGGAGGGCAGGTCCGTCTCCTCTTCCCAGGAAAAAAATTCTTCCACCCGCCGGATTCCCACCAGATTGGCATTGATGTCCGTGAGTTTGCGGGCAAGGGCATTGTAATAGGCGGCGCAGGTGGAAAAATAAGCCGCGCAGGCCACAAACTGTCCCATGGTCATGGATTCCCCGGCCACAAAGAAGGCGGCAATGCCGTACAGGCAAAGCTGTCCGGCCAGAACCAGCGCCTCGTTGACCGTCTCTGATTTCAGGGAGAGATATCCCGCGCCGATTTCATCCCGGAGGATGCTTTCCGTCTTCTCCCTGTACTGCCGCTGGGCCCGGGGCTGGGCATTTAACAGCTTCAGCTCCGTGAGGCCGATCATCATTTCCTGGATCCATGCGTCCGCAAGTCCTTTTTTGGTCTGCAGCAGCTGCTGTTTTTCTTTTATCTTTGCGGAAAAGAAACGGATGGAATATGCCATGATGGGCGTCATGACCACGGTGAGCGCGCCCAGATAGACATTGGTGTAAAAGATATATCCTATGGAGATGGCCAGCTGTATAAAATTGGCCAGCACATAAAAAAGGCTCCGATGGATAAACTCCAGAAAACATTCCGTGTCTTCCTGGATCCGCCGCATCACGTCGCCGCTTTTGATATGGGTCAGGACACCTGCCCTGAGCCGCAGCAGATGGGCAAAGCACTGTCTGCGGATATCCACCACATAGGTGATTTTCAGATGTGCCCACAGATAGTTCAGGACGCTGTGCCCGCACTGGTTGAGAAAATACAGCCCTGCATAGAGAAAAAAGCAGAGCAGGAATCCTTTCATCTGCCGGATATAGAAAATCTGGTCCACAATTTTACCTATGCAGAAAGGAAACATGGCGCCTGTGACGGTGCCGAAAATTACGGAGCCAAATAGGGCGGTCAGTTTCAGACGATAACCCTTTGTGGTGCGGAAGATATATTTCATGTTCTGCTCCTTTTCCCAGGTGGGGTTTTTGTCATTTTTTGTAAGGTTTTTGGAAGAATGCATACAGCATCATTGCTTTTTCAGTTTACCATAATATGGTGTACGGGTCAAAAGGTTCTTCCGCCCAGTGGGCCCAAACCTGGCAGAAAGCAATTTTCGCACAAGTTCCGGGGATGGTTTCCGCATCTTGTGGAATCCGTAAAAGTGCGTTTGCATATTTTGCGGGAATAGATTATAATGGAGAAAATCAGGGGCTGTCAGAAAACGGTTTTCAGACGCCGCCGGAAAGGGAAGGGCAGGAAAATGGAATTTGTGGAGAGAAAAAGATGGATGTTTTTCGGACTTCCGTTCACTTTTACAAAATATACTGTAAAAGAGGACATGATCACGGTTTCGGAGGGTTTTCTGAAAACGGTGGAAAATGACTGTTATATGTACAAGGTGCAGGATGTGACACACAGCGCCAGCCTGGGGGAGAAAATGTTCGGGCTGGGAACCGTGATCTGCTATACGGGCGATACCACCCATCCCCAGCTGATTCTGCAGCATATCAAAAACTCAAGACAGGTGAAAGATTTTATCCTGAAGGAATCCGAGGAAGCCAGGCTGAGGAGACGTACCGTGAACATGCTGGATATCGGTTCCGGGGATGTGGATGATATGGACCAGGGAGAGGATTAGGGGGCGTCCTGCCGGGCAGCGTGGGAGGCTTTCCGGCCGCCGGGATGCGGCGGACAAAGGAGTCGTTCCAGAAGCAGCCCCGCGCAGAACCAGAACGGGACAAAATCCAGGCGGATGACACGGCCTACATTCCAGCGGCTGCGCCCATAGTCCCAGGGACAGAGTTTGTGCTTTGAGAGCAGGCGTCCGGTGACATATTCCATGGAGAAAATCAGGCCCGCATAGGCGGATCCCCTGACCCAGGGTGATTTTCTGCCAAGGAGACGGCCAAATGGCGTCAGGAAGGCGGCGCTGCCGTAGATGGGAAACATCCAGAGAGATGTGTTTCCTTTCAGGGACATGTCCCGACGGCGCAGGGAATCCAGGGAAGTGAAAACGATTTCCATGCACCAGCCGGCAAGTCCGCATTTCAGAAAATTTCCGGCAAACCGGATCAGGGTTTTTTTCATAAAAATACCCATGCCTTTCCGTAACCTGCGAATTTGGGCCGCAGGCACAAATTTGCGTGTGAAAAATTTATTTTTCACACTAACGCTCCTTTTGGGCTGCAGAATCAGACATATTCTTCAAACATACTCTAGTTTACTGCCTGAATATCATCCAGACAGTACACTAGTATGCGCCCCGGGAGAAAAAATATGCAGTTCTGTTCCGGCATCCGGAAACGGATGGCAGGAAAAGCATCCGGAAACGGAATGAAAACAGGAGAATACATGAATTACAGGGAAGCGATGGAATATATGGAGCAGGCGGGGCAGTACGGAGTGGTACCCGGCCTGGAAAGCGTCCGCCAGCTGTGCGGGAGAATGGGCAATCCCCAGGAGAGCCTGAAATTTGTACATATTGCGGGCACCAACGGGAAAGGCTCCGTGTCTGCCTTTGTGGCATCCGTATTAAAATGCGCCGGCTGCCGGGTGGGGAGCTTTTCCTCCCCGGCACTGAAGGAAAGGGAAAGTATCCGGGTAAACCAGGTCCCTATTACCCAAAAGGCCTTTTGCCAGGGCATGGAACTGGTAAAAGAGGTGTGCGGGGGGATGCAGAAGGAGGGCCTGCCCCATCCCACACCTTTTGAGATGGAGACCGCGCTGGGCTTCTGGTATTTCCGGGAAAAACAATGTGATATTGTGGTGCTGGAAACGGGCATGGGGGGACTGCTGGATGCTACCAATATCGTGGAGCACACTTGCGCGGCGGTGATCACTTCCATCAGCAGGGATCACACGCAGTTTCTGGGGGAGACGCTCTCCGGGATCGCGGCCCATAAGGCAGGCATTCTCAAAAAGGGATGCCGGGCCGTGACCGGTGTGCAGAAGCCGGAGGTTATGGAAGTGATCCGGGAAAAAGCGGCCGGACTGGGCTGTCCCCTGACCGTTGCGGACGCAGGCGGGGCGGCGCATGTGCATTACGGTCTGGAAAGGCAGTGGTTTGACTATGGGGGATATTCCAAAGTGGAAATCGGTCTTGCGGGGCAGTATCAGATTGAAAATGCCGTTCTGGCCCTGGAAACGCTGAAATGCCTGAAAGAAAGCGGTTTTCCGGTGACGGAGGCAAGCCTCCGCAAGGGGATGGCCCGGGCCCAATGGCCGGGGAGATTTGCGGTTATCGGCAGAAAACCATGGTTTGTGGCGGACGGCGCGCACAATGAAGACGCGGCAGTCAGGCTCAGGGAGTCGGTGGAATTGTATTTTCCAGGCCGAAGGGTAATATTTATCATGGGAATGCTGAAAGATAAGGAACATGAAAAAGTAATCGCAGGGATGCATTCCCTGGCAGACCAGATTATCACCGTGACACCCCCGGACAATCCCAGGGCGCTGCCGGCATATCTGCTGGCCCGGGAGGCGGCGGAATATCATAAAAATGTGACGGCTGCAGATTCCCTGGAGGAAGCTGTGGAGATGAGTTACCTGCTGGCGGGGAAGGAGGATGTGATACTGGCTTTCGGTTCCCTGTCTTTCATGGGCCGGCTGCCGGATATCGTGGGCAAACGGAAGGGCGCCGAAGGCAAAGGGAATGCCCGGGGAAATAAGTCTGTATGACAGAAAAAATGACCGGAAGGGGCTGCCGGGACGGTCAGGGAAACGCGGAAAGGAAGCATATGATAGATCAGGAAAAAATCAGGAAAGCCGTGAAGCTTTTGCTGGAGGGAATCGGGGAGGATCCTGACAGGGAAGGGCTTCTGGAGACGCCGGACCGGGTCGCCAGAATGTATGGGGAAATTTTTGCCGGCATGTACGGGGACGTGTCCGAACCTTTGTCCAAAGTATTTACGGCAGACTATAACGAAATGGTCATGGAAAAGGATATTACATTTTATTCCATGTGCGAACATCATATGATGCCTTTTTACGGAAAGGCGCATATAGCGTATGTTCCGGAGGGAAAGGTGCTGGGACTGAGCAAGCTGGCCAGGACCGTGGAGATCTATGCAGGGCGGCTTCAGATACAGGAGCGGATGACAGGACAGATTGCGGATGCCATTATGGAGCATCTGGCTCCCCGGGGCGTGATGGTGATGCTGGAAGCGGAACATCTGTGCATGACCATGCGCGGGGTCAGAAAGCCGGGCAGCCGGACGGTGAGTGTGGCAGCCAGAGGGATTTTCGGCCAGGACGGGGCGATGCAGGACCGTTTTTTTCAGATGCTTGGGCGAGACGGGAAGCCGTTCTGAAAGCGGTATCAGTACGGGCATGCCCGGAAGTGTGAAAAGTATCCGTCAGAGGAGATACGAAAGAAGCAGCGGGGAAATGAGGTAATTTATGAAGATTGGAAAAAAGGAATTTGACACCGCAGGCCATACCTATGTCATGGGGATTCTGAATGTGACACCGGATTCTTTTTCGGATGGGGGCAAGTGGAACCGGAAGGACAGGGCGCTGGCCCATGTGGAAAAGATGCTGGAGGAAGGCGCGGATGTCATTGACATCGGAGGCGAGTCCACCCGGCCGGGATATACGCTCCTGCCGGAGGAAGAGGAAATCGCCAGGGTGGTGCCCGTGATAGAAGCGGTGAAGGCTTCCTTTGACGTGCCGGTATCTCTGGATACCTACAAACCGGCGGTTGCGTCTGCGGGTATTGACGCCGGCGCCGACCTGATCAATGATATATGGGGACTGAAGTATGATCCCCGGATGGCAGGCATCATTGCCGGGAGCGGCCTGCCCTGCTGCCTGATGCATAACCGGAAAAATACGGATTACCTTTCTTTTATGGAGGACGTGGCTTCTGATTTGAAGGAAAGCCTTGAGCTGGCGGCGGAAGCGGGAATTGCCGGGGAGAAAATCATTCTGGATCCGGGGGTGGGATTTGCAAAAAGCTATGAACAGAATCTTCAGGTGATACATCATCTGGAGGAGCTGGGAAACCTGGGGCATCCCCTGCTTCTGGGCTGCAGCAGGAAATCCGTGATCGGCCTGACGCTGGATTTGCCGGCAGATAACAGGCTGGAGGGGACCCTGGCGACTACGGTGCTGGCGGCCGTGAAGGGATGCATGTTTGTGAGGGTTCATGATGTCAGGGAAAATCTCAGGGCCATCAGAATGACGGAGGCGGTGCTGAAAAGCTGAGGGAAGACCCAGGTATGTGTTGACTGGTATGCCCGCCGAAGCGGGTACAGGGGGAAAATTATGTATTGTGAACAGGCAAAAGACGAAATACGTATCGAGAAACTGGGAGTATTTGCACATCACGGCGTATACCCGGAAGAGACAAAAAAGGGACAGACATTCTATGTCAATACCGTTCTGTACACCGATACCCACAAGGCGGGAATCAGTGACGAACTGGAGCATACGGTGGATTACGGCAATGTCTGCCATTTTATCACAAACTGGATGCAGAACAATACCTGTAGGCTGCTGGAGGCGGTGGCGGAGCGGCTTGCCCGGGCGATTCTGCTGCAATACGGCAGAGTGTCCGCCATAGACCTGGAAATTGTGAAGCCTTTTGCACCGGTGCGCCTGCCCTTTGAAGGCATATCCGTAAAGATTCACCGGAGCTGGCACAAGGCTTATATTGCGCTGGGTTCCAACATGGGGAACCGGGAAAAATATTTGTCGGGAGCCCTGGAGGCCATGAAGACACATCCGCTGATGCGGCTGGGGGAAGTCTCGGAACTGATTGTGACCAGGCCTTACGGCGGGGTGGAGCAGGAAGATTTCCTGAACGGGGTGGCGGAGGTAGAGACCCTGCTGGATCCGGAGCAGCTTCTGGAGACCCTTCACGAGATGGAAAAGGCGGCGGGACGGGAGAGACCCCTGCGGTGGGGCCCCAGGACCCTGGATCTGGACATTTTGTTTTATGACCAGCTGGTTCTGGAAAGCAAGGATCTGGTGATTCCCCATCCGGACATGCAGAACCGTTTGTTTGTGCTGCAGCCCCTGGCGGAGATAGCGCCTTATTTCAGGCATCCCGTTCTGGGAAAAAGTGTCAGGGAACTGCTGGAAATGCCCGGATTGGGAGGAAAATGACAGGGGCCGGTGTGAAGGCGGCCAAACCGCGCGGAGTCACAGATGGGGGGAGAGATATTTTCCCAGAAAACCCGCGCAGAGGCCGGTGAAAAGTCCCGTGAGGATGCCGCCCGGAATCAGGAATGGCAGATAGGACAGGACTCCGGGGGTTGCGGTTATGACCAAAGCAGTCAAAAGCTGTCCCGTGTTGTGGGCCAGGCCGCCCATGGCCCCGGTTAGAAAAAGCGTTTTTTTCCGGAGCAGGCGCATGACGAAGGCCATCACAAGCAGACTGAAAATACCCCCGGCAAGGCTGTAGAGCAGGGACAGGGCCTGGCCGAACAGCAGGGTGGACAGCAATATTCTTGCCAGCAGTACCCACAAGGCATCCCGGAAGGTGAAGTGGGCCAGCAAAATCAGAGTGATGATATTGGCCAGTCCCAGTTTGATGCCCGGAATGGGTACCAGCGGCGGGATGGCGCTTTCTATGGCGAAAATGGCAAGGGACAGGGTGGTAAAAAAAGCCAGGGTTGTCATCTTTTGAACAGACATGGGAACTCCTTCCAAAGGGGCCGGCATACGGCGCAGGGGGTTAATAGGTTATGGCATCCGGCAAATCGGATGGCGCTTCGGAATCGGACGAAGGGCGCAGCTGAATCACCAGACGGTTTGGCAGACAGGTGATGGGCAGCCGGGAGTCCCGGATAAAACCCTGCCCTACACAGAGCTTATCGGGACAATCGGCGGAAACAATGCCGATGCTGCCGGGGCAGACCTGAACTACATTGACACAATGATTTTCCCCTTCCACGGTAAAACTGTAGGTTTCGGCAGTCTCCTGCAGGGGGATGCTCATGAGCAGTTCCCCGTTCTGATAGATGTCCGCGGTGTATGGGGCATCTTCCGCAACGGGCAGCAGAAGGAAGAGCAGGCTGGCCAGTGCCGCCAGAAGGAGGAATGCTGTGATGATCACGGCATTTTTTGTTGGTTTTGTTTTCAAGGGAAAGTCACCTTTCTGCGTTCCGGGAGTTTACCCGGAAATTATTTTTGAATCTGAACACCCATGCAGCCTGCGGCGGCGCCAGGCATAAAAGGCCGGAAGTCTGGCCGATGCACAGCGGCGCATAAGGAAAATTGTTGCTGAAGCAACATGCGCCCCGGGCGGAGAGCAGGGATAAAATCTCCCCTACCTGATTAGTAAGTATAACAAAAAGGGCTGGAAAAATGAAGAGATATTTGGGATGTATGTTTTTTGCCTTGATGGTGCTGCTCTGCGGATGCGGAAGAGACGTTCCCGGAGAAGGCGGGGACCGGGGAAAGGAAGGCCCCTGGCAGCGTGTGGATACAGCCATGGGCACAGTGATACAGCAGACTGTTTATGGGGCACAGGAGACCGCGGAACTTTTTTCAGAGGATGTCATGGAGATGCTGTACCAGATGGAACGGGAAGAACTGTCCTGGAGGCTGGACACTTCCCAGGTATACAGAATCAACCGTTCCGCGGGCCTGGAAGAGGGCTGCGCGCTGTCGGAGGAGCTGGCAGGGCTTCTGGAGGCCTGTCAGGAACTGTCCGTGCGCTCGGAAGGGGCGTTTGACGTGACTCTGGGAAGACTCACAAGTCTGTGGAATATAGATCAGTGGTCAACAGAAGAAAATATGACGCAGTTTCAGATTCCTTCGGGGAAGGA
Organism: uncultured Acetatifactor sp.; assembly: GCA_910577185.1. GTDB lineage: Bacteria > Bacillota > Clostridia > Lachnospirales > Lachnospiraceae > Acetatifactor. Next base: position 15,575 of record CAJTLR010000009.1, read on the forward strand.
GCTGGAAGCTGCGGTGGAAAGCTGCGGAAGCAGCAAAATGAAGATTGTCAGGAATGCTGAAAGTGCCGGAACGGAGCCTGATTCCGGCAGGGCCCGTATCTGGCTGCCGGAGGGAATGCGGCTGGATCTGGGCGCTGTGGGCAAGGGTCTTGCCCTGAGCCGGATTTCCAGACTTCTGGAGGAACGGGAAGAGATGGGCGGGGCGGTGATTTCCCTGGGGGGAAGCGTATTGACTTACGGGGTCAAACCGGACGGCAGTCCCTGGAAGGTGGGGATTGTGGATCCTGCGGACCCTTCCTCTCATCTGGGGATTCTGACGCTGGAAGGACAGTGGTGCGTCTCCACTTCCGGAGATTATGAGCGGTATGTGGAGGCAGACGGTGTGCGCTATCACCATATTCTGGATCCTGCCACCGGCTATCCGGCCCAAAGCGGCGTGGGGGGAGTGACCGTTCTGGTCAAGGACGGGCTGCTCAGCGATGGGCTCTCCACAGCCTGCTTTATCCTGGGGCCGGAACAGGGAATGGAGCTGGCAGAGGCATATGGGGCAGAAACGCTCTTTGTAATGCAGGATGGCAGTATCCGCATGTCGGAGGGCATGGAGACATATTTCAGCAGGTGACCCAAAAGCGCCTTTCCCGGAACGTGTCTGAAAATCCATGACCGGCGTAGTTTTTTTCAGGAAAATGTATACAAAAAAAGGATTTTGACGCCAGACACAGAATAATTAAATTAGGAGAAAGGTTTTCACGCGTATTTAGGCGCAGATGGGAGCGAATATGACAATCAGAGAAAACTTGGAGCAGTGGGAAAAACAATATTTAAGCCCGTATGCCTCCCACAGTACGGATTCCAGGGGCAGGCAGAGGTCCGAGAAACAATGTGATATCCGCACGGTATTTCAGCGGGACAGGGACAGAATTATCCATTGTAAGGCTTTCCGGAGGCTGAAAGACAAGACCCAGGTATTTCTGACACCGGAGAAGGATCATTACCGCACCAGACTGACGCATACCCTGGAGGTTTCGCAGAATGCACGCACCATTGCAAAGGCGCTGCGGCTGAATGAGGAACTGGTGGAGGCCATTGCACTGGGGCATGACCTGGGACATACGCCTTTCGGGCATGCGGGGGAGAGGGCCCTGAACAGGATTTGTCCGCTGGGATTTGAACACAGCCTACAGAGTGTGCGCACCGTGGACAGACTGGAGAAGAACGGCCACGGGCTGAATTTGACATATGAGGTGCGGGACGGGATTCTGAATCATCAGACCATAGGCAAGCCTCATACCCTGGAGGGAAAAGTGGTCCGGTTTTCGGATAAGATCGCGTATATTCATCATGACATGGATGACGCGGTCCGGGCGGGCATTTTGAAGGAAAGCGATGTGCCCAGGGAAATCCGGGAAGTCATCGGCTCTACGCCCAGCGAACGGCTGGACCATTTTATCCATGATATTGTGACCAACAGCATGGAGAAAAACGATATTGTGATGTCCGGGCCGGTGGCTGCCGCAATGAAACAGATGCGGGAGTTTATGTCCGAGAATGTGTATTATAATCCGCTTGCCAAAAGTGAGGAGGGAAAGGCGGAGCGGCTGATGGAAACCCTTTATTTCCATTTTATGAAGCATATTGACGATATGCCGGCAGAGTTTCTGGATCTTTTGTCGGAAGGGGAGGCCAAGGAGCAGGTAGTCTGTGATTATGTGGGCGCCATGACGGACCGCTTTGCCATCGCCACCTATGATGATATCTATATACCGAAATCATGGTCTGTATAATGAATAAACTGTGTTTTACGGTGCATCGTGTACCGTCGGCCAGAAAGGTCAGCAGGCCGGCCTGACATATCATGGAGGTATCAATGTACTATTCCGAAGAGATTGTAGAAGAAGTGAGAAGCAAAAACGATATTGTGGATGTGGTGTCCGGCTATGTGAAGCTGCAGAAAAAGGGCGGGCGCCACTGGGGTCTGTGTCCTTTCCACAATGAAAAATCGCCTTCCTTTTCCGTCAACGGCGATATGCAGGTGTATCACTGCTTCGGCTGCGGCGCAGGCGGAAATGTGTACACTTTTGTGATGAATTACGAGAACTATTCCTTTCCGGAGGCCATCAGGATGCTGGCGGAGAGAGCGGGGGTGCAGCTTCCGGAGGAGGATGAATCGGAGGAACAGCGCCGGAAAGAGGGCAGGCGCGCAAGGCTTCTGGCGGTGAACCGGGAGGCGGCAAAATTCTTTTACTACCAGCTGCGCAGTCCCCAGGGGGAGACGGGATACAGGTATCTGAAAAAAAGGGAACTCTCCGACGAGACCATTCATAAGTTCGGACTGGGGTTTGCGGGCAAAAATGGCGCGGTGCTGGTACAGTATCTGCGGGGAAAGGGATTTGAGGACGAGCTGATTCAGGAAGCGGGACTGGCAAGCCACTCCGAGAGACACGGAATGATCAGCCAGTTCTGGAACAGGGTCATGTACCCAATACAGGACACCAACAACCGGGTCATAGGATTCGGGGGCCGGGTGATGGGGGACGGGGAACCCAAATACCTGAATTCTCCCGAGACGCCGGTTTTTGACAAGAGAAGGAACCTGTACGGCCTGAATTACGCCAGAAAAGCCAGAAGTTCCAATATCATTCTCTGTGAGGGCTATATGGACGTGATCGCCATGCACCAGGCGGGCTTCACTCAGGCGGTGGCCTCCCTGGGGACGGCGTTTACGGGAGAGCAGGCGGCATTGCTGAGACGCTACACCGACAATGTGCTGCTGGCCTATGACAGCGATGGCGCAGGGGTGAAAGCGGCCCTGCGGGGGATCGCTATCCTGAGGGAAGCGGGATTGACCGGAAAAGTCATCAACATGCAGCCTTATAAAGACCCGGACGAATTTATCAAGGCCCTGGGCAGGGAAAAGTTCGAGGAACGTATACAGCAGGCAGAGAACAGCTTTTTCTTTGAAGTCAGGATACTGGAAGGTCAGTTTCATATGGAAGACCCGGAGGAGAAGACCAGATTCCATCGGGAGATCGCAAAGAAACTGTGCGAATTTTCCGAGGAAGTGGAGCGGGACAATTATCTTCAGGCCATAGCGGATAAATATTTTATCGGCATTGGAAATCTGCGGAAGCTTGTGGAAGGATACGCGCTGCAGACGGGCCGGGCGAAGCCGGCGGAACGTCCCAGGCCGGGAACGGGCAGGAAGAACGCCGCGGAGGAAAAGGTGAAAAGGGCGCAGAGGCTTCTGATATCCTGGATTGCGGACAGGCCCGGGGTGTATGGCAGGATTAAGAAATATATTTCGCCCCGGGATTTCACGGCGGACATTTACCGCAGGGTGGCAGAACGGATGTTTGCGGAACTGGAGCAGGGGGATTTCAGTCCTGCGGGAATGATCAGCCTTTTTGAGGAGGAAGAAGAGCAGAGGGAGGCTGCGGCGCTTTTTTCCGCCAACCTTCCCCAGCTGGACAACCTCCAGGAGCAGGAGAAAGCTTTCCGGGATATCCTGCTGTCCGTAAAAAAGAACAGTTATGAACGGGATCTTGCCAGTACGGGGACAGATGTAAATGCCCTCACCCGGGCCATAGAGGGAAAGAAAGCATTGGAAGAATTGGCGAGAACGCATATTTCCCTGGATTAGGGTAAAGATATTGGTAACTTTAAACAATTTTTTATGTTTATATAAGGGAAAACAGCTTCCCGGGGGAAATGGGCTTCCCCGGGGAAAACAGCCTCCCAAGGAAGGATGGAATTGCTACAATGGATGAAAACACACAGGCAAAGTTTGACGAGAAGGTGAAAGAACTCCTAAATATTGCCAAAAAGAAGAAAAACGTGCTGGAGTATCAGGAAATCAATGATTTTTTCACGGACATGCCTTTGGAAGAGGAACAGTTCGAGAAGATTTTGGATGTACTGGAGCAGAACAATGTGGATGTGCTCCGGATTACGGATGATGAGGTAGGCGATGATATCATCCTGACGGACGAAGATGATGTGGATGTGGAGAACCTGGATCTGACGATTCCGGACGGCATCAGCCTGGAGGACCCGGTGCGGATGTACCTGAAAGAGATCGGCAAGGTTCCCCTGCTTTCCGCAGAGGAAGAGATCGAACTGGCACAGCGGATGGAACAGGGGGACCAGGAAGCCAAGAAGCGTCTTGCGGAAGCCAACCTGCGTCTGGTGGTCAGTATCGCAAAGCGTTATGTGGGCCGCGGAATGCTTTTTCTGGATCTGATTCAGGAAGGGAATCTGGGACTGATCAAGGCGGTGGAAAAGTTTGACTACTGCAAGGGCTTTAAATTTTCCACCTATGCCACATGGTGGATTCGCCAGGCCATCACCAGGGCCATCGCCGACCAGGCCAGAACCATACGGATTCCCGTGCACATGGTGGAAACCATCAATAAACTGATTCGCGTCAGCAGACAGCTGCTGCAGGAGCTTGGCCGCGAACCGACCCCCGAGGAGATTGCGGAGGAAATGAACATGCCTGCGGACCGTGTGCGGGAGATTCTGAAGATCAGCCAGGAGCCTGTCTCCATGGAGACTCCCATCGGCGAGGAGGAGGACAGCCATCTGGGAGATTTCATAGAGGATGACAAAGTGCCGGTGCCGTCGGACGCGGCGGCTTTCACCCTGCTGAAGGAGCAGCTGGTGGAAGTTCTGGGTACTCTGACAGAGAGGGAGCAGAAGGTTCTGCGCCTCCGTTTCGGGCTGGATGACGGACGGGCCCGCACCCTGGAGGAAGTGGGAAAAGAGTTTAACGTGACCAGGGAGCGTATCCGTCAGATTGAGGCCAAAGCGCTCCGGAAGCTGCGTCACCCCAGCCGCAGCAGGAAACTGAAGGATTATCTGGATTGAGGAAGAATATGCGGCAGGAGAGGGGGATTGTCTTGTCTGGCCGGCTTCAGATGCTGGCTGACATGGTGACGCCGGGAAATATTCCTGCTGATGTGGGCTGCGACCATGGTTTTCTGTCCATTTATCTGGTGGAAGAGGGGATCTGTCCCAGGGCGGTCGCCATGGATGTGCGGGAAGGGCCGCTTTTGGCTGCGGAAAAGCATGTCAGGGAATCAGGGCTGGGGGATTACATAAGCTTAAGACTGTCGGATGGGCTGGCAGAGTGCCGGGCCGGGGAAGCGGATACCCTGATCTGTGCCGGGATGGGCGGCAGGCTGATGGAGAGAATCCTGACGGAAGGCATGGAAAAGGCGGCCGGGATGAAAGAACTGATTTTGCAGCCCCAGTCGGAGCTGGCGCAGTTCAGGGCTTTTCTCAGAAAGGCGGGATTTTCGGTAGTCCGGGAGGAGGCCGTGCTGGAAGAGGGGAAGTTTTATTTTGCCATGAAGGCGGTTTACGGGATGGCTGCCGGAGACCGGAAGGCGGGAGCGCCGGAAGGGGAAGGCGTGGCCGTTGCCGGGAAAACAGGGCCGGGAACCGGAATCAGAGGGCCTGCGGAACAGGATACGGATTTGGAACCGGCGCGGCATCTGTACGATTTATATGGAGAGAAACTGCTTCTGGGGCAGAACCAGGTGCTACGGCAGTTCCTGGAACAGCGGGAGGCGTATCTGGAACGGCTTTCCGGGAATCTGGCGCGGGCGGGAACCGGGAAAGCGGACATGCGGCTGCGGGAAGTGTGCCGGGAGCAGGAAGATGTCAGGAAGGCGCTTGCTTTTTACCGGTAAAGCACGCGAAAGGGGAAGGAACTGGAAACTTGTATGGATAGAAAGGGTGAGGGTATGGTAACGGTTACAATCCATGGAGAACAGAGACAGGTAGAGAAAGGCACCACATACGAAACCATTGTCTCGGAATATCAGAAAGAGTATGAGGATACCATTGCAGTGGTGGCCGTAAACGGTAAAATACGTGAATTGTTCAAGAGAGTCACCAAAGACTGTACGATAGAATTTTTTACCCTGCGGGATGATGTGGGACACAAAACCTATGTGCGCACTGCAACCATGCTTTTTTTAAAGAGTGTGCACGACCTGTTCGGCGCGGAAGCGGCCCGGGAGAGCTGTGTGGAATTTACCATAGGCCGGGGAATGTATGTGAATATGTTCGGGAAGGTGCCGGTGACGGCGCAAAGCGCCGGCAGGATTATGGACAGGATGCATGAATTGTCCGAAAAGAAGGCTCCCTTTATGAAACAGTCCTATCCCCTGGAGGACGCGCTGCAGCTGTTCCGGGAAAATGGCATGGAGGACAAGGTGAGCCTGTTCCATTACCGGATGAGTTCCAGTGTGAATATATACGAAATAGAGGGTTATTATGATTACTATTACGGATTCATGCTGCCCAATGCGGGATATGTGAAATGGTTCGACGTAGTGCCCTATGAAAAAGGCTTTATGCTGGTGCTTCCGACCAGGTCCAATCCCACATCCGTGGAGACGTTTGCGGAGAGCAGAAAGCTGTTTGAGACCATGGAAAAAGCCCACGACTGGGGCAGGACAGCAGGGATTGAGACTGTGGGCGATCTGAATGACCAGATCTGCAGCGGTTCCGTGAGCGACCTGATTCTGGTGCAGGAGGCGGAACAGGAGAGGAAGATCGGAGAGATAGCCAAGGACATTGTGGGCCGTGAGGGCGTGAAGTTTGTCATGATCGCAGGGCCTTCCTCCTCTGGCAAGACAAGTTTTTCCCATAGGCTGTCCATACAGCTGAGGACCCTGGGCAAGATCCCCCGTCCCATTGCGCTGGATAATTATTTTGTGAACAGGGAACTGACGCCCAGGGATGAAAACGGGGATTACAATTTTGAGTGTCTGGAAGCCATTGATGTGAAGCTGTTTAACGAGGATATGGTAAAACTGCTGGCAGGAGAGCGGGTGGAACTGCCCCGATTTAATTTCAAGACGGGACAGAGGGAGTATCACGGGGATTTCATGCAGCTGGGGGAAAGCGATATTCTGGTGCTGGAGGGAATCCACGGGCTGAACGAAAAAATGTCCTACGCCCTGCCGGAGGAAAGCAAGTACAAGATTTACATAAGCGCTTTGACTACCCTGAATATTGACGGACACAACCGGATACCCACCACGGATGGCAGGCTGATCCGGAGAATGGTGCGGGACGCACGGACCAGGGGAGCCAGCGCCCGGAGAACCATACAGATGTGGCATTCCGTGCGCAGGGGTGAGGAGGAAAACATTTTCCCGTTCCAGGAGGGGGCGGATGCCATGTTCAATTCCGCGCTGATCTATGAACTGGCCATGCTGAAGACCTTTGCGGAGCCGCTTTTGTTCCAGATTCCCAGGGAGGCGCCGGAATACTATGAGGCCAAGAGGCTTCTGAAGTTCCTGAGTTATTTCCTGAGCGTGCCAAGCGAGAGCCTGCCCAATAACTCCATCTGCAGGGAATTTGTGGGCGGGAGCTGTTTTAATGTGTAAAAGGCAGTGGATTAATGGAGGGAAAGATGAACATAGGATTTATAGGCGGCGGCAATATGGGCGGGGCCATGATGAAAGGGATTCTTGCCTCCGGAAAATGTAAGAAGGAAGAAATCATGGTGTTTGACCCGGCGCAGGAAGTACTGCGTGCCAGAAAGGAAGAACTGGGAATCCGGATAGCGGCCTGCGAAAAGGAAGTGGCAGAATTTGCGGATATTCTGTTTCTGGCGGTAAAACCCCAGTATTACGGTGAAGTGATAGCTGCGGTCAGGGACAGTGTCCGGGCAGAGGAGATGATTGTGTCCATTGCGCCCGGGAAAAATCTTGCATGGCTGGCAGGGGAATTCGGAAAACCGGTAAAAATAATACGCACCATGCCCAATACTCCCGCCATGGTCATGGAGGGGATGATGGGAATGTGTCCCAACGAGCATGTTTCCGGGGAAGAGATGGTTTTGGTCAGGGACATCTGTGAAGGATTCGGCAGAACGGAGACGGTGGGCGAGAATCTGATGGATGTGGTGACGGCAGTCAGCGGAAGTTCCCCGGCATATGTGTTTCTTCTGATAGAAGCCATGGCAGACGCGGCGGTGGCGGCGGGGATGCCCCGGGCGCAAAGTTACAGATTTGCCTCCCAGGCTGTGCTGGGAAGCGCCAGAATGGTGCTGGAGACGGGAAAGCATCCGGGAGAGTTAAAGGATATGGTCTGTTCTCCCGGAGGCACCACCATAGAAGCGGTGCGCGTGCTGGAGGAGAAGGGGTTACGGAGCGCGGTCTTTGAGGCGGTGAGGGCCTGCGTGGAAAAATCCAGGCAAATGTGAGGATACCGGCCTTCTGTGGGGAAATTTTCCGAAAGAGGAAAGAGCCGAGAGCCGAAGGGGGAATGCCGTAAGGGAAGCTGCCCAGTGGTTACGGGGTGGAAAACTCCGGAAGAGGAAAGAGCCGAGAGCCGGTGAGGAAATGTCCGGGAGGGAAGCCGCCCGGGGCTTACGGCTGTGGAAAACGGTCCGGGACGGACAGAACCGGAAGCAGAGAGAATCAGAATAAAGAAGGGATAGTCTGAGCGATGGGAGATGGGGAAATAAAGGTAAAAAGCCTGCAGAAAGCACTGACCATTTTAAACTGCTTTGTGAAAAAGTCCAGGCTGGGCGTGACGGAAATCAGTGAAATGTTAGACTTAAATAAGAGCAATGTACATAATATTCTTTCCACGTTTCAGGCCATGGACTATCTGGAGCAGGATGAGGAGACGGGAAAATACCAGCTGGGGGTGGGGATTTATGAACTTTGCCAGTCAGTGGGGGATAATTTTAATATCCGGAAAGTGATGATGCCCTTTATGCAGGAAATTGCGGATACCGCCAATGAGGTGGTTTATCTGGCAGTGCCAAGGGAGGACGAGATGGTCTATCTGGAGGCAATGCACCCCATGGAATCATACAATCTGATGCGGGCAGTGCTGGGAGAACACGCGAAAATGTATTGTACCGGCATCGGAAAGGCAGTGCTGGCCTATCTGCCGGATGATGTGATTGAAAATTATATCAGCAGAGAGCTGGTTTCCTACACGGAACATACCATTACGGATAAGGAAATTCTGCGCAGGGAACTGAAGGAAATCCGGCAGAGGGGCTATTCCATCGACAATATGGAGCACGAGTTCGGGGTAAAATGTGTGGGAATGCCCATTTTTAACCGCCGGGGCGAGCTGGTGGCAGCCATCAGCGTCAGCGGGCCTTCCCTGCGTTTTTCCGGCGAACGGATTGAATATATTGTCAAAATTATGCGGGATTCCCTGGAAAAAGCCAGGGAACGGATTTGAGACAGGGCTGGAAAAGGATTTTGTGGGTATCCGCGGATACTGTCAATAATGACTATGAATCTGGCGTCCGTATTCTCCTGGTTGGGGGGAATGCGGACGCTTCTTTTGGTTGGAAAAGTTTTCCGGATATGAAAATGTTAATTTGCACAAAAAAAGATAGAATTATTTGTATATTTTGTTGATTTACAAGAATTGAGGTATATGATATATTTTAAATAACAAAATTAAGAACGACGTTATGTAATAGAGAACAGCATGACGATTATATAGGAACTCATGAACGTTTGATTCGGCGGGCGTGCCCGTGGGCTGTTGAACTTCAATTCTAAACTCCCATGCACCAAGCTGCTCCACCATATATGAAAGTGGGGAGTTTAGAAGATGCACACAAACCCTCAAGGGAAGAGGATTTGGCGCACAGCAGTCTTGCAAAACCGCAAAGAGAAGCGGTTTTGGCTTCGCGGAGCCGGAATGGCCCAGGGACTTTTACAGTAATGAAATGTTTTATTTTCACGAGGCTGGTTTTGGGTGCCGTAGGGGTGAAAGGGATGGAATGAGTGATATATGATCTTTTTTTCTCAAAATAACAGAGAACGACGTTCTGTAATAATGAACGAGGAGACGATATGGATAATTATTTTCCGGGAGGGGTATGGCCTGTGATGCTGACTCCGTTTACAGAGTCAGGGGCTGTGGATTATCAGGCACTGGAAGCCCTGGTAGAATGGTATATTTCCCAAGAGGCCAGCGGTCTCTTTGCAGTGACACAGTCCAGCGAGATGTTTTTTCTGACGCTGGAGGAAAGGGTGCGTCTTGCGGCATTTGTGAAAGAAAAAGCCAGGGGAAGGGTTCCGGTGATCGCATCGGGACATATTTCGGATTCCCTGGAGGACCAGGCGGAGGAAATCCGCAGAATAGCGGAAACCGGCGTGGACGCGGTGATTCTTGTAACCAACCGGCTGGCAGGGGAGGAAGAGGATGAGGCGGCGTGGATCCGGAATCTGGACAGGCTTCTGGGGATGATTCCGGAGGATATCCGGCTTGGGCTGTATGAATGTCCCTATCCCTATAAGAGGGTGATGACCGCCGGGATGACGGAATGGTGCGCAAAGTCGGGCAGGTTTTATTTTTTGAAAGATACCAGCTGTGACATGGATAATATCCGGATGAAACTGGAAATCTGTAAAGGAAGCAATCTGAAACTTTATAATGCAAATACTGCCACTCTGCTGGAATCCCTGCGGTGCGGCGCCGCCGGATACAGCGGCGTAATGGCAAATATGCAGTGCAGGCTATATGCGAAACTGTGCAGGGAGGCGGGACAGCATCAAATGGACACATTGTCCGAAAACCTGACAATGTGCGCCCTGATCGAGAAACAGTGGTATCCTTCCAATGCCAAGTACTATCTGGGCAAAGAGGGCGTCCCGGTACATACCGGGTGCAGGGTACAGGATGCCGGCAGGCTGACCAGGACATACAAGAATGAAATGAATATGCTCCGGCATATCACCCAAAGGCTGGAAAAGGAATTCATGAAGGAAGAGGTGTCAAATGAAAGCAGCTAAGACAAAGATGGGAAGGAAAAAGTTTCTGAAAAATGTGAAGCAGAGCAGATGGCTTTACCTGATGTTCGCACTGCCCTTCCTGTATTTCATTGTATTTAAATACGGCGCCATGGCATGGCTGGTCATAGCATTTGAGGATTTTAATGCTTTCAAGGGGGTATTTAACAGCAAGTGGGTGGGACTGAAATGGTTTCAGGCCTTCATAAAGGATCCGTATTTCTGGAACATTGTGAAAAATACCATCGTGCTGAACCTGTGGAACATTATCATATGCTTCCCGGCCCCGATTCTGCTGGCCCTGATGATCAATGAGGTGAAAAACAAGGCGTTCAAGAAATTCACCCAGACCGTTTCCTATCTGCCTTACTTTTTGTCTACAGTGGTGGTATGCGGTTTCATTACCAATATTGTGGCAACGGATGGCCTGATCAATCAGGTTCTGAAGGCGCTGGGAATGAATACGGTTACTTTCCTGATGGAACCTGGGTGGTTCCGGCCCATTTATGTCATGTCCGAGCTGTGGCAGGGATGCGGCTGGGGCTCCATTATCTACCTGGCGGCGCTGGCAGGCGTGGACCAGCAGCTGTATGAGGCGGCATCCATAGACGGGGCCAGCAAGTTCCAGCAGCTGATTCATATCAGTCTTCCGGGAATTGCATCGGTTATTTCCATTCAGTTTTTGCTGACCATAGGACGTATTTTATCCATTGGATATGAGAAGATCATCCTTTTGTACAACGGAGCCACCTATGAGACGGCGGATGTGATTTCCACCTATGTATACAGAAGGGGTCTGATTGAAGCCAATTACAGTTACGGCGCGGCGGTGAGTATTTTCCAGTCGGTGATTGCGCTGTTTCTGGTGGTCATGGCAAACCGGGCCGCAAGGAAGATCGGCCAGACAAGTCTGTGGTGAGAATTTCGGCGGCGGGCCGGAAGAAAAACCGTATTTTGCGGAAAGAATCCCGGGAGCAGACATTTATACGGCGATAAAACGGTTCGGCAGATTTCCGTGCCGAAGTGGTATGCCAAACAGGATGGAGGTATGAAAAGTGAAACGAAAACTAAGTGCGGGAGACCGGATTTTTATGATCGTGGTAGTGGCCATACTGGTGCTGGTGTGCCTGTGTGTCATTTATCCCATTTATTATATGCTGATCGTATCCATAAGTGATGGATACGCGGTTACCAGGGGCGAGGTGAATCTGTTTCCCAAGGGAATCAACTTTGCCGCCTATCAGGCGATTCTGTCCAACAAATATGTGCCAAACTCCTACAAGAATACCATCGTATATACGGTATCGGGAACTCTGGTCAATCTGGTCATGACGGGACTGTGCGCCTATCCCCTTTCCAGAAAACATTTTTTCGGCAGACATGTATTCAATGCCATGATTGTGTTTACCATGTTTTTTGACGCAGGCATTATCTCCCAGTACATGGTGGTCAACTCTTTGCACATGAGAAACACCATATGGGCGCTGATTATTCCGGGGGCAATCAATGTCTGGTACATGATGATCATGAGAACCTTCTTCTCGGACATTCCGGAAGACCTCTTTGAATCTGCCAGGCTGGATGGCGCCAATGACCTGACGATTTTCGTCAGGGTAGTGGTTCCCCTTTCCAAGGCAGTGATGGCCACCATGGTTCTGTTCTACGCGGTGGGCCACTGGAACGCATTCCTGACACCCCTGATCTACCTGGATGACAGAAACAAACTGCCCATGCAGCTGATTCTGAGGAACATTGTCATGGGAGCGGACGCTTCCGTCAGCGGTTCCATGTCCATATCTTCGGATGTGGCCACCATGAGTATGAACATCAAATATGCGGTTATATTTATTACCATACTTCCGATTCTGGTAGTATATCCCTTTGTACAGAAATATTTTGTCAAAGGTGTCATGGTTGGATCTGTAAAGGGCTGACACACTGCTCTTTTAGATATGGTACAAATCAACATAATTGTAAAAAAAGGAGACAGATTATGAAGAAGAAAACAGTAGCGCTTTTACTGACCCTGAGCATGGTGCTGTCTGCCGCACTCACCGGATGCGGAGATTCGGGTGATACTGGCAGCAGTGATGCAGGAAATTCCGAAGACTCTTCCCAGGTTTCCCAGGAGAGTTCTTCCGGCGAGGATTCCGGACAGGCCGAAGGCGGCGAAAGTGATGACGGGGGGGCAGAAACCGACAAGGAAGAAATCACCGTCACCATGATGGTCACGGAACCCGTTACCCAGGAGCTGCCTGAGACATTTCCCCTGCTGGATGCCATCAAGGAGAAATTCAACATTAACCTGGAACTGACCATTGTTCCGGGCGCAGACTACGGTACCAAGAAAGCAACCGTGCTGGGAACCGCAAATCTGCCGGATGTGGTCTGCGGCATGACCGTGGATGAGGTAAAGCAGTACGGCACAAGCGGAATGTTCCTGAACCTGGACGAATACAAGAGCTATGCGCCGGATTATTTCGGGCTTGTGGATGGTGAGGACAGGGCCATTGAGACCAACAAGATGAGGGTGAACGGCAACCTGTACTGCTTCGAGAAGCTGGAGAAGTACCGCGTGGCCATCGCTCCCCTGATCGGTATCCGTATGGATCTTCTGGCAGAGCAGAATATCGCAACACCAACCACCTTTGACGAGTATTATGATGCCCTGCTCAAGATCAAGGAAGCACATCCCGAGATGTATGGTTTTTCCACACGTAACGGCACCAATTACCTGATCGGAAACTTTGCCTACAGCATGGGCACCGGCGGATTCCCCACATTCAATACCACAAGGGGTATGTATCTGGAGCCTGCCACGAACACATATGTCTATGGTCCTACGGACGAGAAGTTTACCAGAGTGGTGGAATTCCTGAGAAAAGCATACGCGGATGGCATTCTTCATCCCGATTACGCCAATATGGACAAGGATACTATGTTCGAAAAACTGTCCAACGGCGAACTGATGAGCGTATATGACAACAATTCCTTTATCAGCCGTACTTACAATCCTGCCCTGCAGCAGATCAATCCGGAAGCGTATTTTGACATTCTGGAGCCGCTGAAGGATCAGGATGGAAATATCCGGGCTTACCGCTACAATAAAGACTGGACGGACAATGTGGCCGTGATCAGTTCACGTACCGAGCATCCGGAGCGCATTGTGGAAATGATGAACTGGCTGTACACGGAAGAAGGTTCCCTGCTTTCCAACTTTGGTGTGGAAGGGGAGCATTATGACATGGTGGACGGTGTTCCCACCATTAAGCAGGAACTGATTGACGAGTGTGCAGGCGCGGATGACATCACCAGCGCGGTTCTGGGCAAACTGGGCGCAGGCCTTCTGGGTATGGCATATTATGTGGACGAGACATTCAGCGCACAGGTTTCCGATCCCATCTATATGGAGCAGGCCGACAAGGTTGCCGCATGGACGGAGGCAGGAGAACTGGATTTCCTTCCCAACTGGCTTTCTTTCACGGAAGAAGAGCAGGAGAAGGTGACGGAGATCGAGCAGAACCTGAGCAATATCTTTAACCAGGAGATAGATGCCTTTATCACAGGAAAGAAGTCCATGGATGAGTGGGCAGGCCTGGTGGAAAGTCTTAAGGGCGCGGGAAGCGAAGAACTGGAGAACATTTTCAACGCAGCTTATGACAGAATTAAATAATTGAGAGAATAGCGGCGCTCTTTGGCAAAGGCCGCGGGAAAGGGGGCTGTGCATGGGCAGGAGATGGCTTGTGGCACGGCCTCCTTTTCATCATATGGAAAGAGCACGGCCGAAGGCATCCGGAGGCGTGAAGAGTCATGCTACGGCCCGTACCACAAGAGAAGCGAAACGGGCGGGCACATGGATGATTGCGGTTAAATTGGGAAAGCGTTTTCCCATGAAAGCGGGCGGGGGTTTTAAGGATGAAGAAATATGGTGTGATTTTGGAAAAAGGCGCCACGGACTGGCAGATTTTCCAGCAGGATGAAAAAGGGATGGCGCGGATAGAACTGGAAGGGTATTATATCAGTGCCCATGTGCTGCCCAGGTTCCCCATGACGGTGGAAGAGGATGGGGAGGAACCGGAATCGGTCCGGGTCAGGATTGTCAGGGAGTATGATGGAAGTGTGGTGAAGGACTGGACAAATGCCGGGCGCCCGGAGAAGGGAAGATGGCGGATTGCTTTCAGCGATGTGCCGGCAGGGGGATTGTACCGGATTGAGAGCTGCCTGAAGTATGACCAGTGGGACTGCAGAAAATGTACCCGCGGGGATATGGTGCATCATATCGGGGTGGGGGATATTTTCCTGATCGCAGGCCAGAGCAATGCTGCGGGAAGGTCAAAGGTACCCGTGTCCGACGAACCCTGCGCGGCGGTGCATGTACTGCGGCCGGACGGAGAGTGGGACATGGCCACGCATCCCCTGGGAGAGACCACGGATATGCTTTATGTGGACAATTTTGAAAATCATAACCCGGGGCATTCCCCCTGGATTCATTTTGCCAGAATCCTGCATCAGGAGCTGGGGTATCCCATAGGACTGATTCCGGCTGCCAGCGGCGGCACGCCCCTCTCCTGGTGGGACTGCCGGGAAGAGGGAAACCTGCTGGACTGTGCATGGAAACTGGTACGGCGGGGGGGAGGCAGGATCCGGGCAGTGCTGTGGTCCCAGGGAGAGTCGGACACGGGGCCGGAGGCCTGCACATATGAGAAGCGTCTGGGGGATTTTCTGACACTGGCAAGAAGGGTTTTCGGCAATCCCATGCTGCCTTTTTTGCTGGTGCAGACAAACCGCTGCCTTATGGGGACAGATACGGACCAGGACAGGGGATTTGGCATGGTGCGGCAGGCACAGCTGTCGGTTATGGAACGGATGAAAGGGGTGTGGACGGTTCCCTCCGCAGACTTGCCGGTCAGCGACGCGATGCACAACAGCTCCCTGGCAGATATGGGCATTGGGGGGAGATGTGCGGACTGTGCGCTGGCAGAGATTTACGGAAAGCCCCGGAACTGGAAGGGCCCTTTGCCGGTGAAGGCGCTGGGGGAGGGCAGGCAGGTGAGCATTCTTTTCCAGGGTGTAAACCACTGGCTGGAGCTTTTTGACCTGGAAGCGGAGCGCCTGCCCATAGAGGCGGAGGACGAGGAGGGATTTATTCCCCTGGAAGGCTACAGGACGAAAATGGCAGAGGGAAAATGCTGGCTGGAGCTGGAGCTTGCCAGAAAGCCCAGGGGCGTGACACAGATCCACGGCGCATGGAGGGCCTGGCCCCGGGCAGCGGTTCCCTGCGATGGACAGGGTCTCCCCATGTACTCCTTCTACGGATTGAGAGTGGACAGCGGCGCGGAGAGCGCAGCGGAACTGGAATAAAAAAACAGCAGAAGCGAAAGAGGCGGCCCAGAGAATGAACGGCCGCAGAGAGAGCGAATGCGGAACTGGAATAAAAAAACAGCAGAAGCGAAAGAGGCGGCCCAGAGAATGAACGGACGCAGAGAGAGCGAATGCGGAACTGGAATAAAAAAACAGCAGAAGCGAAAGAGGCGGCCCAGAGAATGAACGGACGCGGAAGCGGCCGGAATTACTCTGCGGGAGAGGCCGCAGAGAGAGCGAATGCGGAACTGGAATAGAGGTACTAAGCGTGATCAGACTGAACAGGTATTATGAAGGGAAAACGAAAGCCCTTGTCTTAAGCTATGATGATGGGCGGATATATGACAGGCGCATGGTGGAGACGCTGGACAAATACGGCATAAAGGCCACTTTTCACCTGAATGCCGGAAATCTGGGCATGGAAGGGCATTTGCGCCCGGAGGAAGTGAACGGTTTATACCGGAATCATGAGATTGCCGCCCATACGTATTCCCATCCCCATATGCTGCAGATTACCGAAGAGCAGCGTCTCATGGAACTGTGGAGGGACAGGGAGCGGCTGGAAGAAATTTCGGGAAACATTGTGGACGGATTTTCCTATCCGTATGGGGAATACGACGAAAAACTGAAACAAATCACAGAGGCATTTGGATTTTCCTATGCCCGGAGTATAGAGAGCCAGTATGACTTTCAGCTTCCGAAGGATTTTTACGCATGGCATCCCACCTGCCATCATCGGGAAAACTGTGTGGAACTGGCAAAAAAGTATCTGGATTACGATTACCGGGAAGGGCTGTCGGTCTTTCTGCTGTGGGGACACGGCCATAATTTTGAGAGGGAAGGCAACTGGGACATTCTGGACCAGTTCTGCAAACTGATGGGGAACCGGGATGACATCTGGTACTGTACCATGGGAGAGTTTGCCCGCTATGTCAGGGGGCTGGGCGCGCTGAAAACATCAGTGCGCGGGACACTGATGTATAATCCCACGGACCAAAGACTGTGGCTGGAGAGGAACGGGAAACTGGTGAGCATCGGCCCGGGGGAGAGAAAAAGGACGGAGGAACTGTTATGAATTATCAGGTAAAGAATCATCAGCATATTTTTGCATCGGAGACCTTGTTCCGGCAATGTCATGCCTCCACGGTCTGCGTGCTTCCGGACAAAAATCTGGGGGCGGCATGGTTTGGCGGGGAACATGAAAAAGCGCCGGATGTGGCCATCTGGTTTTCCAGAAGAGTCGCGGGAGAGTGGAGCGAACCCCGGAAAGTGGCAGACCGGGAGGATGTGCCCTGCTGGAACCCGGTGCTGTTTGCGGATGGGGAGAGACTGCTTTTGTTTTACAAGGTAGGAAAAGAAATTCCCTCCTGGCAGACTTTCGTAAAGGAATCCCGGGACAGCGGATTAACCTGGGGAGAGGAAAGGGAACTGGTGCCGGGAGACCGGGGCGGCAGGGGACCTGTGAAAAATAAGTGCATCCGGCTGCAGGACGGCGGGATACTTGCCCCGGCCTCCACGGAGGAGGGAGGCTGGGAGTGCTTTGCGGACCGTTCCGACGATGGGGGGCAGACCTGGCAGAGAAGCGGGAATGTGCCCCTGGACAGGGAAGCGCTGGCGGGAAGCGGCATGATCCAGCCCACGCTGTGGCAGGACGACCAAAATATGGTACATATGCTGATGCGCAGTTCGGAAGGGGCCATCTATAAAAGCGATTCCGCAGACGGGGGGCGCAGCTGGAGCAGGGCCCAAAAGACTTCCCTGCCCAACAACAACTGCGGCATTGACCTGGCCAGGCTTGGGGACGGGAGGCTGGTGCTGGTGTACAATCCGGTGTCCGGAAACTGGGCGGCGCGTTCCCCCATTGCCATAACGGTTTCGGAAGATAACGGGGAGACCTGGAGCAATCCGGAGATTCTGGACTATGTGCCCTGCAGGGCCAATCGGGAGAAGGCCGAATTTTCTTATCCTGCCATAGTGGCATGTGGCAGTGATGCCTATATAACATACACATGGAAACGTAAAACCATAGCCTTCTGGCAGCTGCATTTTCCGGAAAAGAAAAAACCCCGGGGACTGGCAGAGGGATTGTGGCCCGTGATGCTGACACCTTTTACGGAGCAGAACCAGGTGGACTATGAGGCCTTAAAGGAATTGACCGGGTGGTATCTTGCAGGAGGGGCGGCAGGGCTGTTTGCCGTATGTCTTTCCAGCGAGATGGAACTGCTGACGGAAGAGGAGAGGCTGAAAATTGCCGCCTGCGTGAAAGGGGCGGCGGGAGATGCCCCGGTGGCGGCAACGGCCTATACATTTGCGGAAGATGGGGAGACCGTGCTGTCCGCGGAGGAACAGACGGAGGCCGTCCGCAGAATGGCAGGAACAGGCGCGGATATCGTGGTGCTTCTCACAAATGGCCTGGCCGCAAGGGATGCGGACGAGGAGTGCTTAAAGACTGTCATCAGGGGGATTCTGGAACAGTCGCCGGAAGTTTCCTTTGGGCTGTACGAGTGCCCCAGGCCCTACAAAAGGATGTTTTCCCCGGAACTGGTAAAATGGTGCGCGGAGACAGGAAGATTTGTATTTTACAAGGAGACCTCCCAGAGTGAAGAGCAGCTGCGGAAAAAACTGGAGGCCGTTTCCGGCAGCGGACTGAAATTATTCAACGCGGATTCCTCTCTGGTGCATGCATTTCTGAAAATGGGCGGACATGGCTACTGCGGTGTGATGCTGAACTATCATCCGGAGCTGTACGCCTGGATGATGAATAACTGGAAGGAAGACAGACAGACTGCGGAGGCAGTGCAGCAGCTGATGACCATGACGGCGCAGATAGAAGCACAGTGTTACCCAAGAAGCGCAAAATATGCGCTGGGAAGAAAAGGCTTGTCCATAAAACCCTGCAGCAGGCGTGAAAATGCAGGCCGGTGGAATGCCTCCTGCAGCAGGGCAGTGGAAGACATGGAAAAATTTATCTGGAACTTTTGCCAGGAACTGCGCAGGACATTCCCTGCCATATGAAATCCGGCCCGGAACGTGTCTGGTAATTGCTTTCTTCAGACACGTTCCGGGGGAATCGGGCAGGAAAGAATTATCTTCTCCTGCCTGCTTTTTTATTCCGCGGAATGTCTGATTTTTCTGGCCAGATACAGCACCGGCGTATCCGGCAGGGAGGTGAAGATATATATCACATAGCTGGAGGCAAAGATGGACAGAAGGGTACTAAAGTCATAGGTGCCGTAAAATGCGAACAGCGTGAAGAGGAATCCACCATTTATGGTAAAGCAGGATGTTTTCCAACTGCCCAGATGATTATAGCATTCCGGAACGATTTGTCAGGCGGGGCCTCCGGTCCGGGATGAAAATCAGCGACAGTCTGTCATCAGCAAATTTCTGGCAGAACAGGAAAAACAGTTGTAATTATTGGAAGAATTTAATATAATGTGAGAGAATCTATGGCGCCGGAAACAAAATACGGCTGGCAGCAGGCGGGAGAGGAACCTGGGGGAACCGGAAAACAGATATGGAAATGATCAAAACAAAAGATTTGGTTTATGAATACATCAGGCGGGATGAAGAGGGCAATGTGGAAGGTCTGACCACGGCGGTGGACAGGGTAAACCTTGACGTTGCCCCGGGGGAATTTATTGCCATTCTGGGGCATAACGGTTCGGGAAAATCAACGCTTGCCAAGCACATTAATGCCATTTTATATCCCACGGAAGGGGTTGTCCTGGTAGATGGAATGGATACTTCCCAGGAAGCATATCTGTGGGAAATCCGCCAGAGGGCGGGAATGGTATTTCAGAATCCGGACAATCAGATCATCGGCCAGGTGGTGGAGGAAGATGTGGGGTTCGGTCCCGAAAATATGGGAATTCCCACAAAGGAAATC
Organism: uncultured Acetatifactor sp.; assembly: GCA_910577185.1. GTDB lineage: Bacteria > Bacillota > Clostridia > Lachnospirales > Lachnospiraceae > Acetatifactor. The sequence continues at coordinate 35,615 of CAJTLR010000009.1, forward strand.
TGGGAGCGGGTGGAAGAAAGCCTGAAGGCAGTGGGCATGTACGAATACCGCAAGCACTCCCCCAACAAGCTTTCCGGCGGGCAGAAACAGCGTGTCTCCATAGCCGGCGTCCTTGCCATGCATCCCAAGTGCATTGTGCTGGACGAGCCTACGGCCATGCTGGACCCGAAGGGACGGAAGGAAGTCATCCGGGCTGTCCGTGCCCTGAACCAGGTGGAGGAGATTACCATTGTATTGATCACGCATTATATGGAAGAAATTGTGCACGCCGACAGAGTGTTTGTCATGGACCAGGGCAGGATTGCAATGGCGGGGACGCCCCGGGAAATTTTTTCCAGGGTGGAAAGGCTGAAGGAACTGCGCCTGGATGTGCCCCAGGTGACACTGCTTTCCCATGAACTGCAGAAAAAAGGACTGGCCCTGCCGGACGGGATACTGACCCAGAAAGAACTGGCGGATGAGCTGGACAGGATACTGGCCGGAAATTGACAGGGCGCAGGCAGCGCCTGGGGTGGGAGAGAGAAAGAATGGCAATTATTTTTGATCATGTGAACCATATATACGGGGAGGACACCCCCATGGCGGTAAAGGCGCTGGATGATATCTGTCTCCAGATTCCGGATGGACAGTTTGTGGGCATCATAGGACATACCGGCTCGGGAAAGTCCACTCTGGTCCAGCATATGAACGGCCTGCTGAAAGCCACTTCGGGCCATATTTACTTTAACGGAGAGGACATTTACGATAAGGATTTCAGCCTGAAAAAACTTCGCAGCAAGGTGGGGCTGGTGTTTCAGTATCCGGAGCATCAGCTCTTTGAGATAGATGTGTTCAGTGATGTGTGCTTCGGGCCTAAGAACCTGGGGCTTGAAAAAAAGGAGGCCGAACTGCGCGCCTTCGATGCCCTGCGGAAAGTAGGTCTGCCCATGGAACTGTATTATCAGTCGCCCTTTGAGATATCCGGTGGACAAAAGCGCCGGGCGGCCATTGCGGGAGTGCTGGCCATGGAACCGGAAGTGCTGGTGCTGGACGAACCCACGGCAGGGCTGGACCCCAAAGGCAGGGACGAGATACTGGACCAGATCAGGCGGCTGCGGGAAGAGACCGGCATGACGGTGCTGCTGGTATCCCACAGCATGGAAGACGTGGCAGAGTATGTGGACCGGATCATAGTGATGAACCATGGAAGGATTTTATATGATGGGGAACCCCGGGAGGTATTTTCCCATTATAAGGAACTGGAAGAGATCGGGCTTGCCGCACCCCAGGTCACATATGTGCTGCATGAACTGGAGGGCAGGGGACTGGATGTGGATGTGAATGCGACCACCATCGAGGAAGCGGCGGAAACCATATGGGCGGCAGTGAAGCGCGGGAAGAAGTCAGGGATGTCCCCGGGGCGGGATAAGACATCATCCGGGAAATTCTAAGGCTGCAGGGAACCGAGAGTACAAGGCTGAGGTTGGGAAGAATATGTTAAGAGATATTACTTTGGGACAATACTATCAGACGGAATCCGTGATACACAGGATGGATCCGCGGGTAAAGCTGGGGGGAACCCTGCTTTTTATTGTTTCCCTGTTTGTGTTTGGGGGATATCTGGGATATGTGGCGGCGGCGCTGTTTCTGGGCATTGTCATCCGGCTTTCCCATGTGCCATTCCGTTTTATGGTAAAAGGCATGAAGTCCATTCTGTTCCTGCTGCTGCTCACGGTGGTGTTCAATCTGTTTCTCACACCCGGGACGGTGCTTGTCTCTTTCTGGAAGCTGAATATTACGCTGGAAGGGCTGCGGCTGGCGGTTACCATGGCGGTGCGGCTGGCCCTGCTGATTATCGGTTCTTCTGTGATGACGCTGACGACAACACCCAATCATCTCACGGATGGCATGGAAAAAATGATGAAGCCGTTAAAGCTGTTTCATGTGCCCGTGCATGATGTGGCGATGATCATGTCCATCGCCCTGCGGTTTATTCCTATATTATTGGAAGAAACAGATAAAATCATGAAGGCGCAGATGGCCAGAGGGGCAGACTTTGAAAGCGGAAGCATTGTAAAAAGGGCGAAAGCGATGGTGCCGCTTCTGGTGCCCTTGTTTGTGTCCGCGTTCCGCAGGGCAAATGACCTGGCCATGGCCATGGAGGCAAGATGTTACCGGGGCGGGGACGGCAGGACAAAGATGAAGCCCCTGGTGTATCAGAGAAGGGACAAGGTAGGGTATCTGTGTATCGCGCTCTATCTGACAGCGGGATTTGTGCTGGGAAGACTGGTATAAAAGCGCGGGAACCCGGAACCGATACGAAAAACAAATCCCCATGCGCGGAGGGCTTTTGCCCGGATATCCGGGAAAACCGGAATGAAAACCGGACCGGCATGGGGAATCAGGATGAAGAAAGGTATATTTATATAGATGGAAAAGAAACGCATACGGCTGACGGTTGCCTATGATGGGACCAACTATCATGGCTGGCAGCTGCAGGATAACGGTAATACCATTGAGGCTGAACTGAATAAGGGTCTGTCGGAACTGCTGGGGGAGGAAATCAGGGTCATCGGTGCCAGCCGTACCGACTCAAAAGTGCATGCGCTGGGAAATGTGGCGGTATTCGATACGGTGAGCCGCATGCCGGCCGGAAAAATTTCCTATGCACTGAACCAGAGACTGCCGGAGGACATACGGATTCAGAAGTCCCAGGAGGTGCCTGCAGACTGGCACCCCCGCCGCTGTGAGAGCCGGAAGACCTATGAATACCGGATTTACAGGGCAGAATTTCCCATGCCGGTGAAGCGGCTGTATTCCTATTTTGTCTACCAGCCCCTCGATGTGGGCCGGATGCGGGAGGCGGCGGCCTATCTGGAAGGAGAGCATGATTTCAAGAGTTTCTGCCAGACCGGCGCGCAGGTGGAAAGCACGGTGCGCACCATTCATTCCCTCTGGGTGGAAGAGCAGGAATCCGATCTGATAATCCGTGTATGCGGAAACGGATTTTTGTACAATATGGTGAGGATTATCGTGGGAACCCTGATAGAAGTGGGTCAGGGCAGGCGGGAGCCGGAATCCATGCAGGAGATTCTGGGAGCGCTGGACCGGGCCGCCGCCGGCCCCACCGCACCGGCACACGGACTGACTCTGGTGAAATATGAATTTATGTCCTGAAAATGCAGGCGGGGCCTTTGGAACGCAAAAACGGCCGGTTTCCTGCCCCGTGCCTGTCATTGGAAAATTCTCATATTAAGGAAAAAAGTGATTGACATATGGGAAAGCGTATAGTAGAATATACGAGTGTGAAAAAGTTTTGAAATGCTGCGCCAAAGCCCCGGCAAAGCATTTGAAATACAGAAAATGTCACGGGAAAGTCATAGGATGCAGCCGGACATCTGCGGATGATGATGGAAACGGGACGAAGAAGAGTCTGCTGAAACTGACTCAAGGAAAATGCATACGGAGGGAACGTAATGAATACATTTATGGCTAGTCCAGCTACCATCGATAGGAAATGGTATGTAGTAGACGCTGCAGGTATGACTTTAGGCCGCCTTGCCTCAGAGGTTGCAAAGGTTTTAAGGGGTAAGAACAAGCCTATTTTTACACCCCATATGGATACGGGTGACTATGTGATCATTGTCAACGCGGAGAAGATCAAAGTGACCGGCAAGAAAATGGATCAGAAGATTTATTATCATCATTCCGGCTATGTCGGCGGCCTGAAGGAGACAACCCTGAAAGAGAAGCTTGCCAAGAAGCCCGAGCAGGTGATTGAACTGGCAGTCAAGGGTATGCTTCCCAAGGGACCTTTAGGAAGACAGATGTACAAGAAGCTTTTTGTATACGCAGGACCTGAGCACAAGCATGCGGCTCAGAAACCTGAGGCACTGACATTCTAAGGGATAGGAGGATAAAGATAAATCATGGCGAAGACAGAGAGATATTATGGCACAGGCAGAAGAAAGAAATCTGTTGCAAGAGTATATTTGATGCCCGGCAAGGGTGATGTTGTCATCAACAAGAGAAGCATGGACGACTATTTCGGACTGGAGACGCTGAAGGTTATCGTGCGTCAGCCGTTTGTTGCCACCGGGACATCGGAGAAATTTGATGTGCTGGTAAATGTGCATGGCGGCGGCTACACAGGACAGGCAGGTGCCATCAGACACGGAATTTCACGCGCCCTGCTTCAGGTGGATTCCGAGTACAGACCGCTCCTGAAAAAGGAAGGATTCCTGACAAGAGACCCTCGTATGAAGGAGAGGAAGAAATACGGCCTCAAGGCGGCTCGTCGTGCGCCTCAGTTCTCCAAGAGATAATCGGCTGTGTTTTTTTAATCGAAATGGCTCAAAACCCGGAAAGTCATATTTTCCGGGTTTTTCTTTTGCGCAGGGGCGCGTAAGGAAATTAGCAGTCAAAGCTGCACGCGCCCCGCGCGGCGGGTAGTGGAGAAGGGCATTCCCCTACTCGATTGTGCAGGGGCGCATAAGGAAAATAGTTGCTGAAGCAACATGCGCCCCGCGTTATGATTCTCATGCAGGCACTCAGGTTTTTTGCCGGGTGCTTTTTGCGTTTCCGGGAAACTCACGGCCGCAAAATCAGGATGTCCGGCACGGAGATTCCCCATTCTATATTTGAACTTTTTGATATCGCTTGCATTTGCCGGAATATCTGATACAATAGTGGGGTAAGTTAGTGGGGTAAGTTAATGGGGTAAGTTAATGAGGGATGTTCCCCATCTGTCAGGAGGTTATTATGGCACTGCCAATCAATGTATCAGATTTAATTAACCGGCGTGTGATTGAGAGCGCGCGTATTGAATATAAGGGAGACTGGAATCCTGAACCAATTCTGCACTCTGTTTGTGCTTTTGCAAATGATATTGACAACTGGGGGGGCGGCTACATCATTATTGGAATTGAGGAAGAAAGCGGAATGCCGAAGCTCCCGGTGAAAGGCTTAAACAAAAGTTCCATTGACCGGATCAATAAAGAATTGCTGCAAAAATGTAATCTGATTGAGCCGCGCTATATTCCCATTGTAGAGCAGGCTTCTTATGAAGGAAAAGAGATCATGGTTTTATGGATACCGGGCGGAGCTGACCGGCCTTATAAATGTCCTGCCGCTTTCCCGACAGAAAAGGCCGCAAAATCAGAAAAGGTATACTATATCCGCAAAATGTCAAACAGTATCCGGGCAAATCAGCTGGAGGAAAAAGAACTGTTTATGCTGGCGAATAACCAGCCCTATGATGACCGCCCAAATCCGGCAGCCAGGCCGGAGGATTTGAAGTCCAGCCTGATTTCGGAATTCCTTTATGCGGTAAAGAGCGATCTGTATGAACGCTCGCTTACCCGGCCGGTTATGGAAACCGCAGCATCCATGCGTCTGATTGGTGGGCCTTCGGAATGGAAACGGCCATTGAATGTAGGGCTGATGTTCTTCCATGAGCGCCCGGATGATTTTTTCCCGTATGCCCGGATTGAGGTGGTGGATAAGCCTGATCCCACCGGCATTGGAATGACGGAAAAGATTTTTGCGGGTCCTCTTGACCGCCAGCTGCGGGATGCGCTCAGCTATATTAAAAACTACATTATTAAGGAAAAAGTAATTAAACTTCCCCACCAGGCAGAAGCAGTACGGATTTTTAACCTGCCGTATGCGGCAGTAGAAGAAAGTCTGTCCAATGCCATCTACCACAAGTCATATCAAATCGGGGAACCGGTCACGGTTACTGTCACGCCGGACCGAATGGAAATTACCAGCCTGCCGGGACCGGACCGCACCATCAGCAATGATGATTTGATGAACCGCCGCCTGATTTCCCGGCGTTATCGGAACCGGAGAATCGGAGATTTTCTAAAAGAGCTGAAATTGGTGGAAGGGCGCAATACCGGAATCCCTACAATTCTCCATGCCATGAGAGCAAACGGTTCGGATATGCCATTATTTGAAACAGATGAAGACAGGACTTATTTTACGGTGATTCTGCCCATTCATAAGAATTTTCTTATGCCGGAAACTGCTGTGGCCCCAAAGAAAAAGCAGCGCCGCAGTCTGCCGGAGCTGAAAGCGCTTGTGGTGGTCACTTTGGCGGAAAACGGAAATCTTTCCACTTCGGAGCTGGCATCCGAACTTGGATATACGAAAGTAACTTCCACCCTGTCCAAAGCATTAAAAGAACTGATGGCAGAAGGAATTGTCCGGTATTCAGAGCCGGAGAAAGTGCGTTCCAGAAATCAGAAATTGTATCTTGTAAAGGAACACGTACAGGCCGCGCCAGGAGCCGAATGACAAGTGTCTGGCTGCTGCCTGAGACAGCGGTTAAGCCACAGGACGGAAGAGATAAGAAGCGGGAAGGTGATAAGTAATGAGAATTTTAGTCATAGAAGATGATCTGGCCTTAAGCGCCGGACTGTGTTTTGAATTGGACAGTAACGGCTATCTGACGGTGGCGGCATATAACTGCCGGAAAGCCAGACAACTTTTGCAGGAGGATCCGTTTGACCTTGCGATCATGGATGTGAATCTGCCGGATGGCAACGGCTTTGATCTCTGCCGGGAAGTGAAAACAGTCAAACCGGAACTCCCCGTGATTTTTCTGACAGCAAACGATTTAGAGCAGGATGTGCTGAACGGATTCGATCTGGGCGCAGAGGATTATATTATAAAGCCGTTCAATATGCAGATTTTTTTGCGGCGGGTAGAGGTGGCCCTCCGGAGAGGAAGTAAGGGAACAGTGCCCCCTGAGGACAGCTGGACTGACGGATTTCTTCTGCTTGACTTTGGTGCGCTGACTGCCGTGCGGGGCGGTGAAAAGCTGTCCATCACGCCCAACGAATATAAGCTGCTGAAAGTACTGACAGAGAATGCGGGTAATATCATTACCCGACAGATTCTGCTGGAACGGCTGTGGGATTGTGACGGGAATTTCATTGATGATCACACGCTTACCGTGACGATAAACCGGCTTCGGGCGAAGATTGAAAATGACGATCATACCTATATCAAGACCATCCGGGGTATGGGGTATATCTGGACAGGAGGCAGACAGTGAAGAAGCATGCGAAAACTTTGAAAAATTTGATGGTTTTGGCAGCTGTGTTGCTTTTTTCATTGCTGTGCAGGCTATTGTGGGTATTTGTTCCCCGTTCCGGTGTTCGTTACAGCCTGCTGGCTGTGACAGGAGGTATTTTTGTATTGGCCGGTCTGTGGATATGGTTTTGGCAGAGACAGATTTTTCACTTTGCAGACGAAATATGTGATACGCTGGATGCCCTGATTTCCGGGAGACAGCCGGAGGTGGAGCGGCCTTATGAGGACAGCGTGACAGCCAGGGTACAGGGAAAGCTCCTGCAATACTATGACATCATGAACGAGGGCAAAGTGCAGAGCCAGCGGGATAAACAGACCATTCAGGAGCTGGTCAGCGATATTTCCCATCAAGTGAAAACCCCCATTGCCAATATTCAGATGTTTACCGGTATCCTGAAACAGCATCAGCTGACAGAGGAAAAGCGGGCAGAGTTTCTGGAAACCATGGCCTCACAAATCAATAAACTGGATTTTCTGATGCAGTCTTTGATCAAAATGTCCCGGCTGGAAACAGGAACCTTTGTCCTGCACATGGAACAAGCACCTCTGCACAAGACCATTGCACAGGCCATCAGTACCGTATGGGCGAAAGCGGACAAAAAAATATCCAGCTGTCTGTGGATTGCGCGCCATCGGTTACCGTGCAGCATGACCCCAAATGGACAGTGGAGGCCCTGGGCAATATCCTGGACAACGGGGTAAAATATACCCCGGAAGGCGGCAGCATTTCTGTGTCCGCCCGCCCGTGGCAATTCTATACGCGAATTGATATTTCCGATACCGGTATTGGCATCCCTGAGGAGCATTATCACCATGTTTTTCAGCGTTTTTACCGGGCGCAGGAGACAGCTGCCGAAGAAGGCGTGGGGCTGGGCCTGTATCTTGCCAACGGGATCATTACGCGGCAGAAAGGCTATATCAGCGTAAAATCAAATTACGGAGAAGGCACCACCTTCTCTGTCTATTTGCTAAGTTGAGCAAATAGCATATACGAAAAAGGGAGAGAGGAAGTATGAAACGATGGAAATCGTAACGGTACATCAATTAAAGAAATATTTTGGAAAGGGAGAGGCACAAGTCAAAGCCCTGGATGGTATCGACCTTTCTATTGAGAAAGGTAAGTTTACCGCCATTATCGGTGCATCCGGCTCCGGCAAAACCACTTTGCTGAACATGATCGGCGGACTGGATACCCCTGATGAGGGGGAAGTAATCGTGGATGGTGTAAATCTGTCCGGTTTGAAGGAGAAAGAGCTGGCTGTATTCCGCCGCAGTAAAGTAGGTTTTGTGTATCAGAATTTTAATCTGGTTCCAACACTGACCGTAAAAGAAAACATTCTGTTCCCCCTCAGTCTGGCTGGCAGTACGCCGGATCAGCGTTTCTTTGCGGATGTAGTGCAGGAGCTTTTGCTGGAGGACCGGCTGAATGCCTATCCCCACCAGCTTTCCGGCGGCGGGCAGCAGCGGGTAGCCATCGCCAGGGCACTGATTGCCAGGCCGGCCATTCTTCTAGCCGATGAACCTACGGGAAACCTGGATGTAAAAAGTGGACAAAATGTGTTAGGACTTTTGAAAATGTCCGTGGAGACCTATCACCAGACTCTCATTATGATCACCCACAACCTTGAGATCGCACAGATGGCTGACCGTGTGCTTCGCATGGAAGACGGCCGTCTGAAGGCGTAAGGAGGTTGTCATGCTTGCAAATAACAACTTGAAAATATGTCACACACTTGCGTGGCGGGATTTCAAATTTCACAAAGCAAAAAATTTACTGCTGGTTTTTGCGGTAATTTTGATTACGGGTCTGTATACCTTCACTTTTCTTCTGGGCAGCTCCGTAGAAAATGCGTACCTGCTCAATTATGAGTACCGGTACGGCTCCACCAGTCACATCCTCTACCATGGACTGACCGCGCATCAGGCAGATAAATTAGCGCAGCATCCCAATGTAAAAAGCACGGTCCGGATCAGCGCTTTGGGTCAGCTCTCTGATGAGATGATGGGTGTCCGCAGTGTTAAGCTGGCAGTAACCGATCAGGACTATGCCCAGAGCATTCTCTCTGTTCCTACAACGGGGCGGTTGCCGGAGAATGCGGGAGAAATCGCTCTGGATGAATTTACCATGGACTCTCTGGGGGTTCTTCACGAACTGGGTGCTCCGGTGTCTGTTCAGTGGACAGATAGCAGGGGAGGACAGCACAGTACGGATTTTACCCTCTGCGGATGGTGGGCAAGCCCCACAAACTTCACGGAAGCCTGTGCCTGGGTGACAGCGGAGTGTGCTGCCGGACTTCTGAGCGGATACCCGGATACGGCATCCGTCACCATGGGGGTCGATCTCCATCAGCCAAAGGAATTGGAGCAGCAGGCGCAGCAGATCATGACAGATCAGGGTGTAAATCAGGTGACCTACACCACCAATCTGGCCTATAACGAAGCCAGAATGGAAATGGCAGATAAGCAGGCGACGCCGTTCTACATTCCTGCGTTGGTGGTGCTTCTGTGCGGGTTTTTGATGATTTACAGTATCATTCATGTGGCCATGGATCAGGATACCCGCTTTTTTGCCGGGCTGAAAACTTTGGGCATGACACCCCGGCAGATCCGATGGTTTCTGTTGGAAAAGGCCGCGTTGCTCTCTCTTTTCGGCCTGCTCCCCGGCTGGCTGACGGGATTTGGTATCCACTATCTGGTCACGCCCCGGATCGTCACAGGCATGGAGCAGAACCCGGCAGTCTATTTCCTATCCTGGGAGACCTTCGTCCTGGCAGCACTCAGTGCCTTCGGAACCGTTTTACTGGCGTACGTTCTGCCCGCTGCCCGGACAGGCGGAATGATACCCACACAGATGTTGCGGAATTTGGATGAACGGGTGCCGAAAGGACGGGGGCGCAGCAGTACAGGGAAAGTCAGTATTCCTCGTCTGGCCCTCCGCTCCCTGGGGAGGAATAAAGGGCGCACACTTCTTTCCTTGCTGTCATTGCTGTTCTCCCTTCTGTTGCTCTGTTCTACCTGGATTCGTTACACCAGCTACGATGAAGGACTATACTTAAACGGGATGTCTCCGTGGGACTACACCATCGAGGATGGCTCTGCGGCTTCCACCGTACAGCGGTATAACCCCAATAACCGGGCTATCACACAACAGATCGTCAGCGATCTGCGTGGACGCAGTGAGGTTTTGGAAGTAAGCGTCCTGAAATCTAAGGAAGTGAATCTGACGGCTTCTGAGGAGCTGCGCCAGCGAATCGTGGACTTTTACAATGAACCTTATGATGAAACCATGACCCGCAGAGAAAGTCAGGCGGCCTACCCCGACTGGTGTGCCGGTTTGGACTGCCTGGAACAGACGGGCAGCTATTACGGCATAGTGATTGCGCTGGAGGACGCCTACCTGCGGTATGTACTGGATAACTGTCCGGTTACCAGCGGTGATTTTGATGCGGAACAGTTTGCTGCTGGGCGGTATGTTGTGGCCGCAGGCGCTTATGTGGAGGGCGTGTCCTCGCCTGCCGCCGGAGAAACTGTGGAGCTGGGGGGAGAGCGGCTTGCCGTGATGGCTTCCGTTATGGGGGATACCTCGTTTTTAAGTGGAAGTAACAGTCCGGAGTCCAGCTTTCATCTGACTTATTTTGTACCACTGTCCTTATTTGACCAGCTGTTCCCTGATGAGGGTATCCGTCAGCTGGCTGTCAACATTGACCATGGCGGACAGGAGGAGTTTGAACACTATCTCAGCTCGTATCAGAGGGGGTTGAACCGGGGGATCAGTGTCTGGATGCGCAGCGATTATCAGGAAGCTTTCCAGAATGCCAGGTTGAATGAATGCCTACCGAAGCTGATCGTGGGGATGGTGCTGATGACCATTGGTCTGCTGAACTTTGCCAATATGCTGCTCACAAAGACCATGGTCCGAAAAAAAGAATTTGCGGTCTATCAGAGTCTTGGTATGACAATCAGACAGCTGCAATTGCTTTTGCTGACAGAGGGTATGCTGCATGGGGCTCTTTTGACAGTAATTTTGCTGCCAGTGACTTTCTTTGTGACCTGGTTTGGAATGCCGGCAGTTTTTTCACAGCTTAACACCTGGTGTATAACCTATCATTATACACTGGCTCCCCTGTGGGCCGCCCTGCCTCTCATGCTGTTCCTGGCAGTGGCAGTACCCCTGATGTGCTGCCGGTTTATTGAGAAAGGAAACATTACAGAACGTTTGCGGGAGTTAGCGTGAAATTAGCAGCGAAAGCCGCACGCGCCCCGCGCAGCGAGCAGGGGAGAAGAGCATTTTCCTCCCGATCGAAAAGGTACAAAACTGTACCTTTGCTGTACCTTCCTTGTGACATTGAACTGATAAAATACAGTCATAAAAGGGAAACGGATTCCCGGTTACAAGGAGGAAATATTTATGGAAGCAATTTTAAAGGCTGCCGGTCTTAAAAAATATTACGGTAAGGGCGAAGCTTTGGTCAAGGCTTTGGACGGTGTGGATCTGGAGATCGAGCGTGGTAAGTTTACTGCCATCATTGGCACCTCCGGCTCCGGAAAATCTACGCTGCTGAATATGCTGGGCGGACTGGATACCCCCAGCGAGGGCAGCATTCAAATCGGAAATACGGAACTGGCAAAGCTGAACAGCGAACAGGCTACTATTTTCCGCCGCAATCATATCGGCTTCATTTTTCAGAATTACAATCTGGTGCCGGTACTCAGTGTCTGGGAAAATATTGTTTTCCCCATCTCTCTGGATGGCCGCAGGCCTGATGAGAAGTTCATCATGGAGATTGTCCGTCTGCTTGGTTTGGAGAAGAAACTGGATCGTTTGCCCAACAATCTTTCCGGCGGGCAGCAGCAGAGAGTGGCCATTGCCCGTGCGCTGGCCTCTAAGCCTGCCATTATCCTGGCAGATGAACCCACCGGCAACCTGGACTCCAAAACCAGTGATGATGTGATTGGTTTGCTGAAAATGACAGGCAAAGAATTTAACCAGACAATCGTGATGATTACCCATAACCCGGAAATTGCACAGATGGCGGATCGTATTGTCCGAATTGAGGACGGCCGCATGGTGTCTCAATAGGGAGGGATGCAGGATGAAAACAGGATTCAAACCAATTCAAACACTGAATCAGCGTATTTTTCAGAAAAATAAAGGCCGGAACCTGGTGGCGGTCATGGCCATTTTAATGACTACGATCATGTTCACAACCCTCTTTACCCTGGCACAGAGTATGAGCAAAAACATGGTGGAAATGACTTTCCGGCAGACCGGTTACGATGGTCAGGCATCCTTTAAGACCATCACTGCAGAACAGTTTTCGCTGATCGCCAATCACCCTGATGTTGCAGAAGCCGGAGAAAGCCTTGTTCTTGGTCTTGCACAAAACAAAAAGCTGGGTGGCAAACAGGTTGAGATCCGCTGGAGCAGTGACATCAATGCCAGGCATTCCTTTGCCATGCCTGCCACCGGAACAATGCCAACGGCAGCAGATGAGATCGCTCTGGACACACTGATCCTGGATCGCCTGGGTATTCCCCATCAGCTGGGGGAGACTATAACGCTGGAATGGCGCAAGGATCTTGCAAAGGAAGAGGTGACTGCCTCCACCTTTACCCTCTGTGGTTTCTGGGAGGGCAACGAATCTGTCTATGCCAGCATGGCCTGGGTAAGCCGGGAATTTGCGGATGAGATGATCGGTGACCATATTGCTGACGGAAAAACAAGCATTTTAGGTCTGCATACCGCACAAGTGATCCTGCATAGTGACCGCAATATTGAGGCCGCCATGGAAAATATTTTGGCGGACACCGGACTGACGGACTTGAAATTTGACGTGAATCTGGCCTATTCACCAGAGATGAATGCTACCGCAGCCCAGGAAAACATTCCCATGTACTTGGGTATGGTGCTGGTGTTTCTGGCCGGGTATCTGATTATTTATAATATCTTTCAGATCAGTGTTACTGCCGACATCCAGTTCTATGGAAAGTTGAAAACACTGGGCACTACCACAAAGCAGATCAGGAAACTCATTTACGGTCAGGCAAACCGGCTGTGCGTGATGGGTATCCCACTGGGGCTTCTTCTGGGCTGGCTGCTGGGCATGGTGCTGGTTCCTGTGCTGATGGGACAGCTGGAGGGCAATGCTGTGGTTTCTGCCAATCCTGTGATCTTTCTTGGATCTGCCCTTTTTGCATGGCTGACGGTTACGATTTCCTGCCTGCGTCCGGCAAGGCTGGCCGGTAAGGTTTCTCCCATGGAAGCTCTGCGGATGAGTGATGCCACCACCACAAGCAGGAAGAAAAGCAAACGCACCCGGAATGGCGCTTCCATTACCGGTATGGCCTGGGCGACTCTGGGGCGGAACAAAAAACGGACAGTGACAGTGATCTGCTCTCTGACTCTGGGGCTGGTTTTGCTCAGCTGTTTCTACGCTAAGAATGCTGCTTTTGATATGGAGAAATACCTGTCTGAGCTGACCATCTGTGACTTCCAGCTGGATGATGGCAGCAGTGCAGACTATATTGGCGGATATGACCCTCATGGCTCCACCCTGAATGCCAGACTGGTAGCATCCGTGGAAGGACTGGCTGGTCTGGAAGCCATTGGTCATCAATATTCTCATCAATTTGAACTGACACTGGATGATGAGACCGTGCAAAACATCGGCGCCTTCTATACACAGGAAATGCTGGAGGATTGGGCAACTTACGATTCGTCCGGCCCTGCCCAGATAAAAAAAGCCATGGAAACCCGTGAAGCGATGGGTGTACTGTACGGAATGGACGGTATCCCTCTGGAGGCAATTACGCAGGAGCGGTATTTGCTTTCCGGCAGCTATGATGCAGAAAAATTTGCCAGCGGCGACTATGTGTTGGCTGTCGGTCCTGCCATAGATTCCACAGATCCGGAGAGAGGGGCCGCATTGCCTGTCCCTGCCGTCGGAAGCAGTATTGCGCTTGAAAATCGTACCTATACGGTAATGGCGATTGTATATCCGCTGCAGGCTGTGGAGGAAGGCGCTTATGAAGGCGGTGTACAGAATCGGCACTGCATGAACTTTATTATTCCTGCTGCGGTATTCCGGCAGCAGTGGCCGGAGAATACGCTGCGGAGACTGTTCTTCAATGTGGATGATGAACATATTCCCGCAGCACAGGAGATGCTGGATGCGTATACCGGGACCAATGACACCAGCCTGCCTGTGACATCCCGCAAAACCATGACACAGCAGTATGAGGCAGAAACACGGGCAGCGGCAGTCATGGGAAATACCATCAGCGTGATCATTGCCCTGGTGGGTGTGCTTAACTTCATCAATTCCATGGTCACGGCCATTGTTTCCCGCAAAAAAGAGTTTGCCATGATTCAGTCCGTGGGCATGACCAAGCGCCAGCTGCGGAAGATGCTGATTTGTGAGGGGCTGGATTACGCAGCGATCACGCTGATGGTTTCTTATCTTGTCAGCGCTCTGGCTGTTGGAACCGGTGTCCGTGCCATGGCAGCCAATGAGTTCAGCACGTTCCATTTTACGCTGATGCCGCTGCTGATCTGTACCCCTGTCCTCCTGGCTTTTGCGGTGCTTATCCCATTCTTCTGTTTCAAGAACTTGGAAAAGCAGAGCATTGTTGAGCGATTGAGAACAGAATAAATAGAAAGATAGTCATTTTTGTTGCGCCGGTTTCCCATTGCGGGGAGCCGGCGCTTTTTGCTGTCAATTTCATGGGAAAGATCCCGAAGTATGTGGCGGCCGGTTCCCGCTTCCTTTGGATTCATGGGTCAATGTTTTCCTGGTAATTTAAAACAGTAGAAATCGACATGATACCGAAACAGAAAGACACTGTTTCGGCTTCTGATTCCATGTGCGCTGATGCGTACTAAATCATGGTATAATGTTGACACAGAAGGGCATTGTGTCAACTATTGATTCCATGTGCGCTGATGCGCACAAAATCATGGTATAATGTTGACACAGAAGGGCATTGTGTCAACTATTGATTCCATGTGCGCTGATGCGCACAAAATTATGGTATAATAAAATCTTCCGTTTCCTATATAATAAGTGAAAAAGCAAGGCACAATCGCAATGCACCGGAAAAACCGTGGGTGACCGGCAGAAATATGTTGTCATGCAGGAGAGATCATATGCTTAACATTCCCCGGATTTTGCGGTATAATGTAACTGACCAAAGGCCCGCGGAGGCAATGGAGACTGTGCAGACCGGGCGGGGCCAGTGTGGAAAAATCAGATGGAGGTATAAAAATGCTGAAAGCAGGAACAAAAGCGCCGGATATTACATTGCCGGACCAGAATGGAAAGATGCATTCCCTGTCAGATTACAGGGGAAAGAAAGTGATACTCTATTTCTATCCCAAGGACAGCACTCCCGGCTGTACAAAACAGGCATGTGGTTTCGGGGAGCGGTATCCGCAGTTTCTGGAGAAGGGGGCGGTGGTTCTTGGCGTGAGCCGGGATTCCGTTGCATCCCATAAAAAGTTTGAAGAAAAGTACGGTCTGCCGTTTACGCTGCTGTCGGACAAGGAACTTACGGCCATCAAGGCATATGATGTCTGGAAGGAAAAGATGAATTACGGCAAAGTGTCCATGGGGGTTGTAAGGACAACTTATCTGATTGATGAGGAAGGAATCATTGTGAAATCCATGGACCAGGTGAAGGCGGCGGAGAATCCCCGGGAAATGCTGGAAATGCTGGATGAATGGAAGTAAGGCAGCCACCGGGCAATGCTGCCGGAAATTCTTCCGGAGGGCAGGGAAGTGAAAACAGCGGCGGGGACATGCCCGCGGCGCGGAATATCATAAGGAGATGGCCATATGAATATAGATGAATATATTGCCGCACAGAGGGAGGATATACAGGAGATCCTGAGCCGGGTGAGGGACGTAATCAGAGAGACCCTGCCGGATGCCCGGGAGAAAATGTCCTGGCAGATGCCCACATTCTGGAAGGGCAGGAACCTGATACACTTTGCCGCACACAAAAATCATCTGGGGATTTATCCGGGACCGGAGGCGGTGGAGCATTTTGCACCGGGACTGAAGGAGGCCGGGTACCGGTACAGCAAGGGGGCGATACAGTTTCCCTACGGGAATGTGCCGTTTGACCTGATAAGAGAGATTGCGGAGTACTGCGGCAAAATGTCCGGTACAGAATGCTGAAAGGGAATTTTTGAACCATGGTAATCGGGATGAACAGGAAAAGGAGGCAGGTTGATGGGCAAATATAAAAGGTTGGTGCTGACAGTGATACTGGCAGCGGTTTTCATGAGCGGATGCGGGGAAAAGGGACCGGCAGAAAGTACACCCGTTCAAAGCGGGCAGGAGAACCCGGACACATCTTCCCAGGAGGAAGAGGCAGTTCCGGTGGTTTTTGAAGCAATGGATCTGGAGGGAAATGAGGTAAGTTCCGATGTGTTTTCGGAGACAAAGCTGACCATGATCAATGTGTGGGGAACTTTCTGCGGTCCCTGCCTGCGGGAGATGCCGGATCTGGGCGAACTGGCAGGAGAATATGAGCCGGAAGAATTCCGTCTGATAGGTATCATCAGCGATGTGCAGGAAGGGGATACGGAGGAGAAAATATCCCTGGCAGAAAGCCTGATTGAGGAGACGGGGGCTGATTTTACCCATCTGCTTCTGAATGAATCGCTGTATCTTGGACTTCTGACAGGCGTGTCAGGTGTACCGACTACTTTTTTTGTGGATGAGAACGGGATTGTGGTGTATGTGGTGCAGGGAGCCAAGGATAAAGAGATGTGGCAGAAAATAATCAATGGGCTTCTGGAAGAGCTGTGAGAGACAATCCGGTCTTGCGGGCAGGGAAAGAAAAGGTTATAATAAAAGAAAACCCTGATTTACAAAAAGAAAGAGAGGATATGCGAAATGGATGTAAAAGAACAAGTTATGAAAGCGGTGGAGAAAATCAGCAAGGATAAGGAGCTTCAGGAGCAGTTCCGGAAGGAGCCGGTGAAGGCCCTGGAAGGAATTCTGGGAGTGGATCTGCCGGAGGAGATGATCGGGAATATTGTGGATGGCGTGAAGGCCAAACTGACGGCAGACAAGGTATCCGATTCCGTGGACGCCCTGAAAGGCTTTTTCAAAAAATAGAAAAACGGACGGCAGGAGAGACATAGAGATATCAGAGAGAGGAAAATGCGATGGAGTGGATTTTGAATTTGGATGCGGACATCCTGCTGTTTTTGCAGGACACGGTCAGGACACCGTTTCTCAACCCGATTATCTCAGGTCTTACGGCACTTGGAAACAGCGGCCTGATATGGGTTGTGGCAACACTGGCGCTGGCTTTTTTTCCGAAAACCAGAAAAATCGGCCTTACAGGTCTGCTGGCATTGTTGATTTCGCTGCTGGTCAATAATGTGATTCTGAAAAATCTGGTGGCCAGGATCCGGCCCTATGAGGTGGTGGAAGGACTGGTCTCGGTGATCGGGAAGCAGTGGGATTATTCGTTCCCTTCGGGGCACACAGGATCTTCTTTTGCGGCGGCATGGGTTTTCTTCCGGAAGCTGCCGAAAAAATTCGGAATTCCGGCGCTGGTTCTGGCAGCGCTGATCGGGCTGTCACGTCTATATCTGGGAGTACATTATCCCACGGATGTGCTGTTCGGTGTCATAAGCGGTATAGGAAGCGGCTGCGTGGCATCCATGATTGCGGACAGGGTGAAAAGCGGCAGCAGATGAGCAAAAACCCCCACATTCGTGTAAAGAGATATGTTATCCTGCACGAAAGCCTGGGGGTTTCCTGCCAGCTGCAGGGAAGAAAAAAGGAGGGCGGAGCATTGGACATTCAGGAAATTTTGGCGCAGGTGGACGCATTTTATGCGGAAAATAAGGGAGAAGAGGCAGAAGGACTGATGTGCCGTGCCATTGGGCAGGCGGTCAGGGAGGAGAATGACGAATGTGTGCTGCAGCTTCTGAATGAACTGCTGGGCTATTACAGGGAGACAAGCCAGAAAGAAAAAGTGTTCCAGATTGCGGAACAGGCTATTGCCCAGGCAAAGCGAATGGGACTGGAGGGCAGTATTCCCTATGCCACCACGGTTCTCAATGTGGCCACTGCGTACCGGGCTTGCGGCAGGCTGCAGGAATCCCTGGAATATTATGGGCAGGTACAGGAGATTTATGACAGACTGCTGGAGCCGGACAGTATGTTTATGGCCGGACTGAAAAACAATGTCAGTCTCCTGTACCAGGAGATGGGAAATTTCCCGGAGGCGAAGGCAAGGCAGCTGGAAGCCCTGAAGATTGCGGAAAAGCAGAATGCGGCCTATGAGACGGGCGTCACATACGCCAATCTGGCAAATACCTGCATGGAGCTGGGAGAGCGGCAGGAGGCGCGTTCTTATGCGGAAAAGGCGGTGGAGGTTTTTCGGAAAGAGCAGATTCTGGACAGCCATTACGCCGCGGCCCTGTCCACGCTGGGAGCCTGCAGTTATCATGAAGCAGAATATGAAAAAGCCAGGTCCTATTATGTGAAGGCACGGGATACCGTGGAAAAATATCTGGGGAAAAATGCATATTATGAGAGGCTGCAGGAAAATGTGACGGCATGCGAGAGGGCCCTGGACAGACAGCAGGACGGGAAAGAAAGCCCCGGGGAAAGAGGGGAAGCCTCCCCGGGTGAGGCGGTGTCCCGGGCACAGGGGAAGGATGCCCCAAAACCGGAAGAAGGAGATGTCATGACGCCGGAGAAAAAAACAGGGGATGACAAGGGACTTGTCCTGTCCAGGGAATATTATGAACAGTACGGAAAAAAGATGATAGAGGAACAGTTTCCCGAATATGCCGGAAAAATCGCAGTGGGGCTGGCAGGCAGGGGATCCGACTGCTATGGTTATGATGATGCGGTTTCCAGGGACCATGACTGGGGGCCGGGTTTCTGCATGTGGATTACGGATGAAACTTTCCAGGAGATCGGACAGGCGCTGCAGAATGCCTATAACAGCCTGCCTCTGGAATACAAAGGCTATAAGCGGGGGATCCGCAGAAGTATCCGGAACCGGCGGGGTGTCATCCGGATACCGGATTTTCTGGAGGATCTGGCTGGCACGGATGTGTATGAACTGATAGACTGGCGGCATGTGAATGACGTGTCCCTGTCTGCCATAGTCAATGGAGAAATTTTCCGGGACGACGAGGGCATTCTCACCGCATTCCGGGAAAAACTGAAAAAAGGATATCCCCAGGAGATCCGTTATCTGAAGATGGCAGAAGGAGCGGCAAAATATGCCCAGGCAGTCCAGTATAATTATCCCAGAATGCTTGGCAGGGGGGATGATGTCACTGCCCGGATGATGGTCTGGGATGGCATAAAGGAGGCCATGAGACTACAGCATTATATAGAAAACAGATACCCGGTCCATGATAAGTGGCTTCTGCACAGCATGGAACAGTCGGAGGAAGGCAGGGAAGTGGCCGGCTATCTGAAGAAGCTTGCGGACAGTGTGCAGGCCGGCGGTGTCTGTGGCGACGGGGCGGCGCCTGCGGGGGAAGCACAGAAAAATGCCGGTGCCGGAGAGGACAAGGCCCCGGATCTGACCCTGCAGTGTGCGGACGGGCTGGCCGGTTATTTTGTGGCGGAACTGTATGCCGAAGGGGCCATCAGCGACAAGGACTGCTATCTGGATGCCCACAGCGCGGAAATGGTGTTCAAGGCTTCCCTGATGGCGAAGGAAGACAGGGAGCTGGCAGAGGAGATTGCCAGGCTGGAATTTGAAGCCTTTGACAAGGTGAAAAATGAAGGGGGCAGGGCGGTGTGCCAGAATGACTGGTCCACATTTTCCATTATGCGCAAAAGCCAGTATCTGACCTGGAACCGGACGATGCTGATACAGTATTTTTATGATTTTTACAGGGAATTCCATGATGGCCGCAATCTGATAGAAGAAAAATATGGCCGTATGATGGAAAGCACGGCGCCGGAAAAATACGAAGAGATCAAAGATCATTTTCCGGAACTGAGTCCGGAAAAGAAGGCCATCATCGAACAGATTACCGCGCTGCAGGTAAACTGGATGGAAGAATTCTGTGCCCAATATCCGGTGCTTGGGGGGAACGCCAGAAATATCCATACGTATGAGGACACTGCCTATGACACCTCTTATGAGACTTATCTGCGGGGGGAACTGGGAACTTATTCTGACAAAATGCTGGAAATGTACGGCAGATATGTGGTGGAATACGCCCGTCTGGGCAGGAATCCGGCCTATGATATTATGAAAAACAGTGTAAAAATGTACGGCTATAAGAGCGTGGAGGAGGCTGAGAAAAAGATTGGGGAATATGAAGCCGCAGGAAACTGACGGCAGGAAGTGCATGGCAGGGCTGGTGAAATGTGGCTGGCAGGCCGGAGGATAAGCGGTGCGGAAACTGCACACTCTTATAATGCGAAAGGAGGGTGTGCAGTTATGGATTTTAACGGAGTCGGCGGCTATGGCGGCGCCTATGACGGGACGCTTACGGATCTGCCCATCGGTTTCGGGATGTCCCTGGCCATGAATACGGCGGCCATGAACGGGTATGCCGGACTGACGGAGAGCCAGAAGGAAGAAGTGATCATGCGATGCAAGGCTGCCAGAAGCAGGAAACAAATGCAGGAAATTGTGGATTCCCTGGCGCCGGGCACGGATATTCAGGAAATTTTTGAAGAAGAAAAAGATGCTTTCCGGTAAGGGGCAGATGAAAGATTGAAAATTGAAAATTTTCAATCCCAAGTTTGTGTCTGCGCGGCATCCACAAACTTGACATGCGCAAAAGGCCGCGCAGAAATGGGGTTAATTATGTTAAAAAGACGGCGGATCAATACCATCCGCCGTCTATTGTTATGATCTGGCCGGTCATATAAGCCGGGGCCAGGGCGGTCTGGAAGATCAGCGCGGCCGCTTCCCGGGGACTGCCAAGTCTGTCGGCAGGGATTTCCTCCCGCAGTGACGCCATGTCCTCCGGGGACAGATGCCGGTTCATGGCCGTGTCGATGACACCGCAGGCTATGGCATTGACCTGGATGTTGCTGGGAGCCAGTTCCTTGGCCAGCGCTTTGGTGAAGGCGTTCATGCCGCCCTTTGAGGCGGAATAGGCCACTTCCATGGAAGCTCCCTGGGCGCCCCAGACAGAGGATACATTGATGATTCTCCCCGCATGGCGCTCAAGCATCAGGGGAATGGCGGCCCGGCAGGTATAGAAGCAGGAATCCAGATTGACGGCGAAAACCTCATGCCATTCCCGGGCAGTCATCCGGGAGAGAAGGCCAAAATACGCCATACCCGCATTGTTGACCAGCACATCCAGATGTGTGATGTCTGAGAACAGCCGGGCTACGTCAGATTCTTTTCCCATATCTGCCTGGACGGGCAGGCAGGAGATGGCGCAGCTGCCGCGCAGTGAGTCGGCCAGGTTTTCCAGTTCTTCCATGGAATCCCTGCAGGTAAGTATCAGGTCATAACCGTTTTCCGCAAATATTTCTGCCGTGGCCCTGCCGATTCCCCGGGATGCGCCGGTGATCAGGGCCAGTTTCTTTTCGTTCGTCATGGATTTTCCTCAGTTTTCTCTGACAGTGACGCCGTACCCGGGGGAGGGGTACGGCTTTTGCTGCCGGAATATACGCTTTTTGCGTATTATACAGACGGTACAGCGTCAGTTTCCGGCCGTTTCCGATTTCAGATAGCTGCCCACGGCTGCCGCGGCATTGGCGCCGTCCGCCACAGCCGTCACAATCTGGCGCAGAGGCTTTTTACGCACATCCCCTGCCGCAAAGAGTCCGGGCAGGCTGGTGGCACAGTCTTCCCCTGCCAGCACATAACCGCCTTCGTCGCAGTCTGCCAGGGAGCGGACCAGTTCCGTGCCGGGACGGATGCCCACAGCCACAAACAATCCGGCCAGGGACAGTGTATCCGTGCTGCCGGTTTTCAGGTTTTTCACACGGATGCCTTCGGTTTTTTCTTCTCCCAGAATCTCTTCCACCACATGGCTGTATAAAATTTCCACATTGGGAAGTTTTTTCAGTTCCTGCTGTAAGATCATGGCGCCCCGCAATTCGTCCCGTCTGTGGATCAGATACACCTTTTCGCAGAGACGGGCCAGATAGATGGCGTCTTCCAGTGCCACATCCCCTCCGCCTGCCACAGCCACGGTTTTTCCCCGGAAGAAGGCGCCGTCGCAGGTGGCACAGTAGGATACGCCTTTTCCGGTGAGCCTTTCTTCCCCGGGCACTGCAAGGGTGGCATGGACGGCGCCGGTGGCCAGAATGACAGCCCGGGCTTCCAGGTCTCCCTGGTTTGTGTGTACCAGTTTGCTGCTGCCCCTGTCTTCCATGGAAAGAGCGGATACTTCTCGGAATTCCACTCCCAGCCTGTCTGCGTGTTCCCGGAACTTCAGTCCCATGTCGAAACCGTTGATGCCGGGCAGTCCCAGGTAATTGTCCACTTCATAAGTGTTCAGCACTTGTCCCCCGCTCATGGGATTTTTTTCCAGAACCACTAAATTCAGGTGGGCCCGCTTCCCGTAAACCGCTGCCGAGAGTCCTGCCGGGCCGGAACCGATGATAATCAAATCGTACATTTCTGCCTCCTGTCTGCATTTTTGTAAGAATCATTTCCTGTGGCGTGTCCGCCCATATTCAGTGTAACCGTTTTGCAGGGAAAAAACAAGTAAGATTATAGTTGCTTTTTTGGCGGGCTCTCTGTAAGATAACTTGTAGAGCGGGTTTGAAAATACATTCCCGCCTTCTGTACGCCCCGTTTTGCGGTATATTTGGCCCCGGGGCATTTTGATTGGAGGATACTATGTATTTCTATCATTATTATGATAAAAGGACAGGCCCGTTCCGCAGTCTGTCCGATTTGTCCCTGGAGGACGCGAAGGCCGTTCTCGAAGTCATCAAACGTGAAAAACCAAAATCCCAGAGCGCCAGGCGTGACCCTTTGTATGTGGAACACAGACGGCGCTGCGAAGGGATCCTGAGGGCTGCTTTTGCCGAAAAAGGCGGAAAGATGCAGCGCATGGCACCCCATTATCTGGTGGTGGAGCATAGTCCGTGGCTGAGTACCTGGTATGAGGAGGGGGCTTTCGTGAGAATTCCCGCAGAGGAATTTGACAAGAGCACGATTTCTTTTACTTACGGCGATTCCATGCCGGCGTTCAGTCCGCTTGTAAACGATGGAAAGGAGTATCGTCAGAGACTGTATACTTATGAAGAGATTCTGCAGGTCATTGGGAAATACGGACTGCCGCAGGACTGGAATGATGACGGGCGTTTGGGGCCGGAGCGGTATATTGAAGTCCAGGTGTGGAGCGATGAGGTGATCGGCAGGTATTTGTAACGGAATGTCAGGAAAGTATGAAAAAATAAATTATAGTATTCGAAATATAGTTTTCTTTGAAAA